>JAFUWD010000015.1 GCA_017483645.1 Muribaculaceae bacterium | reverse complement strand
TGACTGACAAGACCCCGTTAAGGGACTTTTTCGACAAACAGAATTTCAACAATGTCAAAGAACTCGATGGTTCAAGTGAACCGAGTTTGTTTGAAAATTTTATTTATTAACCGTCCACAATTTTTAGTGGACAGCAATGTGGTTCATTGCAATATAGTTGAATATCTGAATGAAACAAGAAAACCCATATTATTGCAATTCCCATAAGGGCGGTTTTGTTCTCACTTAATACATTATAATTATTCATGTAAATAGATATAGTAATCAAATTATATCAATGGGTGCAATTTTTGTTGAGAGGATCTATGGGATAAAATGTACAAGAATTGTTTGATGAAAATTATTTTATGCTGGATGTCTAAATCAAGTTTCCAGAGTTTAACCTTTGAGAACATCTTCAAAACCTCTTTTCGTGTAATTGCGCCTTGCTTGAAAAGTTCGAGTGCACTGTCTATGATAGAGTAATATACCGCAGAAGTGTACTTGTGTGAAGTGTAATCATCACATTCTTTTAACCATTCAATTCGATTCAAATGGTGCGTAATCAATCGTTTGTTGTGAACTGTCATGGTCCATGAACTCGGTTGGCAACGCCAGCAACCCATTACATCTGGAAAGCAATGTATTCTGCCTTCAGTAGCGGCTAATACCTGCATAGGATAGTCTCCGACTTTGGCTGTTTGCCTAAAACGAGGCATTTTACACAAAATGGATTTTTTTATAACAATTGAGGCTGTGGGGCAATAACTCCCTCCCATAGCAATAATCTTTTCGGTGCTGACATCCTCATCCTCATTTTCTTGAACTGTTTCACTGTGGTCAATTTCATTTAGTCTTACTACGGGATGGAAGCACATGGAGTAGTCGGGGTGTGCTTCCATAAAATCGAATTGCTTTTGCAATTTATTCGAGTCGGTCCAGTAGTCATCACCTTCACAAATCGCCACATATTTAGCCGCGGGACTTATGGCATCAATCATTATTTTATTCAGTTTGCCATATCCCTGGCTGTATTTGTTTTCTGTCTCGTAGATGGGCTTGATGATATCGGGATAACGCTCGGCATATTCGCGGATGATGGCAGCCGAGCCGTCGGTGGAGGCATCATCGTGAACGATGGCTTCAAAAGGAAAATTTGTTTGCTGCATTACGAAGCCGTCAAGGCATTGCCGCAGGTAAGGCTCGTGATTGTAAACTAAACAACGAATTGAAACCAATGGCTCATTAGTCATATTTCAATACTCATAATTTAAAGTGAGACAGCGAATTAAGCGAAATGCAGAAATTAAAACGTGTTCGATGGAAGCAACGTGTTGTGAACTATCTGTTTCTTTGATTTAAATGAAAGGTTACAGTAGGCAAGCGAACTAGGAGTTTGTAATCCCTGCGTGGATTGAAACTCCTCCCCTAAGTTAGGGGAGGTGGCGCGAAGCGACGGAGGAGTGTGTCAACCACCATCACTGGCCATGCGTCGCCGTGTGGACACACGCCCCTGCCCTTCGGGCACCCCCTCAAACTGAACTGTCACCCTCGCAGCATCACACACTCCCTCGGCCTTCGGCCACTCCCCCTAACTTAGGGGGAGAGCTGCCCCTCGCCGAGTGGCCCCGCTCCTTCGGTGTCAATAGGCTTTGTGTCAGTAAAATACGAACAAGTTCGTCCTCTGTATTCGGCTCGTTCCATTGAACTAACTTATTGGGAGTGATGTTAACGGCTTGCATTAGCACTGCATTCATCGAACTCACGTTCTTTAATGTATAAAACCGCTTTTTGCCGAAACCGATGTGATTTATTTACGGTGGATGATGTTGATGGCTTCCTGAAACTCGGGCATACGGGTGATGCGGGCGATGGCGAGGTAGATGGCCGCACCGACGGTGATGCCCACTGCGAGTAGAGCGCCGTCGGGCAGGTGCACGAACTGGGTGAACGCGTAAATCAGGGCTCCCATGAGCAGCGACAGCAGCAGGGTGGGTGTGAGGTCTTTCATCTGCATGATGAAGCCCACGTCGATGAGGCGGCCGGTGTAGTAGGTGTTGATGACCAAGGAAATCAGGGAGGTGCAAACGGAGCCCACACACATGGCCACGATGCCGAAAGGGATGGCTATCACCATGGCAATGGTGACAATCACTTTCTTGATGATTTCCAGCCGTAGGAACAGGTCGCTGCGGCCTTTCACCTGTAGCAAGTTTAGATTGATGGCATGGATGGGATACCACATCATGCCGAAGCAGATAATTTGCAAGTAGACGATGCTTTCAACCCATTTGTCGGTGATGAGCGTGAGTACTAATGGCCGCGCCAGTGCTGCCATGCCTACCATGAGCGGGAAAATCACGAATGCCGACAGCCGGAGCATACGTCGATAGTTTTCGGCGAGCCGCAGGGTGTCGTCTTGCATTTTACTCAAAACAGGGAAAGTGACTTTTTGTAGCACTCCAGTGAGATTGCTCGACGGCAAGTCGGCAAATCCATGTGCACGAGTATATTGTCCCAGAGAAGCCGCCGAGAAAAACTTGCCAATCACGATGGGATAGATGTTATGGTAAATCTTGTCGAGCAAGCCCGACGCCAGCAATTTTGAGCCGAACCCCCACAAGTAACGGAATGATTCACCACTCCAGCGAGAGCGAGGACGCCACGGTGAAGTGAGCCATAAAAGCAGCATTTGCATGGTATTGGTGGTGATGTGCATGAACACCAGCGACCACACGCCGTACCCGGTGAAGGCCAAAAATAGTCCTACACCACACGACACCAAATTGGATGTGACACTGATTATGGCTATTAACTTAAAGTTGAGTGAGCGTGTGAGTCGCACCCGCTGCACGATGTTAAACGACCCTATCACAATGGTCAAAGCCTCAACACGCAGCAAATCGCAAAGAATCGGTTTGTTGTAGAACACTGCTACCCAAGGCGACATGGCGAATAATAAGCCATAGAGCACAGCGGCGGCAATGATGTTGAAATAGAATGCCGTGCAATAATCGGCGTCAGTAATGGTGGGTTTGCGAATAAGCGCGTTGCGGAAGCCGCTGTCGATGAAAGCCTGCGAGATTGCCATGAAAATGGTTATCATCGCTATCAGTCCGTAGTCACTGGGCGAGAGCAATCGCGCCAAAATAATTCCGACGATGAAGTTGATGCCAATCATCGAAAAATTTTCGGCGGTTGACCACACCACACCTTTCACCGTTTTCTTTTTCAGCTCACTGGACATTTTGATGTGCCTCTTTTTGAAGTCGTGGTTGTTACAATGTATTTTGGCTACGGTGAGGAATCAGTCTTTGAGGGCGGGGAGGCCGGTGTGAAGGCGCTGGGCGTTGGCGTGGGCTAAGGCTCGGCCAACAGCGGTAATCTGCAGGCTGACGGGCAGCCGGTCGTGCCAGTCCATGGCTTGCTTGATGTGGGGGCGTTGCTGCATCTGCTCGCGGAACCGTGCCTGCACTTGCTGCAGCATGACGGTGTCTTTGGGATATCGGGCCATGAAGGGGCGTATGAGTTTGTCCTGCTCGGCGGTGAGGTCTTGATGGACAAATACTCCGGGCATGACCTGAATCATGAAGCTGATGGGGTCGGACTGATGCACTACGTTGAAACGATAATAGCCGGGGTTGAGCTCGTGCTGCACAATCAGGCCGTTCTGAGAAATGTTGAGGGCTGCCAATGCCTGCAACGTGGCTTGGTGGTCCTGGCTGCCGCTCTCCATGCCGGTGCACACATAGCCGTTCATCTCACGACCCAGCAGTTGGTCGAGCGGGCTGAATTTTGAGAACGGTACGATTCGCACGGCTCCGAGCACATCGAGGTGGTCGATCCAGCGTTCGCCTTGTGGCAGGTCGCTGTAGATGATGTCTTGGTAGAGGTTGTTGAGCGCGTCAAGTCCTATGCCGATGAATTTGGCCACAGGGCGGAAGGTGTGCAGTGCGTGCAGCAGGGTGAGGCCTTGCAGCGCCTCGTCGGAGACTTCGTCCACAATCTCAACGGCGCGTTTGATGCCGGCGCGGGTTTCGCGTCGATGTCCGTGCTCGATGCGGGCTGCCAGCAGTTCGGTGAGCACATCGTAGTCTTTTTGCTGGTCGGTGGCGGCGGCCACCCGCTGTGCCCTGCCCAGCAACAACTGAAATTCAGGCGAAGCCAATGAGGAGAGCCCGTTTTCCAGACATTGCAGCCTTGGAATGAGTCTGTCCTCAAATTCGCTGATGCGCCCGTTAGCAATTTGCACGGCTTCTTCCGTGTAGTCACGTTTGGCCACCTCGAACTGCTCGCGGCAGATTTCCCGCGCTCGCTTCTCGTCGATGCCTAAGTTCAAGTTCTGGACTTGCAACTGCACTGAATTATTTCCTGCTTTCTGAACGTCCATGGTCGTTGATGTTTCCCACTTGAATTTGTGTGGCGTGGTCGCCGGCCTGTTGCCGCTGTTTCACTTTTTGTCGCACGCCCAGCCTGTAGCCTGCCGCACCACCAATCAAAACACTGATGATGCAAGTGAGCAGGTTACTGCCGATTCCGCTGAAAAACCATTCTGTCATAATTCAATGTTTTTGTTTAATACCGTTTGTGTGAGCCTTAGCGGCGGTGGAGGATGTTGATGGCCTCCTGGAGCTCAGGCATGCGGGCGAGGCGGGCGATGGCGAGGTAGATGGCGGCCCCGGCAAGGCTGCCCACTGCGAGCAAAGCGCCGTCGGGCAGGTTCACGAACTGAGTGAACGCGTAAATCAGGGCCCCCGTCAGCAGCGACAGCAGCAGGGTGGGTGTGAGGTCTTTCATCTGCATGAAGAAGCCCACGTTAATGAGCTGGCCGGTGTAGTAGGTGTTGATGGTCAGAGCAATCAGGGAGGTGCAGACGGAGCCGATGCAGATGCCGATGATGCCAAAGGGCACGCTGACAAATATGGCGATGGTGGCAATTGCTTTCTTGATGATTTCCAGCCGAAGGAACAGGTCGCTGCGCCCTTTCACCTGCAGCAGGTTGAGGTTGATGGCGTGGATGGGATACCACATCGACGCAAAGCAGATGATTTGCAGATAGGGCACGCAGGGTTCCCACTTGGCGGTCACCAGTGTGATGATGAGCGGATGGGCCAGTGCGGCAATTCCTATCATGACGGGGAACATGATGAAGGCGGTGAAGCGCAGCATGCGGCGATAACAGCCGCGCAGCCGCTCGTCGTCGTCTTGGATTTTGCTCAGCACGGGAAAGGTGACTTGTTGCAGCACCTCGGTCAGGCCCTGGGAGGGCATGCGGGTGTAGTCCTTGGCACGGGTGTATTGACCCAGATCGGCCGCAGAGAAGAATTTGCCGATGATGATGGGGTAGATGTTGGCGTAAATTTTGTCGAGCAACCCCGAAGCGAGCATCTTTGAGCCGTAGCCCCACAGGTAACGGAAAGAGTTTTTGTCCCAACGGCCGCGTGGGCGCCACGGCGACACTACCCAGAACAGGATGAGGCTGAACAGACCAGTGGCGATGTGCTGAATCACGAGCGACCACACACCCAGCCCTCTGTAGGCCGCCACGATGGCGATGATGCCGGCCACAACGTGCGACGACACATTGATGATGGCTTTGGCCTTGAAATTGAGTGCACGCGACAGCTGTGTGTTTTGCACAATCTTGAAAGCCGAGATGATGAGCAAAATGCCCTCGGCACGCAGCAGCTGCGCCAATATGGGCTTATTGTAGAACTGCGCCACAAAGGGAGCGATGCACCAGATGACGCCATACATCACCGCGCCAGCCCCGATGTTGAAGATGAAGGCCGTGGTGTTGTCATTCTCGGTGAGGTCGGGCTTGCGGATGAGTGCGTTGCCGAAGCCGCTGTCGAGGAAGGCGTAGGCAATGGCGTTGAACACCGCTATCATGGCAAGCAGGCCGTAGTCGCCGGGGCTGAGGATGCGTGCGAGCACCACACCGATTACAAACCCGATGGCCAGGTTGGCCACCCGGTCGGTCGCGGTCCATGCCACGCCCTTCACCGTTTTCTTTTTCAGCGATTCAGCCATTTGGTGTTTTTCAGACCCTGTTCGGCAAGATTGGCAATTTTGGGTAATAACGGCTTTTCAAGAAATCTGCCTCGAAGATAGTCGATGAGCGAGCAGACGGCGAAGACAGCCAGCACGCACACAATGGGGTGCACCCAGCCCATGGGTGTGCCGAAGAACGACGTGTTGTGGAGCGTGTCGCTCCACAACCATTTCCTCATGGCTGCGCTGTGAGCATGAATCAGCAAAACCCCAAATGTGGTTGAGGCGACGGTGTTGATGAATCGGGATGGCTTTATCTTCAGGTTCTTGAAGAACATGAACGCGGTGACACCGGTGCAGACGGCCAAGGGCGAATTGCTGTCGTAAACGAACCAGAACTTGTGAGAAATGATACCGGCTGTTCTCAATATCATGACGCTCGCAATGGCCAAAACAATGCTTATCGACATCAGGATTCCCCATTTCTTGGCATTGCCGTCGGCCGACGAGGCATAAAACCTCAGATAGGACGCAATGATATGGAGAACCATGAACCATGCCACATAATTGAGGGTGATGAAACCGGCCTTGGCAAACACACTATATACAACCAGGCACAGGGCCATCAGTGCCTGGTGCTGGCGCTTGGATATGTTGTTGACAACGATGTTCACAAAAGGAATGAACAGAAAATAAACGACAAAGGCGCTTTTAAATCCGGTGTTCAGCTTGTTGAAAGGGAACAGGAAATAGGCGATGTTTTGAGCGTCGAGTTTTGTGTAACCTGTGAAAACAAAAATCAGCCCGATCGTTACAGCGTAAAAATACACCTGCAAGACGAGCTTCAGGAACTTGAAGAGTGTAATGCTGGATTTACACATGAAGTAGCCTGTGATTAACACGAAACAATTGATTCCCGTTTTGCCCCACATGCCCAGAGTGTACAGGAAGCAGGATTGTGCCGTGAGGGGTTGTGAGTCGACAAGTTCCTTTAATCCGGAGTTGATCAAATAGTGATGCGCAACGATGAGCATCATCACAATGATGCGAAACAACTCAAGATTGGAGTCACGCTCTTTTTTCACTCTGTTTTGTGCCAAATTGTTCAAATTTTTTTAAATATACGTAAGCTCGGTATAAATCTATTTAATAGTCAGAGCATTGGCAGCTCTCCCCCTAAGTTGAGGCCGCTGAAAAAGTACCCAAATTTTCACCAAAATGTTTATATATGTTAAATAGCTAATTTTGGCTAACGAAAATACAGGGCTGGAGGGATGTCAACAGAACACAAATTAACGTATATTAACAATCAAGTGTTAATAAATGACTTTTTCAGTGGCCTAAACTTAGGGGGAGTGGCCCATCGGGCCGAGGGAGTGTGTCAACCAGCGACGCTGCCACCCTTGCAGGCATCACACACGCCCCCGGCCTGCGGCCACCCCCTCTAACTTAGAGGGGGAACTAATCAGCTCCCCTAACTTAGGGGAGGAACTGACACACAGGACATTATGAAATAAATCGCTTTTGATTTTATACGAATTCACATTAAATATAAAGTTGATGGGTTGTTGATGGTCGCCGGTTATTGGTTGATGTAGCGGATGATCTTTGCGGGCACGCCAGCCACCAGTGCATTGTCGGGGACATCCTTGGTAACCACTGCTCCGGCGCCTACCCTGGCGTTCTTGCCGATGTAGTTGCATGAGTCGAGAATCATGGCACGGGAGCCGATATAAGCATTCTCGCAAATTCGGATAGAGGTGGGGATGTTCACATTCAAGCCGCGGTTATAGGCATCAATGTCGCGGTGATGCGACTCAATAATCACACCGTTGGCAATCTTTACACCATCCTCAATAATCACCTCTCCCGAATAATCGACAAAGACGTGCTTGGCCAGTGTCACATGGTTGCCGATACTGATGGTGCCTTCCAGATAATGCTGTCGGTTGAGGTGCACATCGTGCTCAATCAGGCAATCTTCGCCCATGCCGTAGCGTTGCCGGTAGGCCTTGATTTTCTTTTGGCGCAGCGACACACGGTCCCACTTGAGCGAAGAATATTTTTCCAGAAACCGCTGGTTCTCCTGAAAATCACGCTGCCAGCGGTCGCGGATGATGCCCTTCTCGCGGTATTTTGCTCCTGTTTCGGCCCGTTCTTGTTTTGACAAGGAATAGAACTTTTCCTTAACGTATTGGTTGGACCACATTTTGTATTTGTTGAAGCATCGCAGGATGTCGAAGAAAATAGCAATCCGCTTGCCCGAGGAAAACCCTTCGTTCTTGCTGATGGTGCCGGAATGTTTCCAGCCGTAGTTGATGACTTGCTTGAGCCGTAAAAAGTTTATCATTGGTTTTTGAATAATTTTTCAATACTGGATTCCAAACTGCACTGAGGATGCCAGAAGAAATCAGTAGAAAAGCGAGTGACACTTAGTTTCATGTTAGCATCATTTGTGGCGGGCAAAACATGGATGCTAATCTCGTAGCCGTATTCCCTTTTGGCAATGTCGGCCACCATGATTGCAATCTCAAGGAGAGAATGTGAAAGACCTGTGCCCAGATTATAAACTGGCTCCCATTTCTTATCGCAATAATTCAGCATGGTTGTGATAGCTTGCGATGCATCGTCAATGTCAATAAAAGAGAAATGTTGGTTCCCGCCTGATATGTTGATGTCGCGTTGATGCTTGGCATGGTCTACCAGAATATTGACAAATCGCTTGCTTTCTTTGTGAGAGAGTATGGAAGCAAGTCGGATGTTGGTGTGGTTGATGTTACTGTTGGCAAATCCTGAATTCACCATGACTTCGGAAAATGCCTTGGCGATGGAATAATTGTCACCGGGCGATAAGCTCATGGTTTCATCACAGGAAACATTCTCATTGTGTTTTGTGCCATAAACACCTTGTGAGGATATGTTGATAAATGATTTAAGTTCAAGTTGTTTCGCAACCGCCAGAACGTCAGTGAGAAAATCCAAAGATTTCTTTAAATCTTCGCCATCTAAAGAGCGCGAGAACGCGGTGTGCACCAGCGCATCGTAACTGAGATTGCGCAGTGCCTTGTCGTTGACAAGTTGAGCCAGCTCGATAGCTTGCAAATGGTTGGCAGGCCGGATGTCTTGTGGAGAACGGCTCACCAAAAAAATGTTCCAGTTTCCATCGGCGAGCAACCGGTGTGTGAGTTCGGATGCCAGCAGCCCTCGGCCGCCTGTGATGATGATGTTTTTCATTGTGCTATGCCAGAAGTTGTGATGAGTCGAACCTCACGCACAGGTCATTGCCTGCGGCATCAAGCACGGCCACGGATGAGTTGATGAGGTCGATGTGTCGTTTCAATTCATCAAGGCTGTCGCACACCAGGGTGAAGCGCAGCACGATTTGCCTGAGCGTGTCGCCCTCGGGGAGCGTGTCGCCCTCGTGGTAGCGTTGCTCAAAATGGATGAGCGATGGCAGTTGTGTCGTGACACCCTCCACTCCGGTGATCTCGGCGATTGTGCCTCCCCGTGCGGCGAATGACAGCACGCAAGCCACACGCTTGTCGGTGAGAAGCATGCTTTCCATGGAAGGCCGGGCTGTGGTTCCCAGCAATGAATAATCGACCAGATTGTGCAGAAAATTGACTCCGTACAGGTGGTCGGTGATTCGATATGCGGCTTCACCGGCGCACCGAAGTCCGCCTTCGAATATGGCAAAACGTTCGCTGTTTTTGTCGTATAAGCCCTGCACGAAGATTACCGCGCACTCCAGCCCCAACGATTCAATCATGCTCACCACCCTGGGATTCACCTTTTCCATGTATCGGTCGGCGTAACGGCAGGGATATACTCTGGCGATGGGAATCGTGGTTTTGTCATCGTGGAGCGCGACCGGAAATCGGTTGTCGATGCACGCCAAAAAAGCCTTTCCGTGATTCACCATATAGTGCGCTGTGAATTCTTCGCCTTGGAAAAACTCCTCGATAATCACCCGATTGTCCGAAGACAGACGCGCTGCCTGAGCGATGGCATCGGCTTGCGATTCATTGTCGATGCAGAAGGCCACACCCCGCGAGGAGTTGGAGTCATCGGGTTTTACCACCACGGGAGGGCAGTAGGGTGCGGATGCCAGTCCGGCGTCTCCTTTGAAAAGGGTGCGCGGCGTTGGAACGCCATGCCGTTCACACAGGTCGCGGAAAAGGACTTTGTTTTCGATGGTGTCCCATTGCTGGCGGTTGCAGTAAAAGGGAAGTCCGTTTCGCATGCACAATTCTTGCGCCTTGAGCAAATTGAATTCACTGATTCCGGCCAGCACGCCATCGATGTGGCGCGTTTTTATCAACTGCGACAATTCGGTCACATTGGCCGTGCTGATGAATGCCTGTTCGTCGGCAACCCGCTTTGCCGCCGACTTTTCGGGCTCAAAATAATCGGCCACAATTGTATGTGCCCCGTGTGCCTTGGCATAATTGACGATTTCAACCGAACCGATATTGGATCCTAACACCAAAAGTTTTTTCCCGTTAAAATACTGTTCCATCTGTTGCCTGTGATTCGGTGAAACCATCTTTTATAACTGATGAACAAAAGAGAAAATCAAACATTAGCCTTTGATCACGATTTGAAAAAATCGGTTGCTGTTCTGTAGTGCCTCATCGGCTTCGGACACACTGTCGAAGCGCAGGAATAATGTTCCAAGTGATTGGTTGGCACCGCTGAAACGGGTCACCTTGTCGCCCGGCTCGGCCCATAGGTCACGTTCAATGATGTGCCGGGCTTCGAAATCCGGATCGATGCGCAACTCCTGAAATCTGCCATCGTGCTGCGCATGGAGCACTGTGATGGCGTAGCAACCGCGGTAGTTGGGCTCATGGATAGCCGGCAGGGGCAATCCCACAGCATGGCAAGTTTCGGCTTCAATGATGTCGACATCGGCTGCATAGTTGAGCATTTCGGCAAGGCGGTTGCCGCCGGCACGTGGTGATACCTCCATAATATAGGCTTTGCCATTGGTGCATACACGGCATTCCACGTTAAAGATGCCACTGTCCACGCCGAGCAGTGTGAAAAGCCGCTGCAATTCATTCTTCAACTCCTGTTGGTAATGTTCCGGCATAACAGAAGGCCAACGTTCACCCGACGGTGTGTAGGGATTGATGGCTTCGTTGTCAAAAATTTGGTCATAAAAGGCGTTATAAAGCGCTTTCCCGGCTACAGCAAAACATTCAATTCCCGACGAAAAGCCTTGTTTTTCCAGAAAATCTTCGATGATGAAGTGCCGTGACGGAGAGTTTTTAAGGGCGTGGTCGATGGCCGTGGGCAGGTCTTCGGGGTTGTCAACGCGTGTGACACCCTTGCTGCCGGCACTGTCCACGGGCTTGACGATGACAGGCCAGTGGAATATGTCCACATCGGCCAGCGCGTCGTCCGATTGGCTGTAACCCTTGGCGGTGGGCACATTGAAACCGTTGTCCGTGAGAAATTTACGAAATCTGGCTTTGTCCTGCAGGATGCAGGCTGCCTCGTAACTGCACTGGAAGGGCAGGCCCATCTTCTCGGCCACA
The DNA here is from genome assembly GCA_017483645.1 of Muribaculaceae bacterium. Classification (GTDB taxonomy): domain Bacteria; phylum Bacteroidota; class Bacteroidia; order Bacteroidales; family Muribaculaceae; genus Sodaliphilus. The sequence continues at coordinate 6,148 of JAFUWD010000015.1, read as the reverse complement.
TAGGCTGCAGTTACCACGCCAGGGTCAACGGCAAACGACATGATACCGTCAATTTCCAAATTTTGAGCCAACCTGAGAACGGCCTCCTTGTCGAGGATGCTCACATTGTGATATTCGTCGCTGTAGCGATGGGCGATATTGTCGGGCAAATAGTCGACCGTGATGACGTGGATGTCGTGACGGTGAGCTGCCTCAATCACGGGCAGCAGGTAGCGAAGCCCGCCCAGCAGCATCAATTTTTTCTGGGTCATTTTACTATGGCTTGGATGATACGATTGATGTCGGCCTCGGTGAGCTCGTGGTGCATGGGCAGGCAGATGACGCTGTTGGCCATGCGGGTGGCCTGAGGCAGATTGTCGGGATGCGCGCTGGGCAGTCCGCGATAAGTGGAGAACTCGCTGATGAGCGGGTAGAAATAACGGCGCCCCAGGATGCCTTGCTCGCGCATTTTGAAGTAGAGCTCGTCGCGTGTCATGCCGTAGCGGTCGGCGTCGATAAAGATGGGGAAATAGCTGTAGTTGTGGCGCACACCGGGCATATCGTCCCAGAAAGTGATGCCTTCCACGTCACGCAGTGCGGCCCGGTAGCTCACAGCCACCTGGTGGCGTGCCTCGATGGCGGCATCTACTTGTCGCAGGTTGAGCAGGCCGTAGGCGGCACGCACTTCGTCCATCTTGCTGTTGATGCCCGGCGCCACCACTTCGGTCTCGCCGGCAAAGCCGAAGTTTTTCAAGCGGTCGATGCGTTGTTTCATTTTCTCGTCGTGCATGACCAACGCGCCGCCCTCAAGGGTGTTGTAAACCTTGGTGGCGTGGAAACTGAGCGTGCTCAGGTCGCCCTCTTTCAGAACACTTTCGCCATTCACCTCGACGCCGAAGGCGTGGGCCGCGTCATAAATCACTTTAAGCCCGTACTTGTCGGCAATGGCCTGAATCTCGGCTGTGCGGCAAGGTTTGCCATAGACGTGCACCGGCATGATGGCCGTGGTGCGCGGCGTGATAGCTTCCTCGATGCGCTCGGGGTCCAGTCCGCCGGTGGCAGGGTCGATGTCGGTGAAAACCGGCCGTATGCCGTTCCACCACAGGGCGTGAGTGGTTGCCACAAAGCTATAGGGTGTGGTGATTACTTCGCCGGTGACGCGCAGGGCCTGTAATGCGGTGATGAGCGGCAGCGTACCATTGGTGAAGATGCTGATGTAAGGCACCTTCAGGTATTCGCACAGCGCTTGTTCGAGCTGTTTGTGAAACGTTCCGTTGTTGGTGACCCACTTGCTGTCCCATATTTCGTGGAGGAGTTGGTTGAACTCGTCCAAATCGGGCAGCAGCGGCGATGTGACAAGGATAGTTTTGTTATTCATCTTGTGTTTTGTGTTGTTGCGCTGTAATTAGAGCCGTCCGTCAATAATGGATTTGTCGAGCATACCCTTCACGTCGAAAATGATGTGAGGCTCGGTGCAAAGATCCGTGATGTCGATGCCAGTGAATTCCTTGTGTGCCACAGCCAATATGACGGCGCTGAATTTGTGCTTGGGCAAGTCGTTGATAATATCCACACCATACTCTCGCCTTGTGATGCCCGGGTTTGCCCAGGGGTCGAAAACCGTGATGTTGACATTGTATTCCTTCAAAGAACGATAGATGTCGATAACCTTCGTGTTGCGCACGTCGGGGCAGTTTTCCTTGAAGGTGAAGCCCATAATCAGGATGTCGCTGCCAAGCACTTGAATACCTTTTTTAAGCATCAGTTTGATGGTTTCACCTGCCACATATTCACCCATGCCGTCGTTCATGCGGCGGCCGGCAAGGATGATTTCGGGGTTGTAGCCATAGCGCTGGGCGCATTGGGCCAGGTAGTAAGGGTCTACACCGATGCAATGTCCGCCCACCAGTCCCGGCTTGAATGGCAAGAAATTCCATTTCGTTGCTGCGGCTTCAAGCACATCTTGCGTGTCGATGCCCATGCGGTTGAAAATCTTCGACAATTCATTGACAAAGGCAATGTTGATGTCGCGCTGGGAGTTTTCTATGACTTTGGCGGCTTCGGCGACCTTGATGCTGCTCGCTTTGTGTGTGCCGGCTGTGATGACACTTGCATAGACGCTGTTTACAATCTCAGCCACTTCGGGCGTGGAACCGCTGGTCACTTTCTTGATTTTTTCGACTGTGTGCAGCTTGTCACCGGGATTGATGCGCTCTGGGCTGTAGCCGGCAAAGAAGTCGACGTTGAACTTCAATCCACTCACACGTTCCACCACCGGGATGCACTCATCCTCGGTCACACCGGGATAAACGGTGCTCTCATAAACCACGATGTCGCCATCACTGATTACTTTGCCCACCGTTTCGCTGGCACCCCACAGGGGGCGCAAGTCGGGATTGTTGTTCTCATCGACCGGCGTGGGGACGGCCACAACATAGAAGTTGCAACTGCGGATTGCCTCGATGTCGGTGGTGCACACAAAACCGTTGGCGAGCGCCGACTGAAGCAAGTCGTCGGCCACTTCAAGCGTGGCGTCATGTCCACTCATCAGGGCATCCACGCGCGCCTGATTCATGTCGAAGCCTATGGTGGGGAATTTGGTGGAGAAGAGTCGTGCCAATGGCAGCCCCACATAACCCAATCCAATCACACAAATCTTTATATCTTTCATAATTTATTATATAATCAACTAATTAAGCGAATTGTAGCGAATATAAATATTTTCAAAAATCAATTTGATTAAATCGATTTATTAGTCGTTTATAACTAAAGTGTGACTCGCCAAAGTTCATGAGAATGCCCAGCTTGAAACCGGTGGCTTTTAAGTAATTCAAGGTCTGTGCCTCATGTTCACCAGCTAAAAGTAACAATGCTTTTAACTCGACGATAATCTTATCATAGCATACAAAGTCTGCCACATAGAATTTTTGTAGCCGGATACCGTCATAGTTAATTGCTAACCTTTTCTCTCGTTCATAAGGAATGCCCCGTCGTTTAAATTCAATTTCCAGTGCTTCTTGATAGACTTCTTCGAGAAATCCTCTTCCCAACACGCTGTGGACGTGCTGTGCTGCACCAAGTAATTGCGTAACTTTCTTCCTTGTAAATAATGATAAAATCATAAGTCAGCTAAATAATCGAATTTATGCGAATTTTTCGTTATAATTCGTGTCATTCGTTGACTTGATTACAGGTTATTCCAGTACCATTTCACGGCTTGGCGCAGGCCGTCGCGCATGCTGAACTTCGGGTCATAGCCGAGCAACCGTTTCGCCTTGTCCACGCTGGCCAGCGAGTGGGGAATGTCGCCCACACGGTTGGGACCGTGAGTGGGCTCAATGGCTTTGATAGTTTCATCAAACTCGCCCAAGTACTCGCGCAGATAGTCCACCAACTGGTTGAGCGTGGTGCGCTCGCCGTAGGCCGTGTTATAGATTTGGTTCACCGCTTCGGGATTGGTGGCGGTCAGTGCCAGCATGTTCATTTGAATCACGTTGTCGATATAGGTGAAGTCGCGGCTGTACTCGCCATCGCCATTGATATTGGGTGCCTCGTGATTCATGAATTGCTTCACAAACAAGGGGATCACAGCCGCGTAAGCCCCGTGAGGGTCTTGACGGCGCCCGAACACGTTGAAGTAGCGCAGGCCAATGTATTCAATGCCGTAGGTGCGGGCAAACACATCGGCATAAAGCTCGTCGACATACTTCGTGATGGCGTACGGTGAAAGCGGGCGGCCAATCACGTCTTCCACCTTGGGCAGTTTCTCGCTGTCGCCATAGGTCGAGCTGCTGGCGGCGAACACGAATCGCTTGATGCCGGCGTCGCGTGCCGCCACAATCATGTTGAGGAAGCCGCCAATGTTCACCTCGTTGGTTGTGATGGGGTCTTTCACCGAGCGTGGCACACTGCCCAGGGCTGCCTCGTGCAGCACATACTCCATGCCCTCCACCGCCTTGCGGCAGTCGGGCAAGTTGCGGATGTCGCCCACCTGCAGTTCAAAGGAGTGGGGATACTGTTCAAAAAACGGCAACAGGTTCTCAATGTGCCCTGTGGCGAAATTGTCGAGCACCCGCACGTGATGCCCTTGTTCAAGCAAGTGTTCTGTGAGATTCGAGCCGATAAACCCGGCTCCACCGGTAACTAAGACATTCATCTATATTGAATCTTGATTTTTTGCGTTGGGTTGGGAGAGGGTTATTGGTGCTGGGCATCCCATTGTTTGTACCATTGGGCGAAGCGCTGCACACCTTCCTCGATGCGTACCCGGGGGCGATAGCCCACCTCGGTTTCAAGGCGTGTGGTGTCGGCATAGGTTTGATACACGTCGCCGGGCTGCATGGGCATAAAGTTCATTGCGGCTTTGCAGCCCAGCGCGCTCTCCAGTGCGGTGATGAAGTTCATGAGCTTCACGGGATGGCTGCAGCCGATGTTATAGACCGTTGCGGCCACGCCGTGGCTGTTGGCTTTTGGTGCATGGTTCATCACCATGATGGTGCCGGCTACGATGTCGTCGATAAAAGTGAAGTCGCGAATCATGTCACCGTTGTTGAATGCGTTGATGGGCTCTCCGTGCATAATGGCCGAGGCAAAGAGCATAGGAGCCATGTCGGGTCGTCCCCACGGGCCGTAGACGGTGAAATAGCGCAAGCCTGTGCAGCGCAAGCCGTAGAGTTTGGCATAAGCGTGCGCCATCAGTTCGTCGGCCACCTTAGATGCGGCGTAGAGGCTCACCGGCTGCACCACTTTCTGGTCTTCGGTAAACGGCACACACTCATTCAGCCCATAAACCGACGATGACGACGCGTACACCAGGTGGTTCACCGGCCAGTGCCGGCAGCACTCCAGAATATTAAGAAATCCCACGATGTTGCTGTCTATATAGGCCCAGGGATTTTCTATCGAATAGCGCACGCCGGCTTGTGCGGCCAGATGAATCACATGGTCGAATTTCTCGGATTGGAACAGGCGGGGAAGCGCTTCGCGGTCGGAAATGTCGATGCGGAAGAACTTCAATCCCGGCCAGCGACTGCTGACGATGGGCTTGCAGGGAGTCGTTGACCCGCCGTTGTCGGGGCGTTTGATGCCGTTCTCGGCCAAGCGCGCCCATTTCAGATTTGGGTCGTAGTAAGTGTTGATGTTGTCAATTCCCACCACCTCATGGCCTTGGCTGGCCAAAGTGCGCGCAACGGCTGAACCGATAAATCCAGCGGCGCCGGTCACTAATATCTTCATTGGGTGTTGATTCATTGGCAAACCAAAGGGTCACCGCGGCTGTTGCTGCGGTGCTCCAGGATGAATTTTTAACGAGCCCGCTGAACCGACGGTGTGCGCTATCACAGCAGCACGCGGCACGTCACATTCAGTATCGGCCTCTATGTTACGAATCATTTCTATCTGTAGGGCAGTGAATGAATCTTGCGGGCAAAGATACGAATTTATTTTCAATTGATAACAATGATTGCGCGTTTACGTGCGTGCGTAGTGCGCGCACGAGGTAAAAGCGGGAGAGAACCTCACGGAGGCTCTCTCCCGCTTTGGGGTAGTAAAAGATTTTGTGAGAATTACTCTTGGTCGAGCACGATGTTGACCAGTGAGGTGACATCGGCGATACCGATTTCGTTATCGAGGTTCACGTCGCCCTGCTTGGCAGCTGCGATGAAGTCGACCTTGATGGTTTGGCTCAGAACGGTCATTTCAATATCGATATGGACGCTGATGGCCATGTTGTTGAACGCTGCGTTCAGCACCAGGGGCACTTCTTCCAAATAGGGGCCGGCCCAGTCATCTTCATTGGGAAATTCCTCGGTGCTGCCGGGCAGGATATTGATGCCGCCTGTGAAGCTGACGTTCTTGAACTGTGCTCCATCGGTGGCGGTGAGGTTGTTCAGTTCGATGTTGCCCACGGGCATGGGTTCGCCCTCGAGATAGAACACAAAGTTCTTGAGGCTGAAGTTGTAAGTGCCATCCTCGTTCTGGTCCATGTTGATGGCCACGCCGTCTTGCGGGCCACCCACGCCGTTAATCGACACGGAGAGCTGTCCGGTGTAGGTGTTTGCCATCGCTGCCAGCGTGCAAACCGCTGCAGCCAGAGTCATCATGATTTTCTTCATTGTTTCTTTACTTTTTTGTTTTTAATATAAATTATAAATTCATTTCAATCTTTTGC
>JAFUWD010000087.1 GCA_017483645.1 Muribaculaceae bacterium | reverse complement strand
TTCGTAACGTTGGCTTCGCTTGTTGCTTCGCCGAAGTTACTAACACTCGGCATAAAAAAGAATAAATTCTTTTGTTCGGCACTCGTTTTTCCGTAATGTTGGCTTCGCTTGTTGCTTCGCCGAAGTTACTAACACTCGGCATAAAAAAGAATAAATTCTTTTGTTCGGCACTCGTTTTTTCGTAACTTTGCAGTTTGAATGTAAATCGAAACACCAATTTATCAGCAATATGGCAAAACAAGAAGACGTTTTCAAGAAAATTGTGTCCCATGCCAAGGAGTACGGCTTTGTGTTTCCCTCAAGCGAACTCTACGACGGGCTGGGAGCCGTGTACGACTACGGCCAAAACGGCGTGGAATTGAAAAACAACATCAAGCGCTATTGGTGGGAGGCCATGACGCTGCTGCACGAGAACATTGTGGGCATCGACAGCGCCATCTTCATGCACCCAACCATTTGGAAGGCCAGCGGCCATGTGGACGCTTTCAACGACCCGTTGATTGACAACCGCGACAGCAAGAAGCGCTATCGTGCCGATGTGCTCATCGAGGACGAGATTGCAAAAATCGAAGATAAGATAAACAAGGAGGTGGAGAAGGCCGCCAAGCGCTTCGGCGACAAGTTCGACGAGGCCATGTTCCGCCAGACCAACCCCCGCGTGCTTGAGCATCAAGCCAAGCGTGACGAGCTGCACGCCCGCTATGAGCGCGCCATGAACGCCAACGACCTGGCCGATCTGAAACAAATCATCGTGGACTACGAGATTGTGGATCCCATCTCGGGCACCAAGAACTGGACCGACGTGCGCCAGTTCAACCTCATGTTCAAGACACAGATGGGCAGCAGCGCCGACTCTACAATGGACGTGTATCTGCGTCCTGAGACGGCACAGGGCATCTTTGTGAACTTCCTCAACGTGCAGAAGACCGGCCGTATGCGCATCCCCTTCGGCATCGCCCAGATTGGCAAGGCTTTCCGCAACGAGATTGTGGCCCGTCAGTTCATTTTCCGCATGCGTGAGTTTGAGCAGATGGAGATGCAGTTCTTTGTGAGGCCCGGCGAGGAGCTGGAGTGGTTCAAGTTCTGGAAGGAGACTCGCCTGCGCTGGCACAAGGCGCTGGGGCTGGGCGACGAGAAATATCGCTTCCACGACCACGAAAAGCTGGCTCATTATGCCAACGCCGCCACCGACATCGAGTTCCAGATGCCTTTCGGTTTCAAGGAGGTGGAGGGCATCCACAGCCGCACCGATTTCGACCTGTCGCAGCATGAGAAATTCTCGGGCAAGAAAGTTCAGTACTTCGACCCCGAGCTCAACAAGAGCTATACGCCCTACGTCATTGAGACGTCGATTGGTGTGGACCGCATGTTCCTGTCGGTGATGTGCTCCAGCTACGAGGAGCAGGCCCTGGAGGGCGGCGACACCCGCGTGGTGCTGCACCTTCCCAAGGCGCTGGCGCCGGTCAAGTGTGCCGTGCTGCCGCTGGTCAAGAAAGACGGACTGCCCGAAAAGGCCCATGAAATCATGGATGTGCTCAAATTTGACTTCGCTTGCCACTACGACGAGAAAGACTCGGTGGGCAAGCGCTACCGCCGCCACGATGCCATCGGCACGCCCTACTGCATCACCGTCGACGGCCAGACGCAGGAGGACAACACCGTGACGCTGCGCGACCGCGACACCATGCTGCAGGAGCGTGTGGCCATTGACCAGCTGCCGGCCATCATCGGGCGTGAGTGCTCGCTCAATGGCTTGCTCAAAAAGCTCATCTGATTCCTTCATCCATCACATCACAAAAAAACGCTAAACGACAATGAAGAAATTCCCGATAATACTGATACTCACGGCTGTGGTGGCGCTCGTCGCCTCGTGCGTGGGCAACAGCGTGGAAGACGAGTACAAGGACTGGCGGCAAACGAACACCGATTGGTTCAATATGCAGGTGAACCGCACCGATGATAATGGGAAATCCTATTACAAGATGTTGGGCGCCGCATGGGATCCCAGCGCCCAGACGCTCATCCACTGGTACAACGACACCATGCTCACCCGCAACAACCTGAAGCCCCTTTACACGTCGACTGTCGATGTGAAGTATCGCCTCCGGTTGTACGACAACACTGCCATTGACTCGTCCTACGCCAGCTTGTCACCGGCCGACAGTGTCGTGCGGTTTGCGATGCCCGGAACCCTTATTGAGGGTTGGGTGATGGCCATGATGAATATGCACGTGGGCGACAGTTGCTCGGTCATTGTGCCTTACCAGCAGGGTTACGGCACCACCACGATGGGCAAAATCAAGCCTTTCTCGACGCTGGTGTTCGACGTCAAGCTCGTTTCCATCTACGGCTACGAGACCAAGTGACCGCTCCCGGCCCGGGGGACAAACATTACCAAACGAGGGGTGCCACACATTTCATGCGGCACCCCTCGTTTGGTTCGCCCGACATGGGCATAATCTAATGGGTGCAAGTCCCGAGCGCGGCCTAATAGCGGCAAGCGCACAGCCAAAGGCAAGGGTGTCCATCGCGAGGTGGAATCTGAAGGAAGTCGGCGGCAAAGCACTGGCCTGACGGACAGAAACTTGATATTAAGGCGTTTGCCCGTGGGTAAGACTGCC
>JAFUWD010000003.1 GCA_017483645.1 Muribaculaceae bacterium | reverse complement strand
GGTGGAAGCCAGGATGCCGATGTCTTTGAGACGAGGGGCGGCAGGAGAGCCATCACAGTCGCAATCAACTGACATGTTGTTCATTACATTGATGTAGATGACCTTGCCATTGAAATAATTGTGAACAGCCTGCGCGGCCGCAGCCATCGATTCAAGGAATTGGTCTTGAGTGGGGCCGGCTGCGATGTAATCGGGCTTCCAGGCCAGCACGGGGTCACTGGTGCGGCCAGCCGAGTGGATGTAAGCCTTGCCATGAGTTGAAGCCACGCCAATTGACGCGTTCTTCAGCACTCCGCCAAATCCGCCCATGGCGTGACCTTTGAAGTGGGCCAGATTGATCATGAAGTCGTAGTGAGCAAGGTGTTCACCCACGATGTCGTACTTGATGTGTTTCTGGTCCTGAGCGGGAATGCGTATGTCGCCAAACTCATCCATCAGGTCGACGGCGAAGATTGAGTCAAATCCGTGTTGGTGAATCGTTTGCCAGTGCTTCTCGGGCTCTTGGCGAGAGCCGCCATAGGCTGTGCCGCACTCCACGATAGTGCCGTTCACCTCGTTCACCAATTGGCGAATTAAGGTGGGCTTGAGATAGTGGTTGTTTCCGGCCTCGCCGGTGCTGATTTTCACTGCCACACGGCCATTGGCTTCCACGCCCAGAGCTTTGTAGATTTTAACGAGCGATTCGGGAGATATATCGCGTGTGAAATAGACGAGTGATTGTGCTTGAGCGGTTGCCACGCACATTGCCATGCAAGAAATTGTCAGGATGATGTGTCGAAGTTTCATAGAAGTTGAATTATAAGTATGTATTATTTAATTGCTACAAAGTTAGCGAATTTTTGCATTTCATCATCGTTATGTAACTTAAAAATACTGTTATTATTCATTTTTAGTAGTTTGCATAACCGAAGTGAAAACAAAAAACTCGCCAGCGCGAACACCGTTTGTTTCGGAAAGTCCTCGTTGGCGAGTTGTGATAATTGAGGCGCAATGCGCCCATTAAGGCTTGGTTATTGTCGTCCTGTGACAACCACATCGCGATAGGTGCGGCCGATGAGTCCTTGCAGCACCTTGCCCGGGCCCAGTTCCTCGGCCTCAGTCATACCGTCGGCCACCATGCGGGCCATGATTTGACTCCAGCGCACGGGAGCGGTGAGCTGCTTGATGAGGTTTTCTTTGATTTCGGCGGGGTCGGTGTGAGGCATGGCGTCCACATCCTGGTAGATGGGGCAGCGCGGTGCCGAGAAATCGGCTTCGTCGATGGCCTTGGCCAATTCGGCACGAGCCGGCTCCATGAGAGGCGAGTGGAAAGCGCCACCCACCTTGAGCGGCAGGGCGCGCTTGGCTCCGGCTTCTTTGAACTTCTCGCAAGCAGTGGCGATGGCGTCCATCTCACCCGAAATCACCACTTGGCCCGGGCTGTTGTAGTTTGCGGCCACACACACGCCGTCGATAGAGGCACAAATTTCCTCCACTTTCTCGTCGGGCATGCCGATGATGGCGGCCATGGTGCTCGGTGCAGCTTCACAGGCCTTTTGCATGGCCAGGGCACGAGCCTCAACCAGTTTCAAGCCCTGCTCGAAAGGCAGTGCTCCGGCGGCTACCAGTGCACTGAACTCGCCCAGTGAATGGCCGGCCACCATATCGGGGTTGAAATCGTCGCCCAGGGTGAGTGCCAACACCACCGAGTGCAGGAACACTGCAGGCTGGGTGACCTTGGTTTGCCGCAGGTCTTCCTCGGTGCCATTGAACATGAGGTCGGTAATACGAAAACCCAGCACCTCGTTAGCTTTCTCAAACAATTCTTTGGCCTTGGCGTTGCTTTCGTAGAGGTCTTTGCCCATACCCACGAATTGCGCCCCCTGGCCGGGGAATACAAATGCTTTCATCTTGTTACTGTAGTATAGAATTAAAGAAAAATTTCAGTAATTAGGCCGCAAATATAATCATTTCTGCCCGAACTTTCGAAAAATTGAGCGAAAAAATCAATAAGTGATGGCCATTTGCCCCGTGAAGGAGATTGCGTCGTGGAAGTCGCCATAGACGTTGATGTCGCTCTTTCCGTTGTCGTATAGGTCGATGTTATAGACGTAGGTGTCTTCTTGTGTCTTGGTCTTGAACGAGATGCGATATTGCCCTTGTTGCACCATGGTTGCGACATAATCATAAATCGTGCCTGTGAAGTTGAGCCCGATTTGTTGCGAATAGGGGTTGACCCGATACACATCGCCGAAGTAGGGCAGGTAAGAAACCACTGTATCGGCTTTCACTGTGAGCTCATACCTGTCGTTGAGCATACGCATGCTTCCACGCAGCGGTTTCATGGCATCGACCTCGATGGTGTATTGCCTGTTGCTGAGGTTGTCGTAGACTTGGTTGGCCACATAAATTTGGCGCTCCGCTTTGCTCATGCTTCCTGTGATCCCGGCCTGTGTGCCGCAGGCAATCAGTGCCGTTGCTGCCACTGTTGAAATAATTATTGCAGAAATTTTCATGATTTCATACATTTTGTTTTGTTCCGATACCATTCAGATTGTAAAATTATAAAAATGTGGACAAATTGCGAAAATTTACATGACGATATTTTTATAAATGGAATATTTTGTGAAATTTCATTCCCCGGGGCAGCATCGCTTACAGCCCCGATAACACAAAAAACGGAGGAAAAAGGAATGGATATTGAAAAAATGTGCTAAATTTGCCGTTAAGAATCAAATCGTGATAAAACTATGACAAATATGATACCATTGATTTTCAATCTGGGTACAGGCGAAATCCTGATTATCGTTTTCGTGATATTGCTGTTGTTTGGCGGCAAAAAGATTCCTGAGCTGATGCGCGGCATGGGCAAGGGCGTGCGCAGTTTCAAGGACGGCATGAATGAGGTGGAACAGGAACTGAAGAAACCTCTTCAGGACGACGACAAGCCCGTTGACAACGCATGACGTACGCCAGCTGATGGCCGAGGGCAATCTGCAAGAAATGTCGTTTTGGGACCATGTGGACGCCTTGCGCGCTGTGCTGGTCCGCATGGCCGTGGTGGTGGCACTGCTGGCTGTGGGACTGTTTGCAGTAATGCCTCGCATCTTTGACCTTGTGATATTGGCCCCGTGCCGTGCCGACTTCCCGCTTTATCGGCTGTTTGAGCACATCACGGCAGCCATTCCAGGACTGACACCGTTCAGTGCCGACGGATTTCATGTGGATTTGATTAACATTCAGCTGGCCTCACAGTTTTTCATCCACATGAGCACATCGTTTTGGCTGGCGCTGGTGCTGGCATTCCCGGTGGTGCTGTATTTGTTGTGGACATTTGTGAGTCCTGCTCTTTACGCTCATGAGAAACGCGGCATGAAAATGGCCTTCGGGCTGGGCTGCATCATGTTTTTTGTGGGTGTGCTGGTGGGTTATCTGGTGGTTTTCCCGGTGACACTTCGTTTTTTGGCCGACTATCATGTGAGCGCCATGGTTCCCAACCAGATTTCACTGGACAGTTACATGGACACGTTTCTGATGATGCTCTTTGTGATGGGTGTGGTGTTTGAGTTGCCCTTGCTGGCATGGCTGCTGGGTCATTTGGGTGTGTTGCATCGCGAATTTTTCGGTACCTATCGGCGCCATGCCGTGGTGGCTCTGCTGGTGCTTGCAGCCATCATCACCCCCACGGGCGACCCCTTCACCTTGATGGTGGTGTTTCTGCCCATCTACCTGCTCTATGAGTCGAGTGCGCTGCTTGTGAAACCCGCCACAACGGCTGCCGATGAATAAATGACGACCATTCCAGCCACGTTGGCTGCAATGTAATACTAATAAATTATTTGTTTCATTAAATGATTGTTTACTTATGAAAAAGTTATTTTTTGTGATGATCACCGTTGCTGTGGCCGTGTGCTTTGCCGCATGTAAGAACGAGGCTGCCAATGATGGGCAAAAAGCTGAAGCGAAAGTTGAAAGTGCTGCTGCCACCAATAATGATGTGAAGGCGGTGACATTAGATGACGTGAAGGCAATTGCGGAGAAGGCCAAGAAAGAAGGTGCCAATTGGAGTGTTGACCAATGGAAAGACGCTACCCGTCAGATGATGGCCGGCATGAAGCCGATGTATGATGCACTGAAAGAACTTCAAGAAAAGGCTCAGGACAAGGATTTTCAGCAAAAACTGAAAGATGACCCCGCCGAGACAACCAAGATGCTGGGCGACCTGAAAAAGAAACTTGAAGAGTATGCTCCTTTGGAGGGCTTCATGAGGGATTTTTCAGATGCAGCCGAAGCCAGTGAAGCGGGCAAGAAAATGATGGACGACAAGGCGTTCATGGAAGAGCTCAAGAATGAGTTCGGTTTCCCTGAAAGGGCATTCTAAAAGCACCGATAAAACATGGTTGGAGGGTGCGCAAGGTCGCACCCTCTGTTATCTGGACAAATGCAAGAAAAACCCAAAAAGTTCAAGTTCTACTTTATGTGGATGTTTTTATTGATTAACTTCTGTACATGAGCACGATATTTATTGTTATTCCAATCTTGTTTGTGTTGATGTTCGACCTGGGCTTGACGCTCAGGCTGGCAGATTTCACACGCTTGGCCCGCTCTCCTCGTCCGGTGCTTGTGGGCTTGCTGGGACAGTTGGTTGTGTTGCCTGCCTTAGCCTTCGGTTTGGCATGGGCCATGCATCTGGAGCCAGTGTTTTTTGTGGGCGTTGTGCTCATTGCCTGCTGCCCCGGTGGCAGTTCAAGCAACGTGTTCTCGATGCTTGCCGGTGGCGACGTGGCGTTGTCGGTCACGCTCACCGCGCTGAGCAGCATCATCACGCTGGTGACAGTGCCCTTGGTCCTGATGTGGGCTGTTGCCGTAAGCGGTGGGCCTGGAGCGGCTGCGGTTCATCTGCCTGTAGGCAACCTGTTGATGCAAAACATCGTGCTCATGGCCGTTCCCATTGTGTTGGGTGCCGTGTTGCGCAAGTGGCGGCCCGCTGTAGCCGGCCGGTTGGCCCGCGTGCTGGGCAAGGTGGCTTTTCCGGCTCTGATGTTGCTCGCTGGCGTGTTCTTTGCGCAGCACCACCGCGAGATAATTGCCAATTTCGGGCAACTTGGTTTGTGCGTATTGGTCCTGATTCTGCTTGCAGCCGGTGCGGCATCGGTGTTGTCGCGTGCCAGCCGGCTCACAGGCCCTGTGCGCCGCACCATCGTCATCGAAGTGGGCATGCAAAACGCCGCCCAGGCCATTGCCATAGCCTCAAGCCCCTTTATCTTTAATAACGAAGCCATGGCCATTCCCGCCATTCTCTATGCCCTGATGATGAATGTGGTGTTGCTTAGTTATGTGGGTTGGTTGCGCTTTGTGGCGAAAGCCTGAAAAGTGGTGAAAAAAGTGTGGTTTTGACAAATTTTGGGCTTCGAGTAGGCGTTTTTTCGCCAAGATGTCTTAAATTTGTGGGTTAATAACCGTGTGCATGGCCGAGGAAAAGAGACATAAGGGTCTGAAAATAGCAGGTTGGGTGTTTGGCATCTTGCTGTTGCTCATCACGCTGCTGCCCTTTGCCCTGTACATCCCGTGGGTGCAGAGCATCGCCAAAGACTATGCTTGTGAATGGGCCAGCAAGAAAACAGGCCTCGACATCAGCATAGAGCGAGTGCTCATCAAGTTTCCGCTCGACGTGAGCGTCGACGGTGTGCTGGCTTTAGATCAGAAAGGCGACACCGTTTTGGCTGCCGAAAACCTCACGGCCGGCATCGCACTGAAGCCCTTGCTTGACAAGCGCATTGAGGTGGATGATGCCCGGCTCACCCGTGCCCAATACCGTTTCAACACAGATGATGAGTCACTTCGGCTCAGCGCCAAGGTGCAGCAGTGTCAGGTGCGCGGCGTGGCGGTGGATTTGGAGAATAATGAAATCAACATTGCCGACGGCGCCCTGCGAGGCGGTGATGTTAACTTGGAATATTTGCCATATAAGGCAGAAGAAGACACCGACACCACCCAAAGCGCTCCTTGGCGTATCAAAGCCAACCGGCTGACCCTTGACGATGTGAACTACTCGATGCAGATGTTGCCAACAATCGACAAAATGACTGCCCACGTAGGCCATGCCGAGCTTCACAACGGAAAGGTCGACACCGGGGCACACACCGTGGATGCCACCAGTTTGGCTGTGGACAGTGTGGATTGCCGTTACTATTATCCCAGCGCCGACTCGGCCCGTCGTTACGATGCCCGGCACCCCTTGCCCTTGCCCAAGTTGAAATTGCCCGGTGACACAACCACCTGG
>JAFUWD010000014.1 GCA_017483645.1 Muribaculaceae bacterium | reverse complement strand
CATACGCTCTGGAAAGGATAAGACCCGACATGGACGAAGACAAACTCGTGGCACTGCTGCCATACAACTGCAAAGCCGAACTCTGATCAGAGTTCGGCTTGTTCTACCTAAGCACCATACGGCTTATTTCGGATGGTTACATTATTTTGCTTGCGTCACCCTGCGTCACCCACATGTTTAGGATAACTTACTGATATTCAATGGCTGCTATCTGATGGCAGAAAAAAGTGCCGAAGTCAGGAAACCGGTGCTGAAATAGGGGTATAAGACAAGCGAGTCGCTGAAATTCAGCGACTCGCAAAATTTAGTGTCCAAGATGAGATTCGAACTCACACAGCCCTACGGCCACTACCCCCTCAAAGTAGCGTGTCTACCAATTCCACCACCTGGACAATTCATCATGTTGAGCGACAAACGGGACTCGGACCCGCGACCTCGACCTTGGCAAGGTCGCGCTCTACCAACTGAGCTATTGTCGCATTCGCAAAGGTGGTTCACCTTATTGCGGGTACAAAGATAGTGCTATTTGTGGAACTGGCAAAATTTTTGCCGAAAAAAATCAATTTATTTTTGTGCTTCGAGCATTCTGAAGAATTCGGCTCTCATATTAACATCCTGAAATGCACCGCTGTACTGCATGGTGACTGTGGCCGAGTGCTGTTTCTCCACACCGCGCATCATCATGCACATATGCTGTGCCTTGGCCACCACAATGACGCCTTGCGACGAGAGCACACGAGTGAGCAGCTGGCAAATCTCGTCGGTCATGCGTTCTTGCACCTGCAGGCGCCGTGCATAGGTCTCGACCACGCGTGCCAGTTTGCTCAGGCCTACGATGCTCCCATCGGGTATGTATCCGATGGAAACGGTTCCGAAGAAAGGAAGAATGTGGTGCTCGCACAGCGAGTAAAACTCAATGTCCTTGACCACAACAATTTCGCTTCCTGGGTGCTCGAAAATGGCGCTACGCACCACGGCCTCGGCGTCCTGGGAGTAACCCATGGTGTTCTCGATTAGGGCTTTGGCCGCTCTCTCGGGTGTTTTGAGAAGTCCTTCGCGGTCGGGGTCTTCGCCTATGAGCTCAATGATGGCTCGGTAGTGCTCGGCCAGCTTGGCGATGAGTTGCTGGTCGTCTTTATCAAAGAATTTCTTAATCATTACTCCAAACATTAACTTTGTCGCGCACGACGCTCATCTCGCGCGCAAATTGCGGAAAGACGCTACGGATGCGCGACAGCGCCGCCTGTGCGTCGGCCTGGTTCTTAAAATCTCCTATTCTGAGTCGCCATGCCGGTGCGTTGTAGGAGATATAAGAACGGTATTGAGGGAAACGCATGGCAATGGCGCGGGCGCGCTGTTGCACGTTGGTCTTGCCGGTGCTGGGATTGTTGTCGCTGTAAGCCTGGATGCGATAGCCCACTCCACGCGACTGCAGGGTCTGCTGGGTGGTGTGGGTGCGCTTCACCTGGCGGTTGGCATCCTCACTTTTCTTGTCTTTTTCTTTGTCCTTATCTTTGTCGGTCTCATCGTCACCGTTGTCGTCGTTTTTCGACGCCTTGGCGGCTTCATTTGAGCGGGTGGTGAGTCCTTGTGGAGCCTCCACCGTCACCTGCCCGCCGGCTGTGATATGTGTCACGATGTCGGGCTTCTGAGCCACAACCATCAGCGCCACGACAGTGGTGGCCGCCATCATGAGCATCCGCCTTGTGAGATGATGTATCAACATGAGTAATTCTACTTTAATTGTTTTAACTCGCCTGCAAAGATAGTGCAAATCGGTGAATTGCAATGCATAAACAATTGTTTTTTTGCATTCCGGTGCCGTTCTCGCCCTATGTTACAGCTCACTGCAGCGTGGCAATGGCCCGTGCTGTGAGGGCTGCCAGCCGTGCATTGTTGAGCACAAGCTGGATGTTGGCATCCAGGCTGTCGCCTCCAGTGAGTTCCTTGACTCGTGCCAGCAGGAAGGGCGTGGTCTGCTTGCCCTTGACGCCCTGCTCCATGGCCTCGGCGATGGCCTGATCGATGGCCTTGTCAATCACTTCGTGCGGCATGGAGTATTGCTCGGGGATGGGATTAGTGACCAGCATGCCACCTTTCAGCCCCATAGCCATCTTGGCGACGAAGGCCTGGGCCAAATCCTCGGGGGTGTCGATACGGTAGTCCACCTTGTGCCCACTGGTGCGTGTGTAGAATGCAGGCAGTTCATCGGTGCCGTAACCAATCACGGGCACGCCTTTTGTTTCAAGGTATTCGAGCGTAAGTCCCAGGTCAAGAATCGACTTGGCTCCAGCGCATATCACCATCACGGGCGTCTGCGCCAACTCTTCGAGGTCGGCCGAAATGTCCATGGTGGTTTCGGCACCGCGGTGCACGCCGCCTATTCCTCCCGTTGCAAACACCTTGATGCCGGCCATGGCAGCAATTATCATGGTGGTGGTAACTGTGGTGGCACCATCGAGGCCGCGTGCCACGAGCACGGGCAGGTCGCGCCGCGAAGCCTTTGTAACGGCTTGTCCCTGGCGACCCAGGTATTCAATTTCATCGGGTGTGCAGCCTGCCTTGAGACGGCCGCCAATGATGGCTATCGTGGCCGGCACGGCACCGTTGTCGCGAATGGTTTGCTCCACGCGCATTGCCGTCTGCACATTTTGCGGATAAGGCATGCCATGCGAAATGATGGTCGATTCCAGAGCCACAACGGGCTGTCCCTGCTGCAACGCTTGCTGCACCTGTGGCGAGATTGACAGATATTGATTCATGATAGAAGGGTTAAGTGAAAGAAATATTCATAATTTCGGGGTTGACCGATTGCTCCACGGCCAGGGTGGCACGTGCCACGCGCTGCGCATAGATGGCCAGTTGTGGAAAAGAAACGCCGGCCAGCTGCGCATGAGCCACGGCCGCCAAGAAGGCGTCGCCGGCCCCTGTGGTATTAACCACATCCACGGGCTGCGACGGATAATAGACCATGTGCCGCTCGTCGCAACACAGCACCCCACCCGCACCCAACGTCACGCACACCTGCCCCACTCCGCGCGCCAACAAAGACTGCGCGGCTTGCTCAACACTGCTGGTGGCGGTGGCGGAAAGCGCCTCGATACGGTTGAGTTTGAGCATGTGCAGGTGGCGCGTCGGCTTTTCGTCGAGGGCTGCCACTACGCGCGCGGCTTTTGCAGTGCTCACAGCGTCTACCATGAGCGGCACACGGCAGTGATCCATGAGATAGGCTAATGCGGCGGTGCTCAGATTGGCGTCGGCCACAACTGCTGCCGAGGCGTTCAGCGCGTCGATGCGCGCGGCCAGAAACTCGGGCGACAGTTGCTCTATGATGTCGGTGTCGGCCACGGCCACAATCATGTCGCCCGACTGGTCGTTCACACACATATACAGCCCGTTGCGCAAGTCCTCGCGGCTCTCAGCCAGCGACAGGTCCATTCCCAGCCGCAAGCACTCCTGGCGGCACATCGTGCCGAATGCGTCGCCGCCAAATAGCGTTACCAGCCGCACCGTGTGCCCCAGCAACAGCAAGTTGTGCGCCATGTTCCGCGCCACCCCGCCATAGCCCATTGCCACATGGCCGGGGATGCTGTCGCCATGAACAAACGCCGATGCCAGCGCGGCCGAGATGTCGATGTTAACCCCGCCCACCACGGTCACCATAGTCGCTTTGCTGCTCATAGTCATATCCTGTCTTGAAAAACGTGCTTGCGACCCGTCGTCACTATCCAACTGAAGGCCGCAAGCATGTCTAATAATTCGTTTTCACGTCAGGTTGTATAGCCCCGCTCCGTTTCAGAAAGCGGTGACGATGCCCATGAAGTCGGCTGCCTTGAGCGATGCACCGCCAATGAGCCCGCCGTCGATGTCGGGCTTGGCAAACAGTTCGGGCGCGTTGCTCGGCTTGCAGCTGCCACCGTACAGGATGGTCGTGTCGTCGGCCAGCTTCTCACCATATTTGCCGGCAATCAGCTTGCGAATCATGGCATGCACTTCCTGGGCTTGGTCGCTCGTCGCCGTCTTACCTGTGCCGATGGCCCAGATAGGCTCGTAGGCAATCACGATGTCGGCCCATTGCTCAGCCGTGAGATGGAAGAGCGACTCGCTGATTTCGGCAGCGATGAAGTCGGCATAGTTCCCTGCCTCGCGCAGCTCCAGGCTCTCGCCACAGCAGAAAATCACCTTCAGGCCATTGGCCAAAGCCAGGTCAACTTTCTCCTTCAGCATCTCATTGCTCTCACAGAAGTACTCACGGCGTTCACTGTGACCCAGAATCACATAGTGAGCCCCCGTCGACGCCACCATGGCAGCGCTCACCTCGCCAGTATAAGCACCGCTGGCCTTTGCCGCGCAGTTTTCGGCAGCCAGGCCCACCTTGCCGCCATCCAGCACAGCCTTCACAGCGGTGAGATGCGTGAAGGGCACGCCCACCACCACATCACACTTCAGGTCGCCAGCGGCGTTCACCGCAGCATTCACTTCCTCGGCAAGTTTCACACCCTCGGGAACAGTCGTGTTCATCTTCCAGTTCCCGGCAACAATATTCTTTCTCATTGTCTGAAATTTAAATTAAAAAGTTTGTTTTCATTTCCGACCACAAAAATACAAAATAATTACTAATTCCACAAAACTATTCACAACCCTGGCCATACATTACAAAACATTTTGTTCATCAGTTCACACACCACCTTTACAAAATTGGAGAATCAGGAGCAAACTTTAAGGCAGACTATATGTAAGGATGTTTTTTGACAGTTTTCGGAGGATGGTGATGGTTTATTTCGAATTTAATTGTATCTTTGTAAGTTATCTATCTATTTATGCGAATTCGATGAAATTTGTATCTGGAAATCTATCAACACGTCGGCAGTCTTACGCTCACCACAAGTGGAAGCTGGAAGAGGATTGTCTGCACGCGTCTCATCGGGCTTGCGTTTTATCCACACCTTAACAACCCAAAAACTATGACACACATTTCCTTAACCCAAAAAGTGTTGGCTCTGGTCACCACTCTGAGCCTGGGACTGGCCGCAAATGCACAGCCAGCAGTCCCCGATGGCTATGAGCAGGTGTTTGCCGACGAGTTCAACGGCACAGCACTCGACTCGCGCGTGTGGAACGCCGAATCGAACGGTGATGGCGGCGGCAACCAGGAATTGCAATACTACCTGCCCAGCAACGTGAGTGTTGCCAACGGCCACCTGGTTATCACCGCACGGCGCCAGAGCTATGGCGGCAAGTCGTTCACCTCGGGACGCATCAACACCATGGGCAAGGTGGCGTTCAAGCATGGCATGGTGCAGGCAAGCATCAAGCTGCCTCGCACTGCCAACGGCCTATGGCCGGCCTTCTGGCTCATGGGCAATGACCTGGATTCGGGCACGAGCTGGCCCTACTGCGGTGAAATCGATGTGCTGGAGGCCGGTGGCAGACAAGGCATCACCGAGGGCACGCAAGATCGCTTTTTTGTGAGCGCGCTGCACTGGGGGCCCTATCAAGACGGTCAGCACCCCATGTACTCACGCACCACCACAGCCAGCTACAGCCTGCAAGACGGACAGTTTCACACTTACACCATGATGTGGGACGAACAGAAAATCTCGATGTACCTCGATGAAGACACCGAGCCTTATTTTGAGATGAATATCAACGACGCATCGCAGCAGAATTCGGCCGGAAACTACTTCCACAAGCAGTTTTTCCTGCTGCTGAACGTGGCAGTGGGTGGAAACATCCCCGGCATTCTCGACCCCGCCGGCATCACGGCTTTGAATAGTGGCGAGCAAACTATGGAGGTGGACTATGTGCGCGTGTATCAAAAAACCAACGATAAGAACTATTTCACTCCCGACGGCAGCGAGGGCGACAACGGCACCGGTGAGGTTGAGGAGGACACCACCACCCAGTTGGGCCACTATGGCAGCCTGTCGCTCGATGATGACGGTCGGTCAACTTTCGATTTCACCAATGCCAGCGACTTTGTGGTGATTGGCGCCAGCCAGGGAGTAATTGACCAGATGGGCGACCGCATCCGCGCCGACTACAGTGTGGACGACACGAATAATTTCCTCTACATTTGGGAAAACACCTACACCAGCAAACCGAGCGAGGGGGTCAACTCCTTCGGTCTCGACGAGGGGTACAACCGCTTTGTGGTGAACTCCGCAGGCTGGTCGGGATTGGGCTATGCCTCGACCGACCCAACCGGCACCGCCCACGGAAAGGACATGACGATGCTCGATGAAGAGGGCTACATCCTGCACTTTGCCATGCGCGGCACCGATGCGCTGATGCACACGGCACACGCCGTGGCGGTGGGTGCGGCGGCATTCACAATAGGCGCGGCGCCCTTTAACGACAACGGCAAGGTGCTGCCCGTGCTGGGCGACTTCAAGCGCGACGGCCGCTGGTGCTCGTTCGACATCCCGGTGTCGGTGCTCAAGAGCCTGAGCGACCCGCTCTACACCAATGCCGACAACCTGAAGGACAATGTGCTCTATTTCCTGAGCGGCGGCATTGCCGGAGCTGAGTTGCAATTCGACAATGTGTTCTTCTACAAGAATTCTGAAATCGACACCAATCCGCCCGCCGACGACACCACCACCGAAATTGGGAAGTACGCGCAACGCTCGCTCGATGACGAGGGTCAGTCGACCTTCGATTTTGCCGACGGCTACGACTATGTGGTGATTGGTGCAAGCCAGGGCGTCATCGACCAAATGGGCGACAACATTCGCGCCGATTATAGCGTGGATGAAGTGGACAACTTCCTCTACATCTGGGAAAACACCTACACCAGCGTCGACAGCGAAGGCCACAACTCCTTCGGGCTCGACGAGGGGTACAACCACTTTGTGGTGAACTCCGTGGGATGGTCGGGGTTGGGCTATGCCTCGACCAATGCCGCCGGCACGGCCCGTGGTAAAGATTTGTCGATGCTATCTGAGGACGGCTACTATCTGCACTTTGCCATGAAAGGCAACGATGTGGTGCGCCATGCCAGCCACACCGTGGGCGTGGGCAGCGCTCAATTTGTGATTGGTAACAGCTCATCGGGACCCATCATGCTGGGTGATTACCGTCGCGACGGGCAGTGGTACAGCTTCGACATTCCACTGGAGGAGCTGCGTTCACTCTACGGGGAAATGTTTGCCGACGATGGCGGACAGAATGCCTTCCGTGGCAATGTGATTTCGTTCCTGAGCGGAGGTGCCACGGGTACCGAGCTGCAATTCGACAACGTGTTCTTCTACAAGCGCCACAGCGATGACGGCTCGAACGAAGACATTGACCCCGTGCTGGGCCGCTACGGAAGCCCGGCCCTCGACAACGAAGGGCAACCCACATTCGACTTTGCCGCTGGCACCGACTATGTGCTCATCGCTCTGGGTCAGGAAGAAGCCACGCAAATCAAGGAGCAGACTTTGGCCGACTATCGTCCCGACGACGTGAACAATTTCCTCTACATCTGGGAGGGTACCTATCAAAGCAACACCAGCCAAGGAGTGAACTCCATGGGCTACGAGGAGGAGTACACCTCGGTGACAGTGGCAAACGGGGCATGGTCGGGCATGGGTTTCGCCTCGACAGGTGGAACAGGTACCGGCAAGGACTTGTCGATGATTGACGACACCTACTACCTGCACTTCGCCATCAAGAGCAACGACAACCAGCATGTAACGCATTCAGTCTGGGCGGGAAACGCCAAATTCTCACTGGGTCAGACGGCCTTCAACGACAACGGAACCCTCTACGGCTTGCTGGGCGACTTCTATCGCGACGGGAAGTGGTACAATTTCGACATCCCCGTGAGCAAGCTCCTGGAGTTTGCCAATCCGCTTTTTGACAATGCAGCCAACCAACTCGACAATGCCATCGCCTTGCTCAGCGGCGGCAATCAGGGTGTGAACGTGAATCTCGACGCGGTGTTCTTCTATCGCAAGGGCGCTGTGCCCCCCACCATGCTGACGGGCGACGTGAACAAGGACGGTGAAATTTCGGTGGCCGATATCACAGCGCTGGTCAACATCATTCTGGAAAATGAAACTCCCGCTATAGCCGATTTCCCCACGGCCGACGTGAACAAAGACAATGAAATCTCAGTAGCCGATGTCACAGCGCTGGTCAACATCATTATAGAACAATGATTTTTATAACACAATACATTAACCATTCATTAAAAACCTATCAAAACAATGAAGAAAACCATTATCATGGCAGCCCTCTTGCTCGCTGGAGCATGGACTGCAAACGCTCAAGAAATCGGCGCTATCCCAGTGCCTGATGTCACCAATTATCAAACCGTCTATTCGGCAGCTTTGGGCAATGCCGACGGTTATGCCTTCGACAGCTGGGGCGGTGGTGCCGGACAAATCATCGACGTCCAGGGCAAGCAAGCCTACCAAATCAGCAACTTCGCCTATTTTGGCTCGGGTTTCTCGGCCATCGACGCCACGGCAATGGACTACCTGCACTTCGACATCTATCCCATGCAGGATATGACCCTGGCCATCGTGCCCATCACCGGCGCAGCCGAGAAGGGCATCCAGCAGTCACTCACCGGCGGACAATGGAACTCATTCGACCTGTCGGTCTTGGCCTACATGGACAAAGGCGCCAACATGGCCAATGTATTCCAAATTAAATATGTGAGCAAGGTAGTCGCCGAGGGCGCCGTAGGACAGCCCGACGGCTTTGCCAACGGCAACGGCACCGAGACCTTTGTCGTGGGCAACGTGTACTTCTACAAGGAGGCCGCTCAGTACGACGACGATGAAGCACCAGTGATTGTCACCGCCCAAGTGGGCGCTGTGACCGCCACCAGTGCCACACTCACGCTCAAGGCTACCGACAACGTGAGCGCGAACATCTACTTCACCGTGACCGACCCCGCCACTGGCAATGTGTGGCGCAAAACTGCAGCCAATGGAGCCGAAGTGACACTCGACCTCACCGGCCTGGCCACTGGAACAGCCTACACCATGAACGTGGTTGCTGCCGACGAGAAAGACAACACGTCGGAGGCCACTCGCGTGCAATTCACCACCGAGGAAATTCCCGCTATTCCCGAACCCGTTAAAGGTGATTACCTGAGCTTGTTCTCGCCCTACATCGGCAATGCCGACGGTTATTTCTTCGACAGCTGGGGCGGCGGCAGCGGCAACAGCATCAACATCCAGGGCAAGGACGGCTATATGATTAGCAATTTCCACTATTTCGGCTCGCAATTTGCCGATGTGGATGCCACCGACTTCACCACCCTGCACTACGACATCTATCCCATGCAGGACATGACTCTGGCTTTCGTGCCCATCACCCGCAATGCCCCCGAGAAGGGCGCACAGGTATCTCTCACCGGCAGACAGTGGAACGCCATTGAGATTCCCGTTCAAGACCTTATTGACAAAGGGCTGAATATGGCACAGATGTGGCAAATGAAATATGTGAGCAAAGTGGTGGCCGAGGGTGCCGCAGGACAGGTCGACGGCTTTGCCAACGGCGACGGAACCGAATCGTTCATCGTGGGCAACGCCTACTTTGTGACACCACTTCCCACCGGTGTCAGCGAAATCTCGACCGCTAAGAAGGGTCTTGATTTTGCCCAACCCATGTTTAATGTGATGGGGCAGCGGGTCAATGCCGACTACCGTGGCATCGTGATTCAAAACGGTCAGAAATTTGTGAAGTAATTTCGCTCACATCAGACCATTATCAGAAATGACTTGAGAGTGCCGGCGTGCAATGTCACGCCGGCACTCTTTTTTATAGAAATGACACTTGGTTTTGCAAAAATGGGCACTGATGGTTAACTTTGCACAAGTTATGGCTTCTTTTCAGACAAAACCCCATTATCACATCCTCGACGGGCTGCGCGGTGTAGCCGCGTTGGTGGTGATTGTGTACCACGTTTTTGAGTGTTTCGACTGGACACCCCTGCCTCATGGCTACCTGTCGGTTGATTTCTTTTTTGTGCTTTCGGGATTTGTCATCGGCTATGCCTACGACGATCGATGGAGCCAGGGGCTCACGACACGACAATTCTTTGTGCGACGGCTCATCCGCTTGCACCCCATGGTTATTGCCGGAGCGGTGCTGGGCATGGTGTGCTTTTTCATTCAGGGAGGGGTCACCTGGACGGGACAGCAGGTGGCCACATCAATGGTGATGCTGGCCTTGCTGCTCAACATGTTCATGCTGCCACTGCCTGTGGGTGCATGTGCCGATGTTCGCGGAAACGGCGAGTTATTTCCCCTGAACGGCCCCAACTGGTCGCTGTTTTTTGAATACATAGGCAACATTCTCTATGCGTTGTTGCTGCGGCGACTGTCCACCCGCGCGCTGGCAGTCGTCACGGCCCTGCTGGCCATAGCTCTCACGGCCATATCGCTTCACGACGGATTTTTAGGCGTGGGGTGGTCGATGGTCGACGGCGGCCTGTGGACCGGCATGGTGCGCATGCTGTTCCCCTACTCCATGGGAATGCTCATGGCGCGTGTGTTCCGCCCTACGACAGTGCGTCACGCCTTCTGGAAGTGCGCGGCACTTATTGTGGCGGTGGCATGTCTGCCGCTGGCGCTGCCAGCCATGCCCGCTTGGTGCAATGGTGCCTATGATGCGGCCTGCGTCTTGTTCCTGTTCCCGGCGTTGGTGTGGGTGGGGGCGTCAGAGGCACATTGCGGCTCTGTCACCGAGCGTGTGAGCCGCATGCTGGGCGACTTGAGCTATCCGCTCTACGCCGTCCATTATCCGTTGATGTATCTGTTTTACGCCCATATTGGTTTTCATGGCGACCTCGTGCCCATCGAGGTGCTGGGCCGTGTGTGGCCTGTGGCGGTGTGCGTGCCGCTGGTGAGCATCGGGCTGGCGTGGGTGCTGAAGAAGTGCTACGACCTACCGTTGCGCCGCCGCTTGTCTCACTTGGCCTTACGCCACTGACGCCAAGCGCTTAACACCAGCACATGAGTTCTGTTCACCACCAGCAATAATGCCAAACTCACCATCAAGAAGTAGAAAGTGTTCATAACGTAGTTGTCATCGTCATCATCGTTGAGCGACAGAAGTGTTTGATCGGGCTTTCGCAACTTGGAGGGCTCAAGAGAAGTAAGAGTGCGCTTCCAGCGGATGATGCCCTTCTGCACATAGACCACCGCAGGATTGCCTCGTGCCAGCATTTTGATTTCGGTATCGTCGGCCGTATAAAGCGGATAAGATGACATGGCAATATCCTCCCACTCATCCATCTGTTGCTCAGTGGCCGATGTCAGTCCATATACCGCAGCGCCTCGTTCCCGTGCAAAGTCGGTCAGATTGTTGAGCAAAAACGTCTGAGGCACACTCACCTCGGGAAGGTCGGGAAACAAAAACAGCAGTTGGTCGCCACCGGCGTCGAGCACCGCATCACTCACATCAAGCCCGTTGTCACGGATTGCGATGGAATGAGCCGGCACCGAATCGGCTGCAGCCTCATGCTTTTTCACCAACCGCCGGTCTACGAAAGTCCACCCCTCGCCCTCGTCGGGAGCGTCATCAATAGTGAACTCACGTTGCTCTCCGTTTTTCTCGTAGACAAACACATAGTCGTCAGCGTCCACGCTGGCTGCGGATGCCGCGGCCGATGTCAGACGGGTTCCCACCTTGTAGGGACGGAAATCAATGAGCGGCTGCCCAAAGTAGCTGTTGATAGCAAGCAGCATGACATACACAAACACCAGAGCAGCCACCACCCACTGCACCGCGGGTCCATAAATCGACGGCAGCTGGCGGTTGAACATTATCAGGTAAATCACCCCTGCCAGCAGCAGCAAGTTCTTGCCAAAAGTGGCCCAGTTGCTCAGGTGCAGCACATCGCCGAAGCACCCGCAGTCGGGTACGGCATTGGTGATGGCCAGCCACAGCGTGACAGGGGTCATCACCAGCATGAACACCAGCATGAGCCATGGTGCCGTCCGCCGGTAGGCTCCCACAGCCAGCAGCACGCCCAGCATCATCTCCAACACAGGCAGCGCCATGGCCGTGAACAGCGACAGCGACACCATCTCGGTGAGCCCCATGGCAAGCAGGTATTCGCTCACCTTGTAATATGTCCCCCACGGGTCAACGGCCTTGACAAAACCCGAGAAAATAAACACCCCGCCCACGGTGAGGCGCACAAGCAGTGTCACCACCATGGGCAGCGTGATATTCCATCGCCGTTGACTGGCCGTTGCGCTCACTGTGCCTCGCTGTTCTCGTCGTGCTTGATAAGGGCGAACACGGCGTAGTTAATCATATCCTGATAGTTGGCGGCAATACCCTCACTCACCAACGTATGGCCATCGTGGTTCTCTATTTCCTTGGTGCGCTGAATCTTTGACAAAATCAAGTCGGTATAGCTCGAGATACGCATGTCGCGCCACGCCTCGCCATAGTCGGTGTTTTTAGCCATCATCAGCGCCTTGGTCTGCTCCATGTAGTGGTCATAAAGCTCCAGGGCACGCTCGCGCGTCATGTCCACCACGTCGGTGTAACCATAGTCGAGCTGAATCAGCCCGATGATACCATAATTGATAATTCCTACAAACTCACCCCAAATGTCCTCGTCCACACGGCTCTGCCCGTTGATTTCGAGCGTACGGATGCGCTTGGCCTTGATAAAAATCTGGTCGGTGAGCGAGCTGGGGCGCAAGATGCGCCACGAGGGACCGTAGTCCTGCATTTTCATCTTATACAGGCCGCGGCACCGCGCCACCACTTGATCAAATTGCTCGCTGGTATTGTTCATCGTAGTTTGTTCTGAATTAGTTTGAGCCACAAAGTTAACTATTTTCGCACAAAAAACAAAGGGTGCCTCACAGCAATGTGAAGCACCCCACTATAAGAATCCACATCAAAGGATGTGATGAAACTCCGATAAAAACAAGTTTTGAGG
Organism: Muribaculaceae bacterium; assembly: GCA_017483645.1. GTDB lineage: Bacteria > Bacteroidota > Bacteroidia > Bacteroidales > Muribaculaceae > Sodaliphilus. The sequence continues at coordinate 29,730 of JAFUWD010000014.1, read as the reverse complement.
GCATCGCATCTTTGTAATCCTCTGGCAGCACATGGCTGCACCTTTCGGTCGAGGCCCGCCATTGAGTGCAATGCTTGTCTCGGCATTTCATATAAAAATTGAAGAGTATCCCAATCTACTTTGATGTGGACAATATTTCAAAGAACTTTCGTCAGCACAAAGATACAAAATTATCGTGACATCACAAGGCGTCACACCACTTTTTTCAGTTGTCCCGCCACTTTTTTGTTACAATTTTATGGTTATTGTGGGGGCAACGGCGGGGGCAACGGACGATTGGACCGGGCTTTGTGCGAGCGGTGCACATGCCAGCAGGCCAAAGCCACTATGGCCAACACACCCAGCAGGCACAAGCTCACTACGGGGCGAATCACCAGGAAGGAGAGTGCTATCACCAGCACACTCATCACCGTGCCCAAAACCCAGCTTACCAGCGAGGCGGCAGCAGTTGCCACCATCCCCACCACGGGCACACCGGCCAACAGCGATGTGATGATTCCGAGCGACCACCTGATTCCCCACACCATAAGCAACCACCCTATCACACGCAACACCCACACCAGCACATCGAATCCCCACGTTTCGTCCTCAATCTCCTCCCGAGGGTCGAACTGCTGGGTGTTGACGCGCGAATAAGTGAGCCAATAATTTTCCGAACCCACAAAAGGTCGAATGCTGTCGGAGTGAGCCTGTGCCAGCACCCACACCTTGGACGGCACACGGTATACGAACTTCACGCGCACATCGCCCACGGTGGGCTTGGCCGGGTCGTTGCCGTAGTAGATGATGTCACCCTCCTGGTGGGTGGGTATGCTGCCGCCTTGTGAGGTGGAGTCGAGGGCCACGGCGAGCCGCAGATTTCGAAGGCCGCCATTGCCTGTCACATCGCTGTTGAGCGACGGCATGCTGTCAATGAGTTCAACGGCCATCAGGTAAGGGCCAAGCTTGGCACCGTGCGAATAAGTCTTGAGCGGCTCTATTTGCACAACAGGCGTGTTATCATAATCGCGCGCCCGGGAACCCGAGAACTTGGCAGGATCGATGACTTTGTCACTCCAAGCGCGATGATACTCGTAGGTTGTGGACGATGTGCGGGTACCGTGGGACGTCCTTGCACGGGTCACAACAGCCTTCTCATGCCACTGATAATACTGCACTTGCCGCTCCACCGAGAGGTATTGCCCACCGATGCCGTAGAGCGGGTCCACCGCGTCATCTCCAATATGTGCCCACACATTCATAAACAGCAAACGCCCTTCGTTGGTGGGGTCCACTGTGGTGGTGTCGTCCACGATGATGAGTTTGGAAGCCGCCTCAGCAAACAAATTGTGTGCGTGAAACGAATGACTCTCGTTCCACGCCAGCAGTGCTATGGCCGACACTGTTATCACCACGCCTGCCGCCTTTTTCAAAAAGCCGAACATAATTCCTTAATCATTAAAGTCGGTTTGTGTTTCCAAGTGATTGTCACAAAGATAGCAATTTCCTCGCAAATCAACAAACCATCGGGCCGATACTTAAAAAAGCGGACCCCTTGCTATTGCGGGGTCCGCTTTTGCGATTAGTCTGCGCAACCATGCGCAGTTTTCACATCGGGGCTTCAGGCGTTCTTGGCCTTCTCCACGATAGCCTTGAAGGCCTCGGGATTGTTCATGGCCAGGTCGGCGAGCACCTTGCGGTTAATCTCGATACCAGCCTTGTGGATAAGACCCATGAGCTTGCTGTAAGAGAGGTCCTCGAGACGTGCAGCGGCATTGATACGCTGAATCCAGAGAGCGCGGAAGTTGCGTTTTTTCTTCTTACGGTCGGCATAGGCATAAGTCAAACCTTTCTCCCAAGTGTTCATGGCAACGGTCCACACGTTTTTGCGTGCTCCGAAGTAACCGCGTGTAAGTTTTAAGATTTTCTTTCGTTTAGCTCGTGAAGCTACGTGATTTACTGATCTTGGCATTTTTTTAAATTGTTTTGGATGTGAGCGGCGAAGTCGCGCTTTGAGCTACGCATCCGGTTAATAAAAATGATAAAAATCTCTTAAAGATTAAAATTTGTTGAAAACGTTGGTTGGCTCGAATTACTTCACCAGCAGCGTGCGCACCTGATTCAGGTTAGCCTTGTCGACGATGCTCACATGGGTGAGGTTTCTCTTACGCTTTTTGCTCTTCTTGGTCAAGATGTGACTCTTGTAAGCATGTTTTCTTTTAATCTTCCCTGTTCCGGTAAAGGTAAACCTTTTTTTGGCACCGGAATTAGTCTTAACTTTTGGCATTTTGTAAATTTGTTTAAAAAAATTATTAACTAATCGAGGACCAGGCACTTACAAGCCTGATGCCCCTTTTTTTCTCTTTCTATGCGCTTTCGTGCACTGATAACGTGCCCGCGCCGAAGGTCACTTGTCACCGGCCGGCGCTGCGGGCGCCTCATCCTTCTTCTTGGCCTGTCCGGGCTTTTTGGGCGAGATCATGATGGTCATGCGCTTGCCCTCGAGCACAGGCATCTGCTCCACCTTGCCGTAGTCCTCCAGGTCGTTGGCAAACCTGAGCAGCAACACCTCACCTTGCTCCTTGAAGAGGATCGAACGTCCCTTGAAAAAGACGTAACTCTTCACTTTGGCACCCTCCTTGAGGAACGCGATGGCGTGCTTGAGCTTGAAGTTGTAGTCATGGTCGTCGGTCTGTGGTCCGAAACGAATCTCCTTCACCACAATCTTGGTCGACTTGGCCTTTTGTTCCTTGAGGCGTTTGCGCTGCTGGAACTGGAACTTCTGGTAGTCCATCACACGGCACACCGGCGGCTGGGCTTGGGGCGCAATCTCAATGAGGTCGAGCTCCAACTCATCGGCAATTTTGAGTGCCTGCGACAAGGGATAAATTCCCTCGGTCACATTATCGCCCACGAGGCGCACTTCCCGTGCCCTGATTTGATCGTTCACGGCATGCGTGTCTTTGTCTTTCTTGCCCGCGGGCTGGTTGCGGTCGCGCTTGGGGCGAGGTCCCGGAGGCCCTGCCGGACGCTTGGGTCCGCTCCAAAATGGTTTTTTCTCCATCAAGTAATTTTAATAGTTATCAGTACACGACAATGTAGCCCCATCAGACATTAAAATTCGTCATCCGGGCCACTTCGTCATTTATTTCGGCTGCAAAGATAGCAATTTTTTTCGAACCTTTATCACCTTCGCCCTGTTTTCTTACAGAAACTTCGCCCGAAGCCTCTTCTTTTTCGCCCACGATGAGCAGATAGGGGATGCGTTTGAGCTCATTATCACGGATTTTGCGCCCGATTTTCTCGTTGCGCTCGTCAATGGTGGCACGCACGTCGAGGGCGTTGAGCTCGTTCATCACGCGGTGAGCATAGTCATTGTATTTCTCGCTGATGGGCAGCACCACGCACTGGTCGGGAACGAGCCACAGCGGCAGCTTGCCTGCGGTGTGCTCGAGCAGCACGGCGATGAAGCGCTCCAGCGAGCCAAAGGGCGCACGGTGAATCATCACCGGACGGTGCTTGAGGTTGTCGGCGCCGGTGTATTCCAGCCCGAAGCGCTCGGGCAGGTTGTAATCGACCTGGATGGTGCCCAGCTGCCAGCGGCGGCCCAGGGCGTCCTTCACCATAAAGTCGAGCTTGGGGCCGTAGAAAGCCGCCTCACCGGTTTCCTGACGGGCTTTGAGCCCCTTTTCCTCGCAAGCCTCGATAATGGCGCGCTCGGCTTTCTCCCAATTCTCGTCACTGCCCACATATTTTTCTGGATGGCTGGGGTCACGCAGTGAGATTTGCGCCTCGTAATCAAATCCAAAGATACTGAAGATGAACGAAATGATGTCCATCACACCCAAAAATTCCTGTTTCAGCTGGTCGGGCGTGCAGAACAAGTGCGCGTCGTCCTGACAGAAGCAGCGCACGCGAGTGAGCCCATGAAGTTCACCGCTCTGCTCATAGCGGTAGACCGTGCCGAACTCGGCAAAGCGCAACGGCAAGTCGCGGTAGCTGCGCGGCGCCGTGCGGTAAATCTCGCAGTGGTGCGGGCAGTTCATGGGTTTGAGCAGGTATTCTTCTCCCTCTTCGGGCGTATGAATGGGCTGGAACGAATCCTTGCCGTATTTGGCGTAATGTCCGCTGGTGACATAAAGCATCTTGTTGCCGATGTGCGGAGTCACCACTTGCTGGTAGCCGTACTTCTTCTGAATCTTAGCCAAGAAGTCCTGCAGGCGATTGCGCAGGGCCGCACCCTTGGGCAGCCACAGCGGCAGGCCAGCACCCACATTCTGTGAGAAGGCGAACAGCTCCATCTCCTTGCCAATCTTGCGGTGGTCGCGTTTCTTGGCCTCCTCAAGCATCACCAGATACTCGTCGAGCATCTTCTTCTTGGGGAAGGAAATGCCGTACACGCGCACCAGCTGCGGGCGCTTCTCGTCGCCACGCCAGTAGGCTCCGGCCAGCGACAGGATTTTCACTGCTTTGATGGGCTCGGTGCTCGGGATGTGCGGGCCGCGGCACAGGTCGGTGAACCGGCCTTGTGTATATGTGGAGATATGTCCGTCCTCAAGCTCGCTGATGAGCTCGCATTTGAGTGTCTGTCCTCCGTCGCCGAAAAACTTCAGCGCGTCGGCCTTGCTGATGTTGCTACGCACCACGGCCTCTTTGCGGGCTACGAGTTCGGCCATCTTTTTCTCAATTTTGTCGAAGTCGGCGCTGGTGATTTGGTGCTCACCCGGGTCGATGTCGTAATAAAACCCGTTCTCAATGGCGGGGCCGATACCGAATTGCACACCCGGGTACAACTCTTGAAGAGCCTCGGCCAGCAAGTGGGCACTGGTGTGCCAGAAGGCGTGTTTGCCTTCAGGGTCTTCCCACTTGAAGAACTGGATGGTACCATCGGTAGTGACAGGACGGGAAACATCCCATTCCTCGTCGTTCAACTTAGCAGCCAGGATGTTACGAGCCAGCCCGGCGCTGATGCTCTCGGCAATCTGATAGGGGGTGATTCCGCTCTCAAATTGCTTCACGTTTCCGTCAGGAAAAGTAATGTTAATCATAATGCTTAATATAAATTGTATTGCGCCGTGTCCTACAACAACACAACGTCGGTTTGTAAATCACCCGCAAAGATAATAAAAAATAGTGCAAGTTAAGCGAATTGCCTCATTTATTTGAATGGGCATTTCGGCAAATGTCATTGCATGCGTTTGAGCACATTGTAGCTGGGCAGGATGCCCAGCTCACCGGCCTGGCTGAGGTCGGCCACACCGCGCTCTTTGTTGCCCAGCCTGAGGTACATCAGCCCGCGATTGTAATAGGCCTCCCCCAGGTCGGGCTTGAGCTCAATGGCCTTCGTGTAGCAACTGATGGCACTGGTGTAGTCGGTCTGAAGCATACAGGCGTTACCCTTGTCGTAGTAGGCATACACATTCTTTGGCGACAGCTCCAGCATGGCATCGATGTCGTCGAGCACCAGTTGCAAGGCTGCGGCGTCCTCACGCTGCCGCAACATGGCACGCGCCTGCACGTCGGCCAACGGATCGCCGTCGCCAGCCACGGTGTTATGCCCCATCTGGTAGAGCATGTAGTGAGCACAGGCACGCAGCAAATAGGCCATGGCAAACTTGGGGCTCATGGCGATGGCACGGTCAGCGTCGGCCAGCGCCGCAGCGGGATTTTTCACCAGCAGGTAGTCCATTCCCCGGGCAAAATAGTCGACCGAACGAGGCTTCGCCGTGGCCAAAAGGCCGTCGTAGTACTCAATGCTTGCAAAGTGGCGTTTAATCTCGTCTTCATTGAGGCGTTGCTCACCGCTCACCAGGGCCAGGGTGGCCGGCAGGAGTCGCGACTCATTGAGCTCGGTTATCTCGCGCATGTAGTACGTCTTGCCGTTGAGCTTGTTGTCACGCGGATAATAGGTGAGCATCATCATGGGCTCGGGTTCAATCTCCACGTTGGTGTTCTGAATGCGACCTCGCTGCTTATTGGCATATTCGGGCTTGATTGGATTCTCGGGCGCCACGGTGAGCAACGTGTTGAAGCGATTCATGATTTCCTCCTCGGTCTCAGGTTCGGCCTGGCCAGTGAGTTCTTGCTGCTCACGTTTGCGGATCGCCGCATTCACTTCTATCTCGGCCGGATTGAAGTCGGAAACGTGTGTCTTCTTGCGCTTGAACAGCGACAAGGCGTGCTCATAGTCGGCATTGCTGCCGCGCGCGTCGCCCATGCGGCGTTTCGCCTCGCCTCGCGCCATGAAGCCGGCCTCGAAATTGGGGTATTTTTTCAGAACCTCATCGTAGTCGCGCACAGCATGACGGTACTGCCCGGTGCGGAAGTAAAGCATGGCGCGGTTATAGAGTGCCATGAAGTTGTGAGGGTCGCTTTGCAACACATAGCTAAAGTCGGTGATGGCTTTGTTGTTCTCCCCCACCTCGGCCAGCAGCAAGCCGCGGTTGAAATGCGCCTCGATACTTGCTGGGTTCAGCCCCACAGCGTAATCATAGTCGGCCATAGCCCCGAAATAGTCGTCGAGGTTGTACTTGATGAATGCCCGGTTAATGAAATATCCCGCCTGAAGGGGTTCGAGTTTGATGGCCTCGTCCATGTCGGCGAGAGCCTGCTCGTAGTCGTTGCGTGTGCGAGTCACGATTGCAGCTCTCATCACATAAGCTCCTGCATTGTTTTTCGACAATTCCAATGAACGATCAATATGCTTGAGCGCTTCGACAGTGTCTTTGCGCATCAGATACAGGTGGGCCAGCCCCAGCTGCGCACGGTCGTTGTGCGGGTCGATGGCAAGCAGGCGGTCGTAGGCCTTCAGAGCGGCATCGTAATCGTGCAGCTCACCATAGCACACGGCCGAATTCATCATGAACACTTTTTCCTCGGGCATGAGCCGGAGGCCCTCGGCGTAGTCGGCCACCGCACCGGCAAAGTCGCGACGATTTTGACGCGCCACACCGCGCACCTGATAGGCATCCACGATAAAGGGGTTGCGCTCAATGGCCAGGGTGGCATCCTGCTCGGCGCCGTTATAGTCCTCAAGGTTTATTTTTGCCACAGCCCGGTAGAAATAAGGCTCAGCAAGGAACGGCTTGGCCTTGATTACCTGATTGAAATACTGGATGGAAAGGATGTAATCCTCAAAGTAGAGTGCGTTACGCCCGATAGCTATCACCTGGTCGGTGTTGATTTGCGCCCATGCGGCAGCACACGCCAAGGCCATCATCGCCACGACGCTCATCACTCTATTTTTCACCTTCATCTTCATTCAATCCATTAAGAAAGGGAAACAAAAATAACTATAAAAACTTAAAAGTACCGAAACAATTTGCATCATTTAAGAAAAATAGCGAAATTTGAAGGTTTATTTATCATTGACACCTATTTATACATGAAGAATATCATCATCCTGAGCCTTGTGGCGGCCCTAACATTGTGTCCGGCCACCATGCACGGCAAGAAGAAACAAAAAAAATATGCCAAAACCGAGGTGAGCATCGACAAAACTCAGCCCGTGGAGCAACCCATGACTCCGGTTACCATCACCAATGCCAAAAAGCAACTGGAGGGCGAGTGGGACATCGTGACACTGCGCAAGAAACCGGTCTCAACGCCCGACCGCGCCTACCTGTATCTGGACTTCACCAATTTCAAGGTTTACGGCAGCACGGGCTGCAACGACTTGAACGGACGTTTCCAGCAAACTGGAGCCAACATCAGTTTCATGGACTTTGTGACCACCGAGCGCAGTTGCCACAGCGCCACGCGTGAGCGCGACATACTGAAAGCCCTTTCCGAGGTTCACCGCATGACCATGAGCACGCAGTACAACATCGAGTATCTGAACTTGATGAACAACAAGGGTCAAGTAATCATGGTGCTGAAACACCACAATTTAGACCTGATGAACGGAGTGTGGATAGTGCGTGAGGCCGATGGCGTGAGTGTCCTCGACAAAAACGTTAGAATGGTGATTGATGCCACCATGCAGACAATTCACGGCAATACCGGCTGCAACATCATCAACGGAGCCATCCACATCGACGCCAGCAAGGACTATGCCATCCAGTTCGAGGACATCCACACCACAGGCAACGTGTGCGACGACATGACTACCGAGACCGCCATTCTCGTGGCGCTGGAACAGACCGAGAGCTGCAAGCGCATCAACGATGCGCAGGTGGCACTGCTTGACCACAAGGGACGCATTGTGCTGGTGCTCGACCGCACCACCCTGACCCGTTGAGCCACTCCATCAATCCTTGAAAATTACAATCATGGCGGCCGCCCTCAGATAGAGAAGCGGCCGCCATGATTGTTGTTATTTGAATAACAGTTGATTTCTTAACTCTGGCCGGCAGCGTCATTGGATGCCGTCTTCAAGCTCACCGAAGTCACTGATTTCCTCTTCGTCGAACTCATCTTCACCATAGAACTCGGCATCCAGATCGTCGATAGATGTGTCCACTATCTTCACCGCAGCCGGGCTGAACGTCTCGAAGTCGACGCTCTCCTTCGGTGCCTTTCCCTCCTTACGCTGGCACAGGGGGTCGTGGAGCGTTTTGCCGGGAATTGCCTCGCTCAGTTTCATGAAGAAATAGCGCTCGGTGACATAATCGAACACAAATTTGAGTTTTTGCCCTTCGTCCTCAATCAGCTCGGCGAGCGGTGTCTCGTCCATGAGCCAAATATCTTCGTCGCTGTCGGTTCCCATGTCAACAAAAGTTACTTCCTTCTCTTTCACCCAGTCGTCGTCACAGATGTAGAACGAATCCATCTGGTCCTTGGAATACCCGGCCGCATCGAGGATAGCATTTCGCAAGCGCAAAAAAGTGTCCTCTGAGTCGATGGCGATTTCAAGTTTAAAATTCTCAGCCTCTTCCGATCCTACAAGAAATTTGTAAACCATAATAAAATTGTATCGTGTCTGTTTAATGAATGTTCTATTGTATCACACTGCGAAATTAGTAATAAAAATCATTAAGCAAGCAATTTTGGCAATTTTTTTTTGACCAAGCAAAAAAAATATTCTATGCAAGTATTTATAAAAGAAAAAACACCCTACTTCAAACTTTTTTATTACCACCCACAACATGTCATGGGCAGAAGAAAACAAGTGACAAGCACACAGGCACGATGAAGAAAGCGCGAAAAACCAACAAGGCATCTTGCGGCGACAATGCCGGCAAGATGCCTTGTTAGTATTATATTAAGGTATAATTTCTCAGGGGATGAGGCCGTAGTTGCGGAATACCTTTTGGATTTTCTCCAATGCCGTGGTCACCTGCTCCTTGGTGTGGGTAGCCATCAGGCTGAAACGGATAAGTGTGTCGGTAGGTGCTACTGCCGGCGACACCACAGGATTGACAAAGATGCCTTCTTCGAGCAGGTCGCGGGTGATGGCAAACGTCTTGTTGTTATCACGGATGAATAGCGGGATAATAGGTGTCTCAGTGGCACCAATCTCGCATCCCATCTCACGGAAACCGTTGAGCGCATAGCGAGTGATGTCCCACAAGTGCTGCTGCCGCTCGGGCTCGCTCTCCATGATGTCGAGCGCAGCGCCTACAGCGGCCGTAGACGCCGGGGTGATGCTCGCCGTGAAAATATAACTGCGCGAGTGATGACGCAGATAGTTGGTAATCACTTCGTCGGTGGCGATGAAACCACCCAGCGAGGCAAACGACTTGCTGAACGTGCCCATGATAAGGTCCACCTCGTCGGCCAAGCCAAAGTGGTCGCAAACGCCTCGGCCGCCACGGCCGAACACACCGATTCCGTGAGCTTCGTCAACCATGATGCTGGCCTTGTACTTACGTGCCAAGTCAACGATTTCAGGCAGCTTGCACACATCGCCCTCCATCGAGAAAACACCGTCGGTGACAATGAGTTTCACTCGGTCGGGCTCGCACTTTTGGAGCTGTTTCTCCAGCGAGTCCATATCGTTGTGCTTGTACTTAAGCGAATTGGAGAACGACAAGCGCCTGCCCTCGATAATAGATGCATGGTCTTGCTCATCCCACAGGATATAGTCCTCACGGCTCGTGAGCGTCGACACCACACCCAGATTCACTCCGAAACCGGTGCTGTAAATCATGGCGTCCTCTTTACCCACATAATCGGCAAGGCGACGCTCCAGTTGCTTGTGAATGTCAAGCGTGCCATTCAGGAAAGGCGAACCCGCACAGCCCGTGCCGTATTTCTTAGTGGCTTCGATGGCAGCTTGCTTAATTTTGGGATGATTCACCAGGCCGCTATAACAATTGGAACCAAACATCAGCACCTTCTTCCCTTTGATAATCACTTCAGTGTCTTGCTCACTGGAGATGGCACGGAAATAGGGATAGATGCCGGCTGCCTTGGCCTGCTGCGGCACTTGGTATTTCGCTAACTTTTCTTGTAATAACTTCATGAGGTTATACGTTGCGTTGTGATTTTATCAGTTTGCAAAATTACAAAATAATATCTTAACATAAATAAAAAAATGTGACTTTTTGCCCTTTTTTTGTGTTATTTTGCCGTTTTCGGAACAGCCAATGTTCAAGCCCGGCTCAATTTAAGCCATATTAAGATTATTTAAAGGGCTTTTTATGGGGAGCCATGGAGCCGTAAAGGCGTTTCATCAAATCGGGGCGGTGCAAACGGCGCAACGAAGCCTCGATGTCGCGTTTATAGGCTTTGTCGTACCAGAAGAAAAATTTGCGCTGAGCCAGTTTCTCCTGCTTGTCGTGGGCCGAATAGACCGATTGCAGAGTATAGGGCGCCAGTCCGGTGCAATAAGTCTCGGTGCTCACCGTCATGGGCGTGGGAGTGAAGTCCTGTACCTGCTCCAAATGGAAATCGAGCTCGCGTGTGATGGCTGCCAGTTCGGCCATGTCTTCCTCGGTGCATCCTGGGTGCGACGAAATAAAATATGGTATAATTTGCTGGCGCAGGCCATAACGTTCATTCAATCGGTCGAATAGCGCCTTGAAGCGTCTGAACAAGTCGAACGACGGCTTGCGCATGAGCATGAGCAAGCGGTCGCTGGTATGCTCGGGAGCCACTTTAAGCCGCCCCGAAACGTGGAAGCGAATCAGTTCCTCGTTGTATTGAGCATTGGCACGGTCCACCCGCTCATCGCCAGTGCGGTGCATCGACAAGTCATAGCGCACACCGCTGCCAACGAACGATTTTTTCACTTCCGGCAACGCATCGACTGCATGATAGATTTCGAGCAGTGCGCTATGGTCGGTGTTGAGATTGGGGCAAGGCTTGGGATGCAGGCAGGATGGCCGGCGGCAACGCTGGCACAAGGTGAGGTCGCGCCCGTGCATGGCGTACATGTTGGCGCTGGGGCCGCCCAAGTCAGAAATATAGCCCTTGAAGTCGGCCATGCGTGTCACTTGCTTCACTTCGCGCAAAATCGACTCTTTGCTGCGCGACGCTATGAATTTCCCCTGGTGAGCGCTGATAGTGCAGAACGCACACCCGCCGAAACACCCCCTGTGCATGCACACCGAGTGGCGAATCATCTCATAGGCAGGAATGCGCTTGCCTTGGTAGCGTGGATGTGGCAGACGCGTGTAGGGAAGGTCGAACGCCGCGTCGATTTCCTCGGTCGTCATCGGCTCATTGGTGCGATTCACCTTCACAGCCACGTCGCCAGTGGCCTGCCACAGATTGTGGCCATGCCACAAATTACTCTCTTCCTCAATCACTTTGAAATTGGCCGCATGGGAGCGCTTTGAGGCGAGGCACTCTTCATAACTGTGAAGCACGATGTCGGTCGACGTAGTGGCGGAAGGCATTTCGTGCAAGGGACGGCGCACCACCGTTTGCGGCACGTCAGTAATTTGGTCGATGGTCTGTCCCGAAGCCAAGGCCGCGGCAATCTGTATATTGGGTTTCTCGCCCATGCCATATACCAAAACGTCGGCACGACACCCAACCAAAATGGATGGTTTGATGCAATCCTGCCAATAATCATAATGTGCCAGACGCCGCATCGATGCCTCGATACCTCCAGCAACCACAGGCACATCGGGCCACAACTTCTTGAGGATGTCACTATATACTATGGTGGGATAGTCGGGGCGAGCGCCTGGACGGCCATCGGGAGTGTAGGCATCGTCACTGCGCCGGCGACGGGCAGCGGTGTAGTGGTTAACCATCGAATCCATAGCACCTGCACTTACACCGAAAAACAATCGTGGCCGGCCCAACTTGCGGAAATCGCGCAGGTCGTCACGCCAGTTGGGTTGGGGCACGATGGCCACCTTGTAGCCATGCGCCTCCAGCACACGGCCAATGACAGCGGTGCCCATCGACGGGTGGTCGATGTAGGCATCTCCGGTGAACAGGATTACATCAGCCTGTTCCCACCCCAGATAATCCATCTCCTTGCGAGTGGTCGGCAACCATTGTCCCTGCACCTTGTGGCTTCGTTGTTGCGAAGGTTTTTGCATCGTTTGCAAAGTTACTGATTTATTTTTTCTTGCCGAAACTCTTTTACCACATTTTCCGAAAGCGACGAGCAAAAGCAATGATTCTGTCGGCGATAACAGCTCACATTTGAAAAAATCCACGCTTAAATCACCACAAAAAATCATTAAAAAATCTTGATTTTTCACTTTGAGTTTTGTATATTTGCGGTATTGAATCAATCATTCTTTTTTATTAACGTAAACCGAAACTAACATGAAAAAAATCTTTACCTTGATGCTTTGCCTGGCTGCCGTGTCGCAAGCCAGTGCATGGAAGCCCCTGTTTGTGGGGCACCGCGGATGCAACCGAGGCGTGGAGAACACCGTTGAGGCTTATCGCAACGGTGTGGAGTATTATGGCTACGACGGACTGGAGTGCGACGTGCGTGTCACCAGCGACAAGCAGTATGTCATCAGCCACGACGAGACAACCGAGCGCGTGGGTGGCAACCTCACCGTTGCCAACGCCACATTGGTGCAGCTGCAAGCCGAAAACTACACACAAACTCGCAGCGGTGTCACCTACACCGGCAAAATCTGCACTGTGGCTGAATATCTCGACATTTGCGTTGAAAAAGGCGTGTTCCCAGTGATTGAGCTCAAGTGGACCACCGGCATCAACAACAACGACATGAGCAATTTCCCGGGCCTTGCTGCGTTGATTGAGCAAAAAGGACTCACCGACAAAGCGGTCATCCTCACATCAATGAAAAACTCGCTGGAGTATGTGAGAACCAATTACCCTGCCCTGAAGTGCCAGTGGCTGTGCAACGCCAACTGGAAAGACAACGAACAGTGGTGCAAGCAGTGGAACCTGCAGCCCAGCATCTCCACGGGCAACTTCGACATCTACACGGTCAAGAAATTCCACAACCTGGGACTGGATGTGGCTTGCTGGGTAGTCGACACCGAAGCCAGCTACAAGTCAATCGGCGCCATGGGCGTGAAGATGATGACTTGCAACTCGCTCATGGCAAGCGCAATGCCCGAGTTGGAGGACATCGACTGGGATGCCGTCGTGGAACCGGTTCAACCGCTGGAACTGAAGTGCGACACGGTTTTTAAGTACAGCCGCTTCCGCGGCAACCTTCCTGAGAATTTCCCTTCAGGACTTACCGATGAGTCGAAATACAACACCGCTCAAATGGCAGCCATGTGCGGCGGTATTTTCTACCCCAACGACTACCGCACCTCTACCCTGCTGGCTTTTGATGCCGACGGAGAGCAAGACAGCGGTATTTCGGGCGGAACCAGCCAGGGCGTGACTTGCGACGATGCAGGCAACCTGATTCTGCGTAACGACGGTGCGACCCAGAACTCACCCAACAAAATGGTGCTCTACCAGTATGGCGGCATCACACCTGTGGAAGTGAACTTCGAGCTGCTTAACCCTGGACGCGTGCACTTCATCAGCGCCAGCGGCGATGTGTTCTCCAAAGAAGGTGGCTACGTTTATTTCTTCCCCAACACCCAGAATGTGGTGAACGTGGTGAAAATCGCCGAGGGCAAGTTGGTTGAGGTCACTGCCAGCAAAACATTGTCGATTGCCGGCTCCACCGCCGGAGTGGTTTATCCCATTGACAACAACCCCAACAAGTTCATCTATCAAGTGCGCAACAACGGCTACTATCTATATGACAACGGCGACAAGGGCAGCTATGTGACAGGCTCAGCCAGCACCACGCCTCCCAACCGCAACTCGAGTGTTGGCGGCGCTTATTTCACGATGGACGGACATGAGCTTTTCCTCTATTCATCAGGTTCCAACTACAACGGAGGATTCACCATCAAAGACATGACCGCCAAGGCCGAGCCCATCCTCACCGTCGACCCGATGGGCAACGGTGGCTACGGCGCCAACCCTTCGGTGGGAGCGTTCTTCCGCACCGAGAAGCTCGACGACACACATGTGATGCTCTATGAGTACTGCATGGGTAATGGCTATGCCGCCTATCAACTCTATCTCGACCAGCCTTACACCGCCATCAGCGAGACGACCATCGGCACACAAGCGGGCAAGGAAGTGAGCAAGACCTACTACAACATCCTGGGTCAGGCATCAGCCCAGCCTCACAGCGGTGTGAACATCGTGGTCACACGCTACGACAATGGCACCACAAGTGCCACGAAGGTGATTCGTTGACACATAAAACCTTCATGATATCATCAAGCCGCCCGAGAAAAGCACTACTCCAGGCGGCTTGATTTATTCTACCATCTACACCTATGTCGCTGAGAAAAACACAAAATAATTTTGATTATTACTTACTTTGCACTAATTTTACCACCAGAAACTAATCTCCCAATCTCATGAAACACATCATCTTTTGTCTCACTGTCATTTGGGCCATTTCACAAGTGGCAATCGCCGCACCTGTAAGCCGTGACCGCGCCCGCATCATAGCATCCCAGCACATGCTTGAACACTCCACTCGTCATTATGCACCCGGCCATGCACCGACTCCCTCTCTGGCGCTCACCGCACGGTCGGCCGAAAACCCCGAAAACGCCGACTTGTATGTGTTCAATACAGGTGAGGACGCAGGCTATGTGATTGTGGCTGGCGACGACCTGGCACCCGCAGTGCTGGGCTACAGCGACAAGGGTTCCTTCGACCCCGCTGATGTCCCCGATGGCCTGCAATACATGCTCGATGTCTATCGGCAAGAGATGCAGCTCATGCGCCAGCAACCCTCGGCCGGCAAGGCACCGGCACGCCAAGCTCGTTCACAGGTGATTAGGCCACTGCTCACCAGCAACTGGAATCAGAATGCGCCCTACAACGACCTGTGCCCCACTTACACCGACGGAAACGGCACCAAGCGCAGCGTCACAGGGTGTGTGGCAACCGCTACCGCACAAATCATGTACTACTACCGCTGGCCGAACAAAGGCACCGGAACACACTCCTACACCTGCAACGTGAACAACTCGGGCAACAATCAAACCCTGAGTGCCGACTTTGGCAGCACCACTTACCACTGGGGCGACATGCTCGATGAATACTCCAATGGCTACAATGACATCCAGGCCAACGCTGTGGCCACACTGATGTACCATGTGGGAGTATCGGGCGAGATGAAATACGGGGCCGCGAGCGGCATGAGTCTCTACAGCTCAATGGAGGCACTACGGAACTATTTCGGCTATAGCAAGGACATGCGATACGTCAAACGAGCCATGATGTCCATCACCGAGTGGCAGTCGACTATCGACACCGAGTTGCAGAATGGTCGTCCCGTACTCTATTCGGGCTACACCAGCACCGGAGGGCACGCTTTTGTGTTCGACGGATGCGACGCCAACGGCTATTATCACATCAACTGGGGATGGGGCGGCAGCAGCAACGGATACTTCCTCGTCACTGCGTTGAATCCCAAAACACAAGGCATCGGTTCTTACGAGGGAGGTTATAACAATGGACAGGAAATGATTGTGGGTATCCAGCCCGATAATGGGGCCGCCGCACCCGAAAAATCGGTGGAATTGACCATCGAAACGTTCAAGGCGGGAGTCGACCATGTGACATTGGGCAGCACGGCAGCCCTTATTCTCGACCGCCTCACTGTGGCTGGCAATGGCTTCTATCCTAAGGTTAACGTATACATACTTCCCTATTTAACCGATGAGAACGGCCAAGATGTGGAACCATTCAACGAAAACAACAGGCGCTACTATTCATTGACGGTTGGCAGCAGCTACCGATTCACCACACTGGATGTGAACAGCACATCGTGCATCCGCTACACGCCATCGACCTCACTGGCCGACGGCAATTATCAGTTATGGATAATGTATTGCGTCCCCAGTTTCGGCATGACCGAATACATCCCATACAACCACAGTTCGCTCAACAACGGCTACATCAATGCCAGGGTGTCAAACGGTGTGATGTACTTTGACGCCCCCGAAATCACCGACGGGAACCTGCTGGTCACCCGCCTCGACTATCCTGAAACAGTGGGAACCGGCAACACCGTTGAAGTGACCGCTTACGTCCACAACAATGACGACAAGGAATACTACGATGTGGTGAATTATGTGGTGCTGAAAAACGGACAGCAAATCAGTTACGAGCAAGGTCAGCGCATCGACGTGGCAGCGGGCGACGACGTAATCACCAAGGGGTCATTTTCAGCGCCCACCGAACCGGGTGATTACCAGCTGCTGGTTGTGGACCGCAACAACGCGATGATGTGCGACGCCAAAAAGCTGAAGGTGCTGTCAAGCGCCAACTACAATCTTGCCATCACCACTCCCCTGACCATTGAAAGCTACAAAATGCCTCAAGGCCAGATTAAAGGCCAAGCGGTAATCTCCAACACCGGCCAGGGCGACTTCGTTGGTTCTATCCCCTACATGGTTCTCGACGATGCAGTGACATCGGTTCTTTACCATGCCGACGGCCCGACGGTGCACATTCCTGCAGGCGGAAGCGCCACGGTCAACATTCAAAGCCCCTTTGAAGGCACCCCTGGTGTCGTGTACAAACTGTGTCTGCGGCGCGTGGACCGGCCCACCAGCTACTCTATTTGGGGCAGCCAAATCAGGTTTGAGGTCTTACCCTTCTACGAAGAGGGCGATGTGAACAGCGACGGAGAAATTAGCATCGCCGACGTGACCATGCTGGTGAACTTAGTGTTGACGCAGAAAGCCAACGTGCGCAGTGATGTGAACAATGACCATGAAACCGGCGTTGCCGATATCACCAAACTGATTACCATACTTTTAGAAAAAGAAGAATGACCTCTGCTATGCAAAGTATAATCAAAGTAGCCGGCTTTTGTGTCATTGTACTCCTCACGGCACAGTGCAGGAGCAACTACAAGGCACAACCAGCCGGCACCATGCCCCTCTCGCCCGATTACAGCGACAGCACCCAGTGGTATGTGAGCGACCGCCAGGCTTCGGCCGACGTGTTCTACATCATCTCGACCGAGACTGGCGACTACGCCCTGCCCGACGGCAATATCTGCCACTATGCCGACACTTATAACGACAGTACCAGGCTCCCGCTGCACGCTGAAATGGTGGGGGTGGACACATTGATAAGCGGAACGCTCAACTTTTATGCGCCCTACTACCGCCAGTGCTCGCTGCAGTCGTTTGCCGGCGACAGCACCGCCTTGCGTCTGACAGTCGCCACCGACGATGCCCGCCGCGCCCTCAAGTATTATCTGGAACATTTCAACAGGGGCAGGCCGTTTGTGCTGCCCGGATTCAGCCAAGGAGCCATGATTGCCTTGCAACTGCTCAGCGAAATGGACGATGACACCTATGGCCGCTTGGTGGCGGTCTACGCCCTTGGATGTTCCATCACTCCGCAGATGGTGGCTGCATCCAAACGCATCATTGCTGCCACTGGCCCCGACGACATCGGAGTCACCATCTGCTACAACTCGGTGCGCGACACCAGCTGCAGTATCATGGGAAAAGATAACGCATTCGCCATCAACCCGGTAAACTGGCGCACGGATGCCACACCGGCCACTCTCGTTACCGTGCCGTCACCCCTGCTGCCACCGGCCGAACAGACGTCCGACACGCTCACCGTCCACCTCGACCCGACTACACGGCTGCTGCTGGTCGACGGGTTCACCGGCTACGACTATGTGCTGCCCTTGATTGGCAAAGAAGGCTGCTATCATTCCCGTGAGATTTGGCTCTACCGTGATCTTTTGCGCGACAACATCGCCCGCCGCACCGCCCATTTCATGCACTCGAAACCCCGATAGCCAATATTCTACGTTTTGACAGGAATGCCAGTTAGGAAATAGTGCCCGGATATTGCACAATTGAGAAAAAATGCTTAATTTCGCCCTATTAACCACCGTGGCATGAAATACCTTAAACTACCCGACGAATCGGCCCACATTCTTCCGTTCTATCTGGCAATGGAGGAATACGCGGCACACATCATGGGCAGTGACGACATTTTCTTCATGTGGCAGGTGGAACCCACCGTGATTTTTGGCCGCAATCAGCTCATCGACAACGAAGTCAATCTGGATTATTGCCGTGAGCACAGCATTGCCGTGTACCGTCGCAAGAGCGGGGGCGGATGTGTATATGCCGACCGCTCCAACATCATGTTCAGCTACATCACCGCAGGTGACAACGTGGCTCAAACCTATTCGCGCTACACGCAAGCCGTGGTGGCCATGCTCAGGCAGTTAGGGCTGAACGCCACCGACAATGGTCGTAACGACATTCTGATTGACGGCCTTAAAGTGAGCGGCAATGCCTTCTACCACCTGCCCGGCCACAACATTGTGCATGGCACCATGCTCTACGACACCGACATGGCCCACATGATGCAAGCCATCACGCCGTCGCGCGCAAAACTGGAGTCGAAAGGCGTTTCCAGCGTTCCAAGCCGCATCACCACGCTGTGCCAGCACATCACACTGAGCATCGAGGATTTCAAAGCCCATGCGCGGCAAGCGCTGTGCTCGGGCGAAATGCACCTTACACAAGCCGATGTGGAGCAGATTGAGCACATGGCCGCAGGCTATCTCAAGCCGGAATTCATCTATGGGCACAATCCACGCTGCAACGTCAAGCGCCATGCACGTTTGGAAGGTGCGGGTGAGTTCACGGTGAACATGGAGGTGAGTCACAATGTGATTCGGCACATGGATATGGCCGGCGACTTTTTTGTGCTGGCCGACCTTGACCGGCAAGTGCTGGAGCGTCTGCAAGGCGTAGCGCTCACTCGCGAGGCCATCACCCGGGCACTGGCCGACGTAAACATGAGTGACATTGTGCTGAATCTGAACAACGAACAATTTATTAACTTATTGATTAACCCATAAACCATTGAGAGTATGAACGAATTTAAAGAAACCTGTCTTCATGACAAGCACGTTGCCCTGGGCGCGCTGATGAGCCCTTTTGGCGGTTTTGACATGCCCATCCAGTATGCCGGCATCGTTGAGGAACACAACGCGGTGCGCAACCAAGTGGGTGTGTTCGATGTGTCGCACATGGGCGAAGTACGTGTCACCGGCCCCGAAGCCGAGCGTTTTGTCAACTATATTTTCACCAACGACGTGGCTCCCCTCGAATGTGGCAAAATCCTGTACGGCATGATGCTCTACCCCGACGGAGGCACCGTCGACGACCTGCTGGTGTACAAAGTGAGCAGCACCGAGTTTTTCCTGGTCATCAATGCCGCCAACATCGACAAGGACGTGGAATGGATTCAGGAGCATGCCGCACAATTCAATGTCATTGTGGTCAATGAGAGCGAGCATTACGGCCAGTTGGCTGTGCAAGGGCCAGATTCGGAAGACACCGTGGCACGCGTTCTGCACCTCGATGTGGCCGACCTGGTGTTTTATTCCTTCAAAACGGTGGAGGTGGACGGCGACTGCGTGATTGTGAGCCGCACGGGATACACAGGCGAGGACGGCTTTGAGATTTATGCGTCGCACGACACCATTCGCACCATGTGGGACCAGCTGATAGCAGTCGGTGTCCAGCCGTGCGGGCTGGGATGCCGTGACACCTTGCGCTTCGAGGTTGGATTGCCGCTCTACGGCGATGAACTCAGCGCCGAAATTTCGCCCATCACCGCCACATTGGGCATGTTTGTGAAACTCGACAAAGAATGTGACTTCATCGGCAAGGAAGCCTGCGCCAAGCAAAAAGCCGAGGGCAGCCCCAAAAAGCTGGTGGGTCTGGAGTTGAAGGACAAAGCTATCGCACGCCACGGCTACGATGTGCTGCAAGGCGACCGCGTGGTGGGTTACGTCACCACCGGTTACCGAGGCATCTCGGTCGACAAGAGCCTTGCCGTTGCACTGGTGGACCGCGAGGCGGGCGCACTCGACACCGAGCTGAACGTGCGCATCCGCAAAAAAGTGTTCCCGGCAGTGGTGGTGAAAAAACGCTTTTATAAAAAATCCTATAAAAAGTAATAAGTAAGCAACTTAAAACAAGAAAAATTCAAAACCAATTAAAACATATACAATTATGAGTAAAATTCTGGAAGGACTCTATTACAGCGAGAGTCATGAGTATGTGAGAGTGGAAGGTGAGTTCGGTTACATCGGCATCACCGATTTCGCACAGCATGAGCTGGGCAATGTGGTCTATGTGGACATGCCCGAAGAGGACGACGAAGTGGCAGCCGGCGAGGAATTTGGAGCTGTGGAGAGCGTGAAAGCTGCCAGCGACCTCATTTCGCCGGTGAGCGGCACCGTGGTCGAGGCCAACGCCGCACTCGAGGACGAACCCGGACTCATCAACAAAGATGCCTTCGAGAACTGGATTATCAAGGTTCAACTGAGCGACCCCGGCGAACTCGACAACCTGATGACCGCCGAGAGTTACAAAGCCTTCATTGGCGAGTGATTGGCTTACAGATTTCAGCAGAAATGACCTACAAATATTTTCCGCACACCGATGCCGATGTGCAGGCCATGTTGCAGCGTTGCGGCCTTCGCTCGCTCGACGACCTGTACACCGACATCCCCGATGAACTGCAATTTCATCGCGACTACGACCTTCCGCCTGCCATGAGCGAGGTGGAGCTGCGGCGGTTCTTCGACACATTAGGCTCGCTGAACCACACGCTCACCTGCTTTGCCGGCGCAGGCACCTACGACCATTATTCGCCCTCGGTGGTGCAGGACATGCTGCGCCGCAGTGAATTTCTCACCAGCTACACTCCATATCAAGCCGAAATCTCACAAGGTACCCTTCAATACATTTTTGAGTTCCAAAGCATGATGGCCGAACTCACGGGCATGGAGGTGTCGAACGCATCGATGTACGACGGCGCCACAGCCACCGCCGAAGCCATGATGATGGCTGTGGCGGCCGGGAAAAAGCGCAACCGCATCTTGCTCAGCGCAACCCTCAACCCCATGATGGTGCGTGTCATCGAGACTTATGCCAAGTTTCATGGCGTGACCGTTGAAGTCATTGAGCAAGAAGGCGGCGTGACATCACGCGCCGATTTCGAGCAAAAGGTGGCACAGCCCGACGTGGCCGGCGTGATTGTGGCCATCCCCAACTTCTTCGGCATCGTGGAGGACTACACCGGCTGGGCCGATATTTGCCACGCCAACAAGGCGTTGTTCATCACCACTTGCGTCGCCAGCACACTGGGTGTGCTCAAGACACCCGGCGAATGGGGTGCCGACATCGCGGTAGGCGACGGCCAGAGCCTGGGCATTCCCATGAACTTTGGCGGCCCCGGACTGGGATTCCTGTGCACCAGCAAAAAACTCATCCGCAAGATGCCGGGGCGCATTGTGGGTGCCACGACCGATGTCGACGGCAAGCGCACATTTGTACTCACCTTGCAGGCACGCGAGCAGCACATCCGCCGCGAAAAAGCCACCAGCAACATCTGCTCCAACCAGAGCTTGATGGCCCTGTATGTGACCATGTATATGGCTCTGATGGGAAGCCGGGGATTGCGGCAGGTGAACGAGATGGGCTACAGCGGAGCGCACTATCTCGCCGACCAACTGGTGAAGAGTGGCAAGTGGTCACTGGCCTATCCCGACAAGCCGTTCCTCAACGAATTTGTCGTGCGCACCGAGCTCGACATCGACGCACTGCAGCAAGAGTGCGCTCAAGATGGCATCCATGCCGGTGTGCGCGTGGGCTCCGACACGCTGCTGCTGTGTGTCACCGAGATGCGCACGCGTGAAGAGATTGACAACCTGGTCGACATTTTAACCCATTAAACCCGAAGGAGGAGAAACGATATGAACAACACATATTACGGAAAACTCATTTTTGAGTTATCGCAAGAAGGCCGTTGTGGATACACTCTTCCCGACAATGAGTTGAGTGAATACAGCCTGGAGTCAATGCCTGCACACTTGCTGCGCGACGACGCTCCAGCCCTGCCCCAAGTGGACGAGCTGACTGTGGTTCGCCACTACACCAACATGAGCAACAACAATTTTGGCGTGGACACGGGCTTCTATCCGCTGGGGTCGTGCACGATGAAGTATAACCCCAAAATCAACGAGGAAATTGCCTCTCATCGCGACTTCACTGGCCTGCACCCCTGGCAGCCCATCGACAGCGTGCAGGGCGCACTGGCTGTGTACTACACCTTGCAAGAGTGCCTGTCGGAGATAGCCGGCATGAGTGAGTTCACACTCAACCCCTTTGCCGGAGCACACGGCGAGCTCACAGGCCTGATGATGATGCGCAGCTACCACATGAGCCGCGGTGACGAGAAACGCAAGAAAATCATTGTTCCCGACAGCGCCCACGGCACCAACCCCGCCAGCGCCGCCGTATGCGGTTTGGAAGTGGTGCAAGTGAAGAGCCTGCCCGACGGCACAGTGGATGTCGACGACCTCAAACCCTTGCTCGACGACACCGTGGCCGGCATGATGATGACCAACCCCAACACGCTGGGCATCTTTGAGCAGCGCATCGGCCAGATTGCCTCGCTGGTGCATGAGTGCGGAGGACTGATGTATTACGATGGCGCCAACCTCAATCCGTTGCTGGGCCGTTGCCGCCCGGGCGATTTGGGATTCGACATCATGCACATCAACCTGCATAAAACTTTTTCCACCCCTCATGGTGGAGGAGGACCCGGCAGCGGCCCGGTGGGCGTGCGCGCCGGCCTGGAGCAGTTCCTTCCCAATCCTCGCGTCACGATGGACGAGGCCGGAAACTACGACATCCTCTTCACCGACGAGTCGCTGGGGTCGATTTCGGGCTTTTTAGGCAACTTCGGCGTTATCATGCGCGCCCTGGCCTACATCCTCACGCTGGGCAATGAACAGCTGAAGATGGTGGGGCCGCTGGCCACACTCAACGCCAACTATGTGAAGGAATCGCTCAAGGACTGCTATGAACTTCCCATCGAGGGTGTGTGCAAGCACGAGTTTGTGTTCGACGGGCTGAAAGACAAGAGCACAGGCGTCACCACGCTCGACGTGGCCAAGCGCTTGCTCGACAACGGTTTCCACGCTCCCACCATTTATTTCCCGTTGCTCTTCCATCAGGCTTTGATGATTGAGCCAACTGAGAATGAGAGCCGTGAAACACTCGATGCTTTCATCGAGGTGATGCGCCGCATTGCCCAAGAGGCTGCCACCACCCCCGACGTGGTGAAAGAAGCCCCGCACCACACCCCCGTGCGCCGTCTCGACGACACGCAGGCGGCCCTGCACCCCATTGTCACCTTTAAAGAGCTGGCACAATGACCTACGACCTGATCATCATCGGCGGTGGACCCGGCGGCTACGAAATGGCCGCCGCGGCTGCCGCGGCAGGCTTGAAAGTGGCTCTGGTGGAACGCGACCACCTGGGCGGCACATGCCTGAATCGCGGCTGCATCCCCACCAAGGCCCTGTGTCGCAGTGCCGAGGTAGTGAGCACCGTGCGTGACGCGCAAGCCTGGGGTGTTTCCACAGGCGACGTCACAGTGGACTATGCCGCCGCGGTGGCACGCAAGGACCAGGTGGTGAGCCAGCTGCGCGATGGCGTGGCGATGCTCATGCAGCAGGGCGGCATCACGGTGGTGCAAGGCGAGGCGCGGTTTGTCGATGCACACACCATCGGCGTAGGTGACGACACGCTCACCGCCAGCCACGTGGTCATTGCCACCGGTTCGGCACCCCGTGGGCTTCCCATTGAGGGAGCCGATTTGGCCATCAGCAGCGACGAATTGCTGGCCACCACCACCTTGCCAGGCAGGTTGTGCGTAGTGGGCGGTGGAGTAATCGGCATGGAGTTTGCCGGAATAATCTCCGCTTATGGCGTGGACGTCACTGTGGTGGAATACTGCAAGGAAATTCTGCCCCCCTTCGACAAGGATATTGCCAAGCGACTGCGCAGCGTCATGAGCAAGCGGGGCGTGAAAATTGTGACACAAGCCGCGGTGAAGTCACTTGCCAAGGGCGACGACGGCATTGCCGTCGCTTACGAGACCAAGGGCAAGGAAACTACGGTCATGGCCGACGCTGTGCTGCTGTCGGTTGGCAGGCAGCCTGTGCTGCCCCCGGGATTGGAGCACACCGCTGTGGAGGTCACGCGTCGCGGTATCGCTGTTGACGAGCATATGCAGACACGCGAACCAGGCATCTACGCCATTGGCGACGTGAACGGCCTGTGTATGCTGGCTCATGCCGCATCGGCGCAGGGCATGGTGGCCCTGAATCACATCTTGGGCAAGCCTTGCGACATCGACCTCAGCATCATACCCAGCGCCGTTTTCACCACTCCTGAGCTTGCCATGGTGGGCCTCACCGAGGAACAATGCGCCGAGCAGGGCCTGACGGTGGATGTGAAAAAAGCATTCTTCCGCAGCAACGGCAAGGCTTTGGCTATGGGTGAAACCGACGGTCTGGTGAAAATGATTGTCGACTCGGCAACACGCAAAATCGTGGGTTGCCACATTTGCGGCGCCCATGCGGCCGACTTGATTCAGGAAGTAGCCACGACCATGTGTTGCGGAGCCACTGTCGATGCGATGGCAAGCGCCATCCACGGGCACCCCACCCTGGGCGAAGTGCTGCAAGCGGTGGCACGCCAATTCTGACACCTGCCATCATCACAAAACCGCCCATTGGCCAATGGCACAATGGGCGGTTTTTATATCTACACAAAGTAAATGTGATGCGTTTGTCAGAAGGGCAACTCGTCGTCCTCGCTCGAACGGTTGAAATCGGGCAATGCGTCGGCAGCGGGGGCAGCAGGAGCCGGAGCAGGTGCTGCAGGGGCAGCCTGATAGGGAGGCTCGGCAGCGGGCGCAGCCTGCTGTGCGGCAGCAGGCACATAACGCTCGGCCTTCCAGCCGCGAATATTGGTGTACCAACGACCATTGTACTCCCGGCTCTCAATGTCAAAGCTGAGCGTGATCTCCTGCCCCACCTCAATCCACGAGTATTGCTGAGCGCGCTCTCCAAAAAAGTCAAAAAACACTTTCTTGGGATAGGCGTCACCAATGGTCTCAAGCACATATTCTTGTTTACTCCACTGTGTTCCAGACTTGGACGTTCCGCTCACAGGGTCCAGCTTCTGGATAATTTTTCCTGTTACTTCCATAATGAATGTTTGTCGTTTTTTGTTAGATTGCTATTGAGTGCAAAATTAGTAAAAAATGTCATTGGCCACAAATCTTTTTGTTGTAAAAATGACAGCGTTTGGTTGCGCATTGAGAATAAATTATTAACTTTGCCTTTCAGTACACATTATTAAAAACTTGATATGACAGAAAACGAAAAATTAGTCAACACCATCATCGAAGGTATCCAGGAAAAGAAAGGACACCACATCACCACCGTAGATTTGAGCGACATTGAATACGCAGCTGCTCAGGGATTTGTCATCGCCGAGGGCAACACGCCCATTCAAGTTGATGCCGTGGCCGACAGCGTGCGCGAATATGTGGAGAAAACCATCGGAGTGAGGCCGTTCAACTACGACGGTTATCAAAACTCGCAATGGATAGTCATCGATTATGGCACGATTTATGTACATATCTTCCTGCCCGAGTTCCGCGAGCGCTATAATCTGGAACAATTGTGGGCCGATGCCAAGGTGAGTGAGATACCCGACCTGGACTAAGCCCCACAGCAGACAGTCAATTAAAATCACATGGCAACAAACAACAACAATAACAAAACCGGCAGCAACAAATCGCCCAAGGGGTTCAAGTTCAACATCTTCTGGATGTATGGCCTGATTCTCCTCGTCCTTATTGGCACCTATGCCCTCAATGACAACTCACTGGCACAAAAAGTGAGCTGGTCGGAGTTTGAAACATGGGTCAACAAAGGCGGTGTGACCAAAATCACCGTTATCACCAACAGCAACGAGGCACAGGGCCTACTCACTGACTCGCTTGCCAACGTGGTGTTCAAGGGGCAGTTGCAAGGCCAAATTTCCAAGAGTGCCAAGGCACGCATCGAAACACAAATTCCCTCGACCGACAAACTGGAGGAGAAAGTGGAACAATGGCGGCAAGCCGGCACGTTCAAGGGCGAAGTGGCCTACGAAAAAGGCAGTGACCTGGGCAACATCTTTTGGTACTTTGGACCTTTCTTGCTGCTCATTGCCTTCTATTTCTTCATGATGCGCCGCATGGGCAACGGCGGAGGCGGAATGGGCGGCATCTTCAACGTGGGCCGCTCCAAAGCAACTCTTTTCGACCAGAACGACAAGAACAAGGTCACATTCAAAGATGTGGCTGGTTTGGCCGAGGCCAAAGTGGAGGTGGCCGAGATTGTCGACTTCTTGAAGAACCCACAGCACTACACCGAACTGGGTGGAAAAATCCCCAAAGGAGCATTGCTCGTAGGCCCTCCGGGAACCGGCAAGACGCTGCTTGCCAAGGCTGTTGCCGGCGAGGCCAACGTGCCGTTCTTTTCCATGTCGGGCTCCGACTTTGTGGAAATGTTTGTGGGCGTGGGCGCATCGCGTGTCCGCGACCTGTTCCGCCAGGCTAAAGAGAAAAGCCCATGCATCGTCTTCATCGACGAAATCGACGCCGTGGGACGTGCACGCGGCAAGAACCCCAACATGGGTGGCAACGATGAACGCGAGAGCACGCTCAACCAGCTACTCACCGAGATGGACGGCTTTGGCAGCAACAGCGGCGTGATTATTCTGGCCGCCACCAACCGTGCCGACATTCTGGACAAAGCACTGCTTCGCGCAGGACGCTTCGACCGCCAAATCTATGTGGAATTGCCCGAATTGAGCGACCGCAAGGAAATTTTCGCTGTCCATCTGCGCGATGTGAAGACCGACGGCAGCGTCGACCTTGACCTGCTGGCGCGTCAAACTCCCGGATTCTCGGGCGCCGACATTGCCAACGTGTGCAACGAGGCCGCCCTGATTGCCGCACGCCGCAAGAAACAAGCTGTTCAGCGCCAGGATTTCATGGATGCCGTGGACCGCATTATCGGCGGTCTGGAAAAACGGTCGAAAGTCATCACCGACGAGGAACGGCGCTCCATTGCCGTGCACGAGGCAGGACATGCCACAGTGAGCTGGCATCTGCAGTACGCCGACCCGCTCATCAAGGTCACCATCGTGCCGCGCGGCAAAGCATTGGGAGCCGCTTGGTATCTTCCCGAAGAGCGCCAAATCGAGCCCAAGCAGGCGTTGCTCGACAAGATTTGCTCGCTGCTGGCAGGCCGTGTGGCCGAAGAGATGTTCCTGGGATTTATCGACACCGGCGCTCTGAACGACCTGGAACGCTCCACACGCATCGCCTACGCCATGGTCACCTACTACGGCATGAGCGACCAACTGCCCAACATCTCCTACTACGACGCCGACCAGTCGACATACGGATTCACCAAGCCGTATAGTGAGGAACGTGCCCGCGCCATCGACAACGAGGTGCAGAAAATCATCGACTCGCAATATGAGCGCGCCCGTGAGCTGCTCACCCTCTACACCAACGGTCATCATGAGCTTGCCGACTTGCTGCAACAGCGCGAGGTCATCTACACCGAGGACGCGATGCGCATCTTCGGCCCGCGCCAGTGGAAATCGAGAAATGAAGAACTCATGGATGCAGGCGACAAAGAGAAAACCGACAACGACGAAGGCAACTACGATAGCGGCATTGAGTTTCCGCCCACATTCACCCACTAACAACTAATTTTCAAGCCCACCATGCAAGAGTTTGACAAAAAATACTACCGCATTGGCGATGTGGCCCAAATTCTGGGAATTCCTGTGACGACCCTTCGCTTCTGGGAATCGCAGCTGACCATCCTCAAGCCCAAACGCAACGACAAAGGCACGCGCTTCTACACGCCGGCCGACATCGAGACCATCAAAAAAATCCACTATCTGGTCAAGGACAAGGGCATCAAACTGGAAGCGGCGCAGGCACAAATCCGCGCCAACCGCGACGGAGTGGACAAGCGGTTTGAGGTGGTTGACAGGCTCAAAGGCATCCGTGCGCAACTCAAAGAATTGCAACAGGCCTTCGACTCAATGCAGCAATAAATCACAATAGAAATCCCCTGTTTAAAAAAATATCATTATCTTTGCAAAAACTATCTCACTCTACGACTAATAATTTAATAAAATCAAACTATATGAGAAAAGTATTATCCCTGACGCTTGTCGCGTGTGCGACACTCACCTGCTGGGCTGGAAAAAACTTTGAAATCACCACCAGCGGCGAGAACTTGATGACACTGACCAAGGTGACTGACAACGAAGAACCCTGTATGAATCCCTATGGAGGCAATATGGGTCTGAACTTGTTTTTTGCCGCCCGCGAAAACAAAAAGTTTTGGAACATTTACAAGAAGGACAATGTCTTCTCCACGGCCATGAGCCAGAAGACCAGTGGCAAAAACTTCAACTGGGCTCCCGCCTACAGCGAAGTACTCGACAAAATCGCTTTCCGATGCCAGAATGAGGGCAGCGCCACAAGTGACATTTTCATGATGAACAACACCAAGGGTAAAACCTTGCAGGCCATCACCGAGTCGCCCGACGCTTTTGAAGGACATCCTTGCTTCAGCCCCGATGGACAATTCCTTATCTACGACAAACAGTCCTACTCTTTCTACAAGAAACTGAATTTCTGGTCGCTTTTTGGCTTTGGTGGAACCACTGTGGCTGTGGAGCACAGTGAAGTGTGGCTGCGCAACCTCAAAACCGGCGAGAATGTGCTGCTCTCGGGTGGTTACACACCACGCTTCAGCCCCGACGGCAAGAGCATTGCCTATGTGAAATATTCGTCCGACGCCAAGAGCTGCTCCATCTGGACCATGGACCTCGACGGTAGCAACCAGGTGCAAATCACCGATGCCAAGAAAGGCTTTGCTTTCAACCCCTGCTGGAGCCCTGACGGCAAGCACATCATCTTCGATGCATACAAGAAGGACAAGAAGGACACCGACCTTTACATCATCGACATTGATGGCAACAATCTGGTGCAACTCACCGTCAACAAATCCTACGACGGACAACCTTACTGGAGCCAAGATGGGTTTGTCTACTTCGTGAGCGACCGTGGCAACAAGAAGGAGAATTACCAAATCTGGCGATTCAAACTCGACGAGTAATTTCCTGCCACAACAAAAAAATGACCGAGGGGCGCCCTGATGGATGTCCCTCGTTTTTGTTCTATCTATATCACGGCATTTGACTCAGTTTTTATCTTTTCTGATTTATAAATCGAGATTTTTAGGGCCACCTGCAAAAATATGTGTGTTAAATTTTATTTATTGCATCGGTTAGAGCAAAAAACTGTACCTTTGCGTGTTCAAAAACGCAGAGGATATGGAAAACGCTTATAAAAAACTGTTGGGCTATATATTGCCTATTG
>JAFUWD010000086.1 GCA_017483645.1 Muribaculaceae bacterium | reverse complement strand
CACTTGGCAGGAAAACGTGGAGTTGTGGCTTCACGTCGTTGGAATTATCAGGAGCATGATAGTCCACACCGTTGCTCACGGGTGCTTCGTCGGGCCACAAATCTAACACAATGTGTTGTCCGGCCTGGTTGGTGCTCCAAGTCTGCCCCGCAACGGCCAGTGAGGCAAGCAGGGCAATAGAAAAAATGCACTTTTTTATCATTCTTTGTGTTTTGTGGCAAAGTTACGAATAAGCGAGTGCAGAACAAAATAATGTGCAAGGAGAATGCAATATTAAACTTGTTTGATATTGAAGCGAAGCCCATTGACGCCGAAGGAACGGGTGGCTCGGAGGGCCGGGGGCGAGTGCCCAAATCTCCCCCTAAGTTAGGGGGAGTGGCCGCAGGCCGAGGGAGTGTGTCACCCGGCGACATCGGCACCCATGCTGGCATCACACACTCCTCCGTCGCTTCGCGCCACCTCCCCTAACTTAGGGGAGGAGTTGAGATTTCCCCTCTAAAATTGCCTTTGTGAAGCTATTACCCGCGCAGTGCATTTTGACACATGTTATTTTTAATGGTGATTATGCTTGTTTCTTAGATATTTTGTTTAACTTTGCGATTAAGTTGTGGGGCGCCATAGAGATGGCATCACCCTCACAACGACATATTATGAACTAAAGCATTCGCTATTATTTCGCGTTCAGCCAAGAAACCTCGCAATTTTCTATTGGTATAATAACACCGAATTAATAGTCGGGTAAGTCGTATCGGTACTTACTTTCCCGTGAATATAGCAATGCATTCACGCTTTTGGCGTGATGCATTCTTATACGGGAGAGGGGTACCAAAGCGAGGTTCGCCCCTTGCTGAACGGATAAGGTGTATCGCGCCTTTTCCTGTTTCGGCGTGATTGATAGTTGAATGCCCGGAAAATCGACTGTCAATCAATTATGGCGAATCAGAATTTATCAAATGCCAAGACTGCGAAGAACGACGAATTCTATACGCAGTATGCCGACATCCAGAAGGAAATCAACGCCTATCTCGACTACGACCCCCATGTGTTTCGTGGCAAGACGGTGCTGCTGCCGTGCGATGACCCCGAGTGGAGCAACTTCACCAAGTTCTTTGCGCAGAACTTTGAACTGCTCGGCCTGAAAAAACTGATTTCCACCAGTTATGCCCCCGAGAGCAAGAATTATAAGATTCCTTACCAGCCCACGCTCTTTGAGACCGTTCAACCCTATTACAGCCCCGACAAGACCAAGACACACGGTAAAATCTTTGTCCTGGAGCGTGACATCACCGGCGATAACCGCATCAACATCGACGACCTGGAATGGCAATACCTTGAGGGCGATGGCGACTTCCGCAGCAAGGAGATTCGTGCCCTGCGTGACGAGGCCGACATTATTGTCACCAACCCACCATTCTCGCTGTTCCGTGAGTTTGTCGCTTGGTTAACGGAAGCCGACAAGAAGTTTATTATTATCGGGAATATGAATGCCATTACCTATAAAGAAATATTCCCATTGATAAAGGAGAATAAAATGTGGATGGGAGTTAGTATTCATAGTGGAGACAGAGAATTTGGAGTCCCAAATACTTATCCTCTTGAAGCCGCAGGGTGGAGAATTGACGAAGAAGGAAATAAATATATAAGAGTGAAAGGCGTTAGATGGTTCACAAATTTAGATCATGGTCGCCGTCATGAACCTTTGAAATTGATGACCATGGCCGAGAATTTCAAGCATAGCAAGCATAAAGAGATAAGAGGCCGTAAAGAATATATCAAGTACGACAACTATGATGCGATAGAAGTTCCATTCACCGATGCCATACCTTCGGATTATGAGGGTGCGATGGGCGTTCCCATCTCATTTTTGGACAAATATTGCCCCGAACAATTTGAGATTATTGGCCAAACACAGGGAGATTCAGGTAAAGAACTTGGTTTAAAGCCTTTTGATAGAGAATTAAAGAAACTCAACCCAAGTCTCCGTGATGGGCAACTTTATTATATGGAAAATGGCATACCACAAAAGCCATATGCAAGAATTTTAATCCGCAAAAAGCAGTGAAGATATGAAGACAGAATTAAAAATCTATACCGTAGCTGAGATTTGTGACGGTTTTGAGTATAACGAGCTTGAGGGAAAGGGATTGTATGGCCTGGCCGGCAAGTTGACCATTCAGCCCGAGTATCAGCGCAATTACATCTATGCCGACGGCCGGCGCGATGTGGCCGTCATTGAGTCGGTGCTGAAAGGCTATCCATTGGGCTTGATTTATTTCAACAAGGTGGACGGCGGCAGGCTCGAAGTGCTTGACGGCCAGCAGCGCATCACCTCGCTTGGACGCTTTGTCAAGAATAAGTTTGCCGTGAAAATCAACGGCTTGGAGCAAATCTTTGAAGGCTTGAACACGGAGCAGCAAACCAAGATATTGAATACCGCGTTGCTGGTATATATCTGTGAAGGAGAGGGCGATGCCGCCGAGACCGAGATTAAAGAGTGGTTCAAGACTATCAATATTGCCGGCGTACCCTTAAATGCGCAGGAGGAGCTGAATGCCATCTATAGCGGGCCATTTGTGACGCTGTGCAAGGCTGAGTTCAGCAACTCCCAAAATGCCAACATCCAGAAGTGGCAGTCTTATATCAAGGGAGTCGCCAATCGTCAGGATTTCCTTGCCGCTGCTTTGGCCTGGGTGAGCAAGGGCAATGTCGACGGCTACATGAGTAAGCACCGCCGCGACACCAATATCAATGAGATAAGGACTTATTTCAACACAGTGATTGACTGGGTGGACTCGAAATTTGACGATGTTTATCCCGAGATGTGCGGCCTGAACTGGGGAGAACTGTATGAGCGGTTTCACACCGTGGCCTATGACCACACCGAGCTGTCGACCCGGGTGCGTGAGTTGATGAGCGACGACTTTGTGACCAACCATCGCGGCATCTTTGAGTATGTGCTGGGTGACTGCAAGGACACAAAGTTGCTCAACGTCCGGCTTTTTGACAAACCCACCATGCGCAAGGTGTATCAGTGGCAGACGGAAAAGGCCCGTCAGGAAGGCATCTCGAACTGTCCCTACTGCGCCATGGGCATCGACAACAACAGCAAGCGCATCTGGAAGATGGATGAAATGGATGCCGACCATGTGACAGCATGGAGCTAGGGCGGTTCAACATCAATAGAAAACTGCCAGATGCTCTGCAGGCCCCATAATCGCGCGAAAGGCAATAAATGACGACGTGCCATGCGAAATCGGTGCCAATGTTTCAAAGTGGCGGCAGCTCCTCCTCTAAGCTATGGGAAAGGCTACGGGAAGGCGAGTGAAGGACAAAATGAGAAACGCAGTTTTTCATTTTTATAACATGTGATTTTCGAGGAATTTCGTTATATTTGCATCAGGGATTATTAACGAATGAAAAACGTGAGCATAGCGAAAAGAAAGTGCTGCAAATAAGCTGCTCCCCAAATAGCAGGAGAGTTAAGTGCCATCGCCGAAAGCTGCTCCCCTAAGTTAGGGGAGCTGGCGCGAAGCGACTGAGGAGTGTGTAATCCCTGAGTGGGTGCCATCGTCGTTGTGCGCCATCGCCGTGACACACACTCCCTCGGCCTGCGGCCACTCCCCCTAACTTAGGGGGAGAGTTGTGCGTCATCGCTGAAAGCTGTTCCCCCTGAGTTGGGGTAGTTAACAGTTTGAATCATTGGTACTTATTTTGTTGAACTTACATAAAAAACGTCATCACAATGGAAAAGACATTACCCAACGCGGCTGGAGTTTTTGAACTCATGACGCTACCTTACGCTCTGCAGGAGTTGGAACCCGTGGTGAGTGCCGCCACCATAGGTTTTCACCATGGCAAGCACCTGCTCACTTATGTGAACAATCTCAATGCGTTGTTGCCCGGCAGCGGGCATGAGGGTAAGGCTCTTGAGGATATCGTGGCCAGCGCCGAGCCGGGTGGCTTGCTCAACAATGCCGGTCAGTTGCTGAACCACAACCTCTACTTTGCCCAATTCCGCGCTCCCGTTGCCGACAACGCCCCTGCTGGCGCCATTGCCGAGGCCATCATCGGGCAGTTCGGGTCACTGGACGCTTTCAAAAAAGATTTTGTGCAGAAAGGTGCCACGCTGTTTGGCTCGGGATGGGTGTGGCTTGCCGCCGACGATGCCGGTCGGCTCACCATTGTGCAGGAGCCCAATGCGGGCAATCCGGTGCGTCGCGGACTGCGCCCGTTGCTCACAATGGATGTGTGGGAGCATGCCTATTATCTCGATTACCAAAACCGCCGTCCTGACCACCTGAACGCCCTGTGGCAAATTGTCAACTGGGAAGAGGTGGATCGCCGCTATCGGCAATAAAAGGGGTGAAAAAATCCACAAAATGAGCGGGTGAGCGTTTTTTTCTCTCCCCTCATGTGACACGTCTCGTGTCTTTTTCGTACCTTTGCACCCGCAAAAGAGAAAAGTAAGGTATGCAAAAAATAAGAAATGTTGCCATCATCGCACATGTGGATCATGGCAAAACCACACTGGTCGACAAGATGCTCGCCGCCGGCAATCTGTTCCGCGACAACCAGCAGATGGGGACGCAAATCCTCGACAGCAATGACTTGGAGCGTGAGCGTGGCATCACTATCTTGTCGAAAAACGTGTCAATCAACTATAACGGATATAAAATCAACATTATCGACACTCCGGGGCACAGCGACATTGGCGGAGAGGTGGAGCGCGTGCTCAACATGGCCGACGGTTGCCTGCTGCTGGTGGATGCCTTTGAGGGGCCGATGCCGCAGACGCGTTTTGTGCTGCAAAAGGCACTGCAATTGGGACTCAAGCCCATCGTTGTGGTGAACAAGGTGGACAAGCCCAACTGCCGTCCCGACGAAGTGCAGGAGTTGGTGTTTGAGCTGATGTGCAATCTTGATGCCACCGAGGAACAACTTGACTTCCCCACGGTGTTTGGCAGCGCCAAGCAGGGGTGGATGAGCACCGACTGGCGCAAACCGTCGACCGACATCACCGCCGTGCTGGATGCCATCATCGAGCATATACCTGCTCCAGAAGCCATTGAAGGCGATGCCCAGATGCTTATTACGTCGCTCGATTACAGCAGTTATGTGGGTCGAATAGCCGTTGGTCGCGTGCATCGTGGCACGTTGCGTGATGGCATGGAAGTGGGTCTGTGCAAGAAAGATGGCAGTGTGGTCAAGCAGAAGATAAAAGAATTGCGCACTTTCGAGGGTATGGGTCAGACGCATGCCGACGAAGTGTCGAGTGGCGACATTTGTGCTATCATCGGGCTCGACGGTTTTGAGATTGGCGACACCGTGGCGACTCTCGAAAATCCCGAGCCGCTGCCACGCATTGCCATCGACGAGCCCACCATGTCGATGCTCTTCACCATCAACGACTCACCGTTCTTTGGCAAGGATGGCAAGTATGTGACCTCGCGCCACATTTATGACCGCCTGATGCGTGAGCTCGACAAGAACCTGGCTCTGCGTGTGGAACGCAGTGAGAACGAGGATGCCTGGATTGTCTTTGGCCGCGGTGTGCTGCACCTGAGCGTGCTCATCGAGGAGATGCGTCGCGAGGGTTACGAGCTGCAGGTGGGTCAACCGCAGGTAATCATCAAAGAAATAGACGGTGTGAAGTGCGAGCCCATCGAGGTGCTCACCATCAATGTGCCCGAGGAATACTCCAGCAAAATGATTGACATGGTGACGCGTCGCAAGGGCGAGATGACCAGCATGGAAACGCAGAACGACCGCATCCACATGGAGTTCAAGATTCCTTCGCGAGGCATCATCGGGCTGCGTACCAATGTGCTCACGGCCAGTGCCGGCGAGGCCATCATGGCGCATCGTTTCCTTGATTTCGAGCCGTGGAAGGGCGAGATTACACGCCGGGTGAACGGGTCGCTCATCGCCATGGAAGGCGGAACAGCCTTTGCCTATGCCATCGACAAACTGCAAGACCGCGGCCGCTTCTTCATCTTCCCGCAAGAGGAAGTCTACGGCGGCCAGGTGGTGGGAGAGCACGCCAAAGAGAAAGATTTGGTGATAAACGTCACCAAAAACAAGAAACTCACCAATATGCGCGCCAGTGGTGCCGACGAAAAGGTGCGAATCGTTCCTCCCATTGTGTTCAGCCTTGAAGAAGCGCTGGAGTACATCAAGGCCGATGAGTATGTGGAGATTACCCCCAACCACATCCGCATGCGCAAAATCGTGTTGGACGAGCTGGAGCGCAAGCGCCTGAACAAGAACGACGACTGATTACAGTGTCCCCTCATAAAAAGCCATCAAGAATAGCAGTTTCTTGATGGCTTTTCTATTGATTGCCTATGGTGGGCTGGCGTTTGTGCCCGGCAGGTGGCTCAACGGCGCTTCACCACAATAGAAACGGCCACCATTATCGCCAGTGCCCAGGCGTAATAATGATAGGGAAGAAACGCCACCGGCGCCTGCCCCGCCAGGCCGGCGGCAAGCAGGGTTTGTGCTCCGTAAGGGATGATGCACTGCACGATGCACGAGCAGGTGTCGAGCAGGCTTGCGGTCTTGCGCGGGTCGATGTCGTAGCGCTGCCCGATGTTGCGCGCGATGCTTCCTGTGGTGATGATGGCAATGGTGTTATTGGCCGTACACACATTCACCACGCTCACCAGCAGGGCGATGCTGGCCTGTGCGCCGCGACTGCCTCCGATACGCTTGGTGAGCAGCTGAATGAGGTAACGGATGCCACCATTATAATTGATGACTTCGAGCAACCCGGCGGCGAGCAGCGTGACCACAATCAAGTCGCTCATGCCCTTGATGCCGTCGCCCATGAGCCCGCACATGGCCATGAGCCCAGTGCCGCCAAAACACAGTGCCAGCACCATGCATGCCGCGATGCCCAGTGTGAGCACCAGCAGCACATTCATGCCTGCGATGGCAGCCGCAATGACAAGTAGATAGGGCAGTACCAGCAAGCGTGATGTGCCGTTGTCAGTCGTTATTGCGTCGGCTGCGATGTCGGTGCTGTGGAAAAAGTACAACACCAGTACTACTAATGCCGCCGGCAGCACAATTCGCAGGTTGGCCTTGAACTTGTCGTTCATCTGCACGCGCAGGCTGCGGGTGGCGGCTATGGTGGTGTCGCTGATGAACGACAAGTTGTCGCCGAAGAACGATCCTCCCAGCACCACGCTCACCAGCAGTGCGGTGTCGACGCCGGTGGTCTGTGCCACTTGGCAGGCAAAGGGAGTGAGCGCTACAATGGTTCCCACCGATGTGCCGATGGACATGGAGATGAAGCATGCCGTGACAAACAGTCCCGGCAGGAGCAATCGTGCCGGCAGAAAGCTCAAGGTCAGCTCCACCGTGGCATCAATAGCTCCCACTCCCTTTGCCAGGGCCGAGAATGCGCCGGCAAGGACAAATATCCATATCATGTACAGGATGTTGGTGTTGGCCGCTCCATTCGAAAAAATCTCAATGCGCTCTTTCATCGGCATGCGCGGCAGGGTGGCCAGCGACCACATGGCGGCCACCACAAAGGCTATGCTCAAGGGCATGGCGTAAAAATCGCCGATGATGACCGACACCGCCACATACAATGTTAAAAACACCGCAATGGGCGATAACGCCAATAAGCCCCGGCGTGTTGACACTCGTTGGGCTGAAGCCGAAGATGAGGATGTTTCGTTAATCATTCAGTCGTGTTCCCTAAATTGAAATATGTGTACAAAGGTAACACATTATTCGTTTTGCCTCAAACTTTTTTGTTCAATTATTGATTATTGCGTAACTTAGCGCAACGAATTGTGACAGGGATAATATGAATGTGAGAGCGATATTGAGTGTGTTCCTGATACTGTTGGCAGTGACGGGGCGGGGAGAAACGGTGGTTGTGGATGGTGTGTCCTACGATTTCACATCTTCCACTACGGCGTCGGTGGTGCTGGGCGATCAGTTCTATACCGGTGCGCTCACAATCCCCGAGCAGGTGAACGGACACATGGTGACCGCTCTGGCGGCAGGTGCTTTCAACGGTTGTCACGGCTTGAAAACAGTGAGTTTGCCGTCCTCGTTGACGTCGATTGGCGATTATGCCTTCAATGGCTGCGATTCTTTGACATCCATCACCATCCCTGAGAAAGTCACCACTATCGGCAATCATGCATTTGCGTTATGCAAGAAATTGACTACGCTCAGCGTACCCGATGCGGTGACGTGCATCGGCGATTATACTTTTTTCGGATGCTCATCGTTAACCCAAATTGACCTCGGAAAAGGTGTTGCCAGTGTGGGTTATCGAGCTTTCCACGGCTGCCAGATGTTGCAAACCATTGTTGTGGCCGAGGACAATGCTCACCTGAAATCGGCTGGCGGAGTGCTTTATACAGCCGGCGGCGCCACACTGATTGCCGGCCCGCGACGTCAATCGTCACGCCGTGATGTGGTGGTGCCGGCCACCGTTCACCACATCTCACCTTATGCCTGCCACACGTTGTCATTAACCCGCACTCTGACACTTTCGGATAGCTTGTTGACCATAGGTGAGCGGGCATTTGCGGGCAGTACCCTCATCAAAGAAGTGACCTTGCCGGCTTCACTCACTGCGATGGGTGTGGATGCCTTTGACGGCTGCTCGGCACTCACTCAGGTCACTTGCTTGGCCAGCAAACCGTTGCCGCTTAATGAGTTCTTTTCTCCTTTCGGGTTTTTCACCGACCTTCAACGTTTCACATTGCGTGTGCCGCGCGGGGCGTCGGCTGCTTATCGGGCCGCTTCGGTGTGGCGCGATTTTGGAGCCATCATTGAGTTGGGAACAGCAGGAGTAGGCGATGTGAATGGCGACGGCGAGGTGTCGTTGGCCGATGTCACGGCGCTTGTGGCGCTCGTTCTGGGCGAGCAGATGCCGCCTGACTATATTGGCCGTGCCGATGTGAATGGTGATGGTGAAGCCTCCGTCGCCGATGTCACAAACCTTACCACATTGGTTATGCAGCAATAACGGTTTTTAGCCTTGCCGCCGCCGATTGAGCCATTGCTGCCGCTCTTGTTGGGGCAAGCGCTCGATGGCATAGCGCAGCGTCGTGGCGGGAATGGTGTGAATGTTGCGTTGCAAGAAGTCGCGCAACAAGTTCTCGCTCACGCATTTTCCCATTTCACGAAGCATCCATCCCACGGCTTTGTGCATCAAGTCGTGAGGGTGGGTCAGGTGTTGCTCAGCGTAGCGGAGGCACCACCGTGGGTCACCCTGGTGCGTGGGTGCCCAGGTACACACCATGCTGATGCGTTGCCGCCACAGGTTGTCGCTGCAGGCCAAGGCATCGAGCACTGCGACTTTGTGCTCAAGATGCAAGCCGGGAGCACCTCCCCCCAATGCCGTTGGGAGCGTTAGCCAGTGGCCCACGAGTTTTGGTGCCGATAAGTCGACCAAATCCCAGTTGTTGGCTCGTTCGGCATGTTGAAGATAGAGGGAGATGATGCGGTCGCGCTGCATCATGGCTCCTTCATCATCGATTAGCTTGTTTTTTGATAATCGCTCAAACTGGCGCACCCAAATCAGCAGCCCACACAACCTTACCTCATGCCACTGACTGGCAAGTAATTGCGATACTTGCTCCAGTGGGAGATGAGCATAGCGCTCGGCCACTTGCCGGGTTTGCGGCACACGCAATCCCAGGAATTCATCACCCTCGCCATACTCGCCTGGCCCCGTTTTGAAAAACTGCATGAGCACTTGACGTTGCTCGTTGTTGCGCAGCGCCTCGATGCTTGTGATAACCTCATCGGGCGTTACTGAAATGGTGCTGTTTTTGAGTTGGTCGGTCATGCGGTATTTTTGTTTCGATGTGATGACGCAAAATTAGTGCAAGTTCCGGAAATGCTCAAATATATTTGGCATTTCCCCCGGCTTGCACTAATTTTGGATAAATCAGGCTGCGCCGAGGCATAAAAAATGAAAAAACTGCGTTTTTCATTTTGTTCTGCGCTCGGCTTGCACTAATGTTACCTCGCAAAGCGCGGTGAAATTAGGCTGCGGTTCGGAAATGCTCAAACAAATTTGGCATTTCGCTCACCTTGCACTAATTTTGGATAAATTAGGCTGCGCCGAGGCATAAAAAATGAAAAATCTGCGTTTTTCATTTTGTTCTGCGCCCAGCTTGCACTAATTTTGCAGTATGAGTTACGAACCGCTGGCCGAGCGACTCAGGCCCAAATCGCTCGATGACTACATAGGGCAGCGCCACCTGGTGGGGCCTGGTGCCGTTATCCGCCGCATGATTGAGAGTGGAAACATTTCGTCGTTCATCTTGTGGGGGCCGCCGGGAGTGGGGAAGACCACGCTGGCGCGCATCATCGCCGAGCAGACGCAGGTGCCGTTCTACACACTGAGTGCCGTCACCAGTGGGGTGAAAGAGGTGCGCGAGGTGCTCGACCGCTGTCGCAAGGATGCCACCAGTGTTTTTGTCAAGGGTCGCCCGATTCTGTTCATCGATGAAATCCATCGCTTCAACAAGTCGCAGCAAGACTCTTTGCTGGGTGCTGTGGAAAACGGGACAGTAACTCTAATAGGAGCCACGACTGAGAACCCCTCGTTTGAGGTCATCAGGCCGTTGCTTAGCCGGGCGCAAGTGTATGTGCTCAATCCTCTTGACCGCGATGACCTGTTGCAACTGCTCGACCATGCGCTGAGCACCGACAAGATGTTCGATGGGCATGAGGTGCGTATCGAGCAAACCGAGGCGCTGCTGCGCTTCAGCGGTGGTGACGCGCGGAAATTGCTGAATATCCTCGACCTCATCATGCAGTCGTTGCAGCCCGGCGAGCCATTTGTCATTACCGACGACATCGTGACCGACCGGTTGCAACAAAATCCACTTGCCTTCGATAAAGACGGCGAGATGCACTACGACATTATCTCGGCCTTTATCAAGAGTATTCGCGGAAGCGACCCCGATGCAGCTGTCTATTGGCTGGCGCGTCTCATCGCCGGTGGCGAAGACCCGAAATTCA
The DNA here is from genome assembly GCA_017483645.1 of Muribaculaceae bacterium. Lineage (GTDB taxonomy): Bacteria > Bacteroidota > Bacteroidia > Bacteroidales > Muribaculaceae > Sodaliphilus. The sequence goes on along the minus strand of JAFUWD010000086.1, from coordinate 11,626 downwards.
TCGCCCGCAGGCTGTGCATCCTGGCGGCCGAGGACATTGGGCTCGCCAACCCCAATGCCTTGTTGCTTGCCAACGCCACCTTCGACATCATCAACAAGATAGGATGGCCCGAGGGGCGTATTCCCCTGAGCGAGTGTGCCATCTACCTGGCAACGTCGCCCAAGAGCAATAGTGCCTATCTGGCTATCGGTGCCGCGCAGTCGCTGGTGGTGCAGACGGGCAACGCTGCTGTGCCGCTGCACCTGCGCAATGCGCCCACCAAACTCATGAAAGAGTTGGGGTACGGTGAGGATTACAAGTATGCTCACGACTTCCCCGGGCATTTCGTGCGCCAGGAATACATGCCTGCCGAGCTGCATCATCCCCAGTTGTGGACACCGCAAGACAACCCATCGGAAGCGCGGATGGCCGAGCGCCAGCAAGCGCGCTGGGGAGACATATCCACTGAGGTGGGGGGCACCGAAAATCAATAGTCGAAAAAGCGCCCGAAATGAGGTTGATTACCACTCTGAGTCTAATAAGTCTTATTGGGCTCATTGTGTCGTCGTGGTCGATTAGGGTTAAAATTCCTTTTTTGCGACAATTTTGCGTGCGCGCGTGCGTTATTCTATAAAAAGAAAATAGTAATTTTGTAAATTATGAAATCAAGAACTATCATATTGGCCTTGCTGATATGGTGGCTCACATCGTCGGCAGTGGCGCAAGTAGCCTTTATTGGCAACTCGCGACCTGTTTTTGACGAGGTGCCGGCTGCCAGCACTGGCTTGAGCCACATCTATGTGCTATACGACACCCAGGGGGTGTCGATGACCTACACCGCTTCGTCCGACCGCACTGTCACATGGTACACCTATGGAGAGCAGGGTGGGGGGTATATTCAGGAAAAAACGGATGTTATGTACGATGGTCGCGTGAGTACACTGCCCCAAGTGGAGGCCGACTGCGGTTATATCATTGATGAGGGCACCGACCGACTTTGTGTGTGGGTGACTGATTACAGCAAAGGGTATTTGCACCTGAACGGCCTGTCGGCCGCCGATGCCGCAGGTGATTGTGGCACGGCGACGCTCAATGTCACGGGCAGCGGGGAAGACCTGGTGTATTACACCACCGGCGGCGTGCGCCACACGCTGGACCGAGGGATGACCCTGTCCTACAACACACTCGAATGGAATGACACCACTCAGTGGCGTGAACAGAAACTGATTGAGGAGAATATAGCATCGTTTAAAAACACAATCGTTGTGCCGGCACCTTATTGCAACACCACGTTCCATCTGACGCGTGACCGTTTCCTCTCTTTTTGGCACGAGGGCGAAGATGTGTCGTCCGACACCTATGTCACGGCTGCCGTCGATGTCCACGCACAGGCAGTGCAGGACGAGCGTGACTATGACAATGAGAAAAAGGAGCAGGGTGGCACCTCGTTGGGCGGTTCGGCTCCTGTGCACATCGTCTTCACGGCCTACTGCACCGATGCTGTGGTTCACAAGGAATGGCAGATGTCGCGTGACAGCGAGTTCTCCGACATTGAGTTGCGTCTCAATCAAGAAGAAGTGGATGAAACCTTCGACGAGGCCGGCGTCACTTATTGGCGCTTCATTGGCTCTAATGCAGATGGCTCATGCGAGGCACTCAGTGATGTGTACACAGTCAGTATCGGGGTAAGCGAATTGGAGTGTCCCAACGTCTTTTCCCCTGGTTCTACTGAGGGCGTGAACGATGTGTGGAAAGTGTCGTATAAATCCATCGTCGACTTTGATTGCTGGATTTTCAACCGCTGGGGACAACAAATTATCCATCTCACTCATCCTTCGCAAGGATGGGACGGCACTTATCATGGTAAATTGGTGTCGTCAGGCGTTTACTACTATGTGATTCGCGCCCGCGGCAGCGATGACCGCCAGTATAAATTGAGCGGTGACATCTACATCATCCGCTACAAATCGAATCCGCATACGGGCGGATACGATAGCGGCGGAGGCGTGGATGGCGGGGAAGACGATACCACCACCGACGGCGACAAGAAAGAATGACAGTGACAACTAATTGTAAATGTTTTAAGAAAACACCGATGAAACGATATGTCTTGATGACGGCCGCGGCGCTGGTGACCCTGTGTGCCGCAGCCCAATTGAAACCAGAATACATGGTCAAGCCACAAGAACCGAAATCCGACTTTGTGGTAACGGCCAATCCTGATATTCCAAGTTCCGTAACCTTTTGCGGCGAGAAAGTGAACTTCGACAGGCTCGACATGGCCGACCGCCTGGACCGCGAGCTCACCTCGCTCATTTACGGGCACACCAGCTCGCTGTTGTGTTTGAAGCGCGCCAACCGTTATTTCCCGGCTTTGTCAAGGATTTTGCGCGACCAGGGCGTGCCACAGGATATTCTGTATCTGGCTTGCACCGAGAGTACCATGGACCCGGCGGCATATTCTTCGGCGTCGGCTGCCGGTACATGGCAGCTACTGGCGGCCACCGGGAGGCAATATGGGCTGCAAGTTGATGATGAGGTCGACGAACGATACGACCCCGAACTTTCGACTGTGGCTGCATGCAAATATCTGAAGGCGGCTTATGAGCGCTATGGCAACTGGGCCACAGTGGCCGCAAGCTACAATGCCGGCATGGGACGCATCACCAGCGAATTGTCGAAGCAAGGCGAGAACACATCATTCGACCTGTATCTCAACAAGGAAACGTCGCGCTATGTGTTCCGCATCATCGCATTCAAACTCTTTATGGAGAACCCGAAAAAATATGGTTACCGCCTGAAACGCAGCCATCTGTATCAGCCGGTGGCCTATACCACAGTGAGTGTGAGCGGCGCTGTCGACAGCTGGATCACATGGGCCAAGGCTCATAAAATCACCTATGCCCAGTTGCGTGAAGCCAATCCCTGGATACGTTCCTCCAAACTTACCAATAAAAACGGGAAGACGTATCGGGTGCGCATCCCCGTGGAAAACGAACTCTATCGCAGCAAGCGCAAAAACACAGTGTTTAACGCAAATTGGGTGGTAGATTGAGGCATGATAATCAACGGAAAAGAGACCGACTGTGTGAGTGTGCTCGGTGCAAGGGTACACAACCTGAAAAATATTGATGTTGACATCCCACACTACAGCCTCACCGTCATCACCGGGCTGAGCGGCAGTGGCAAATCGTCGCTGGCGTTCGACACCATTTTTGCCGAAGGACAACGCCGATATTTGGAGACGTTTTCGTCCTATGCCCGCGGCATGCTGGGTGTGCTCGAACGTCCCAATGTGGATAAAATAACCGGACTGAATCCGGTGATCTCCATAGGACAGAAAACGGTGAACAAGAACCCGCGAAGCACTGTGGGCACTACAACCGAAGTCTATGACTACCTGCGCCTTCTTTATGCACGCGCCGCGCAAGCGTTCAGCTATCTGTCGGGCGAGCCGATGGTGAAGTACACCGTCGACAAAATCATCCAGCTCATCCTTGACCGTTACCAGAACAGGCGCATCTACATCTTGGCGCCATTGGTGAAGAATCGCAAGGGGCATTACAAGGACTTGTTTGAACAACTGAGGAAGAAGGGCTACTTAAGAGTGCGAGTGGATGGAGAATTGTGCGAAATCACTTTTGGCATGAAACTCGACCGATACCGCAATCACAGTGTGGAGTTGGTGGTGGACCGCCTCAAGGCAAGTACCACCGATGTGAAACGACTGGAAAACAGTATCAACCTGGCTTTCAAGCAGGGTGGGGACCAACTGATGGTGCTCGATGCCGACACAGGTGAATTGGGCTACTACAGCAAGTCACTCATGGACCCCAAGACGGGGCTGTCCTACATGGAGCCGGCACCCCACAATTTTTCGTTCAATTCGCCACTGGGTGCATGCCAAAAATGCAAGGGACTGGGCTATGTGAATCTTATCGACCGTGAAAAAATCATGCCCGACCTCACATTGTCCATCCGCAACGGAGGAATCCTGCCACTTGGAAAGTATAAAAACTCGCTGATTTTTTGGCAAATAGCCGCCATTTGCGAGAAGTATGACTGCACAATCGACACTCCCCTTGAGCAGCTGCCTGAGGAGGCTCTTGACGACATTCTGAACGGCACCGAGGAGCGACTGAACGTGCGTACGGAAACCTTGAGCACCAGCAACTATTTTTTGGCTTTTGACGGACTGCTCAAGTACATCGAGATGCAGCAGGACGATGATGCGTCGGCTCAGGCTCAGAAATGGGCCGGGCAGTTCTTTTCACGGAAAGTGTGTCCCGAATGTGGAGGCCGCCGCCTCAACCGTGAGGCGCTTCACTTTCGTCTGGCTGGTAAAAATATCGCTGAGTTGGCCCAGATGGACATTGCTGAACTGCGTCAGTGGATGGGGCAATTGCAGGAGCACGTCACCCCACAGCAATGGGCGATTGCGAGCGAAATTGTGAAGGAAATCAACAGCAGGCTTGATTTTCTGCTCGACGTGGGTCTTGATTATGTGTCGCTCAATCGCAACTCGGCTTCGTTGTCGGGGGGTGAAAGCCAGCGCATCCGCCTTGCCACGCAGATTGGTTCACAGTTGGTCAATGTGCTTTATATCCTCGATGAGCCCAGCATCGGCCTGCATCAGCGCGACAACCAGCGCTTGATTGACTCGCTCAAGCGCTTGCGCGACGACGACAACACCATCATCGTTGTGGAGCACGATCGAGACATGATGCTTGAGGCCGATTATGTGGTGGATATAGGCCCAAAAGCCGGCCAGCGCGGAGGGAATGTGGTATTTGCCGGCACGCCGCAGCAGTTGCTGAAGGAGCATACTATCACGGCCGATTATTTGAATGGTACGCGCTCTATTGCTGTGCCTGCGGTGCGCCGTGAGGGCAATGGCAAGCGCCTGCGCTTGTTTGGAGCCACGGGAAACAACCTAAAGAGTGTGGATGTGGAGTTCCCGTTAGGGACATTCATCTGTGTCACCGGTGTGAGTGGAAGTGGCAAATCGTCGCTTATCAATGCCACTTTGCAGCCCATACTGAGCCAGCGAATCTATCGGTCGCACACCGAGCCACTGCCCTTCATCAGTGTGGAGGGTCTGGAGAATGTCGACAAGGTGGTGACAGTGGACCAAACCCCACTGGGCCGCACGCCACGTTCCAACGCCGCGACCTACACCGGAGTCTTTGCCGATATTCGAAATCTCTTTGTCAACCTTCCAGAGTCGAAAATCCGCGCCTATAAGCCCGGACGATTCTCTTTCAACATCAGCGGAGGTCGTTGTGAAGTGTGCAAGGGGAATGGATATAAAACCGTGGAAATGAACTTCTTACCCGATGTACTCGTTCCATGCGAAGAATGTGGCGGAAAGCGTTATAATCGTGAAACACTGGAAGTTAAGTTCAAAGGTAAGTCGATAGCTGATGTCCTCGACATGACGATAAATCAAGCCGTGGAATTTTTTGAAGCCATTCCCGCGATTCTCGGAAAGATAAAAGTGCTCCAGGATGTGGGGTTGGGTTATATCAAACTCGGACAACCGTCGAGCACACTGTCGGGTGGAGAAAGTCAGCGTGTGAAACTTGCCTCCGAACTTTCGAAGAAAGACACAGGCCGTACGGTCTATATTCTTGACGAGCCTACCACCGGACTTCACTTTGAAGACATCAAGGTGCTGCTCTCGGTGCTCAACCGATTGGTCGAAAAAGGTAACACAGTTATCGTGATTGAACACAACATGGATGTCATTAAGTGTGCCGACTACATCATCGACATGGGACCCGAGGGTGGGAGAGGAGGCGGTCAAGTGGTGGCATGTGGCACTCCCGAGCAGGTGGCCCGAAGCAAAAAATCAATCACCGCACGCTATCTAAAACAGGAGTTGAAGAAATAAATTTTGATATGTTCATTACCATGGGGCAAATAGAAAAATTTGCCCCATTTTTATATCTGACAAGGTGAAAATTGGGGCAAGAAAATGCCTGGTCAGTCCAATTGTGCTTTAGGGTGGGGTACATGAAAAGTGGCCATTTTTAATTTTTTTCTGATAAATAATCCGTGCTCGTTTTGAGACTGGAAACACCTTTTTATACTGCTGAAAAATAGTGCTTTGCGTGTAAACTTCCATCATTTTTAACCGTCTGAGATTTCATTAGAATTTGCTTTTGTTACCGTCGGTAAAAGTTGTTGCCAAATATCGCAAGGAAAATGAGTTGAGCACAAAAAAACGCAAAATTGGTAACTTTACCACAGCCCGTTTGGGTTTACAAATTTACATTATTACACGCTGAAGGGTGGGAGAGAACAGCGAATACTCAAAATTAAACTCACTGTTTTCGGCTCTTAGGAGCAGTTTGCAAAACAGCTTCGCCAATAAAAACCGCAAATTTGCAATCTTAACGTTTACAAAATCAACAGTTTTAGCAATTAAGATTTGTTTACAATTTATATAAACCACTGAAAATCAATAAAATAAAACAAAAACTCAAAGCAGTTATATAATAAATTTGAGTACTTCGAGTAATACTTGAGGTTTTTAATTTTGATTAAACAAATAAAACGCAGAAAAACAATACAATATCACTATATATCTATATAAATAGTGGATATTGTTAAATTTGCAAATTTGAACCCGATTTTTTTACTTGTTTGCGGAACAACAAACGCAAATTTGAAAATTTTCGTTCTGAAATTTGGATAATTCAACAAGACGATATAAATTTGCAGATGTAAAATGTAACGATGTAAACAGGGTGTTTGCGAATGCAACTCGTCAAAATTTGCGTTTTTTAGCCATTTGATGACGAGAGGCAAAAAAACTCCTGAAATTTTTTAGAACAAAAACGATGGATATTGTATCACGATTGAAATTATTTTTGCAGCAAAACGGAATAGCGAATTCTCAGTTCGCTGATACGTGCGACATCCCTCGCCCCACTCTTTCGCAGTTGCTCAACGGACGCAACAAGAAAGTGAGCGATGAGTTGATTTCAAAAATTCATCGTGCCTATCCTTCGCTCAATATCATGTGGCTCATGTTTGGCGACGGGGAGATGTTTGTGACTGGAATGAGCCCGGCCGATTCTCTGACCATGTCGCCTGCCGACGCCACAACATTTCAACCCACAACAGCCGGACGTGAGCCGGCACATGCATCGCAAGGAATGATTGATTTCGGTGCGTCTGATTCCGATTTTGCCGCACCACAGCGTCGCACGCCAAAGTCGGTATCGATTTCAGACGCTATGCAGCACATGGCTGCTGCCGTGGCTATGAAACCCATGGGCAAGAAATCGTCGGCATCGGGTGAGCGTCATGTGACGCACATGATGGTCTTTTACAGCGACGGTCGTTTTGAGACCTTCGTGCCTGGGAATTGAAGCGAATATCCACATCCATTATTGAATAAATACGGCGCCCTTGCAGAAGAGAAACCTGCAAGGGCGCCGTTATAAGATTGAATGATTCGCCTGAATTATTTATTTTGTGAGAGTCACAATCAGGGTGACGATACTGATGAGCGTGCCGATGCTGCTCATGGTGAGCGTGAGTGCCGGTGGAATGCTCCACGAGGCGCGTGCGCGCGAGGCGTTAGGCTCAACGTAGATGATGTCGTTCTGCTGCAGGTTGAACTCTGGCTGCAGGATGAATTGTGCGTCGTTGAGGTTGGCGCGCTTAATTGAGCGCGAACCGTCGGCATTGGTATGGATAATCATCACATTGTCGCGACGGCCCTGAATGGTGAGGTCGCCGGCCTTGGCAAGTGCCTCGAGCAGATTGATGCGTCCGTTGGGCGCCTTGATTTCTCCGGGCGTTTTCACCTCGCCGGTGACAAACACGCTGAAGTTTTGCAGGCGCACCTCCACTCCCGGTTTCTCGGTGAGGTAGCGTGGGTAGATTTGCGATGCGATGTAGTTTTCGGTGGCGCTCTTGGTCATGCCGCTCACGTGGAGCTTGCCCAGAAGCGGGAAGTCAATGTTTCCGTTGTTGTCCACCAGATAATAGTACATGGAGTTCTCTTGATTGTTGAGAGTGCCAGTACCCGTCGAGGCGATGTATTCGGTCTTGTTAAAAGGCTTCACGGCTTCGAGATTGGTTGACGACACGTTGATGTAGAGCAAGTCGCCCGGCATGAGCGTGGGGTCGGCGTTATGCGATGCCCTGGCCAGCACGTCTTGCGGAATTTGGTCGGCATTGGTCATGTAGGTCACGTCTTTCGATGTGGAGCATGCTGCGAGCGTCATGCAAACGATGGCCACAATGAGGTAAATGTAGTGTTTCATAACAGTTAGCTATTTTTGTTTTGATTATTTTCCGACCTACAAAATTAGTGATAAATGCGTCAAATGCAAAATTTTTTTAAATAAAGTGTTACAAGCCCAAATACCCGAATGGGGCAAATAAGGGTTGGGTGGAGTGATGGAGTGGGCGAAAAAGCGGGCGGGCTGCCTTCCTGTGGTGGGAGGCAGCCCGGCGCTGTGTTTTTATCGGAGTTGCCGCATGCCGCGGCCCGGCGGTTATTGCGGTGAGTTTTTGGCGTATTTCTCGTAAAGCTTGATGTAGTCCCAAATGATGTCGATGGCTTCTTGCTTCATGTCGAGGTTGAGCGAGCCGTCGTTCTTGACGTCGTTCACCACATTGTAGACCATGCCCCAGTCGTTGTCGAGGTAATGCTGTGCGGCAATGAGAGCCGAGAGCATATTGATGGCAAAACTGTGGGTCTTGTCGTCATTGACGGCGCTTTGCGCGATGGCCATGGCTTCGTCCACATTGAAATAATTGCTCATGGCTCGCGCATAGGCGTATACTGCTCGTGTGCCCGGGTCGAGTTTCTTGACCATGTCTTTCTCGTTTTTCGCTTTCACCTTAGAGCAGAGGTATTCGCAAAAAATCTTGCTCCAAGGTGTTGAGTCGATGTTCCATCCCAGTGCGTTGACCACAGCGGCTCGTTCTCCGATGGGCCGGTTCTTGTCGGCCAGGAAATTCATGATGGTGGGCGTCATTTCTTTGTGTTCCAATGCCTGCTGCACCATGGGGCTGGCCGGGTAGGCTTCGTGGATGTCGCAACTGGTGAGCGGGGAATCGGCCAGGCCCTGGATGGCCCATGCCATGAGCACAAGGCTCAGGAGAATTCTTGTTGTTTTCATTGTTGGTAATCGTTAGTGGGTGAGTGCATATACATTCTGACCATTAGACCGATTTGTGGAATGGAAGTTTAACGGGAAGTGCGGGCGAGTGTGCATTTTTTCCAAAAAAATTGTAAATTTGCTACATGAAACCATCCCTACCCGCCATCGAACGCCATCCGTGGCCCCCGTTTATCCCCCGTGACCCGCGCCTTCTTATGCTGGGCACTTTCCCGCCCAAGCCCGAGCGGTGGAGCATGCCGTTCTATTACCCGAACCGAATCAATGACTTCTGGCGAATTTGCGGCATAGTGTTTTACGGCAATCGTGACTATTTTTGGAATGAGACCGAACGCCGTTTCCGGCAAGGCGACATCGAACGCATGCTCACCGAGCGGCACATCGCCCTGTGGGACACTGGCATGGCCGTGCGACGCTTGCGCGACAATGCCAGCGACAAGTTTCTTGAGATAGTGGAGGAAATTGAGTTGGAGCGCTTGCTGATGTCGCATTCCACCATCGGGGCGGTGGTGACAACCGGCGAGAAAGCCACTGCTGTGGTTGCTGGTCAGATGGGTGTTGAAGTGCCAGCCATCGGGCAGCCTGTGTGCGCTGAGATGGCGGGGCGCAGCGTGGCGTTGTGGCGCATGCCATCGTCGTCGCGTGCCTATCCTTTGTCGCTTGATAAGAAAGCCGATGCCTACCGTGTCATGTTCGATGCGCTTCACATTTTGTGACTCATTTCAGAAAAACTCGATGTAAACTTTGGTTTTTCGTTTAACTTTCACTACATTTGCCAAAAGAACAATATTAACCTTAATATAATTACTACACACTATGGGAATTCTCGACAAATTGAAAGAAGGCATGGATAATATCCAGCAGCAGATTCAGCAGCAACAGATGCTTGAACAGCAACAACAAATGCAGCAACAACAAATGCAGCAGGGTGGCTATTTTCCCCAGCAGGGTTACCAGCAAGGTTTCCCTCAACAGCAGGGCTTCCCTCAGCAGCAGGGCTATCCCCAGCAGCAAGGCTATCCCCAGCAGCAGGGCTTCCCTCAGCAGCAAGGTTATCCCCAGCAACAGGGCTTCCCTCAGCAGCAAGGTTATCCCCAGCAACAAGGCTTCCCTCAGCAGCAGGGCTATCCCCAGCAGCAGGGCTATCCCCAGCAGCAGGGCTATCCCCAGCAACAGGGTTTCCCCCAGCAGCAGGGCTATCCCCAGCAACAAGGCTTCCCTCAGCAGCAGGGCTATCCCCAGCAGCAACAAGGCTATTATCAAAATCCTCAAGCCACACCACTTGCCACGGCACTCCAGGGTCAGGCCGGTAGTATCCAGTATCAGATTGATGGCTATATCGACCCGCAGCAGTGGATGGGTGGAACCCAGGCACGCATTACTATCACCGACATCCCGACCAACGAAGTGGAGTGGGAAGAGTTGCAAAAACAGGTGGGACACACGCCCCACGGTGCCGTGCTGCTTCAGCTGCTCGCTTTCGAAATGTATCGCAGCGATGCCGGAGCCGCCGACCATTGTGTTGATTTGAACAACACCGACACCAATGCCGCCGCCACCAAACGGCGGATGCGTGAGCTGGTGGTGCGTTCATCGGACAGCTATGCACGGCCTTATATCGCAGCGGCCTATTTCAATGGCGCCAATCCGCAGAACGGCTACACTCCGGTTAAGCCCTTCTCGGTGAATCTGCGTGTGAGCATGGCTCGTCCCTATCAGATGTCACAATCGTTGCGCGGCATGGTGATGTCGCTGGAGGTGTGGAGCGAAGGCTATGATTCACCCTGGCGTCCCATTGAGGTGGTGCAGCCATATGACTCACCTTATTATAAAGTAAGCAACTGCCCGTCGATTTACACCCAATGCAAGGAAATAGGCTGGGGAAAGACCTATCAAGGTCTCAAGTGATTCCTTAGGCACCTGTTGCTGACAATCGCACTTATAGTTCCCCCTCTAAGTTAGAGGGGGTGGCCGCAGGCCGGGGGCGTGTGTGATACTGCGACGGTGCAGCACTCCCCCTAAGCTAGGGGGAGTGGCCGCAGGCCGAGGGAGTGTGTCCACACCGCGAGGGAGGCACCCACTCAGGGATTACACACTCCTCAGTCGCTTCGCGCCAGCTCCCCTAGCTTAGGGGAGCAGCTGGCAGCAACGCCGACAGTTCCCCCTCTAAGCTACCGGCGGCAACCGTGCATCGAAGATGCACAAACTGACAGAGCCCCAGGTTTCGGCGCATTGATGCGCCAAACCTGGGGAAAGCGGCGGCAATGCCAATGTTCCTCGAAGAGGCACAACCCACCACCGCCAGACTCCCCGAAATGGACATCCCGCAGGGGCATCAAACAATTAGCCCAGGGCAGCGCCCTGGGCTAAAATAATCTGTGTGGGCGTGTGCCGGGGCGGCACCGTTTCACGTTAATCTTTTTCGAGCAGGATGTTGATGAGCTTGGTGATGTCGGCCATACCCACTTCTCCGTCGCCGTTGACGTCGTAGCGTGTGTCGT
>JAFUWD010000013.1 GCA_017483645.1 Muribaculaceae bacterium | reverse complement strand
TCATCGAACTCACGTTAATTTACAAAAATATTGGGAGAGAGCAAAAAAAAGGGGGCAAGATTTTGCCCCCTTTTTTTAATAGATTAGAATGTGTGATTATTTCACAACTTTCACGGTTTGGGTTGTTCCGTCGGTGAACTTGGTAACCACGATGTTCACGCCGTCGAACGGACGGTCGCTCACTTGTCCTGCCATGTTCACATACTTCACACCGGCCACAGCCTTGGCGCTGAGGTCGTCCACACCGGTTATGTTGTTGCGCACAACCACCAGTTTGATGGCATCGCCCGGAGCCTTGGCCATTCCGGAGGGCGTTTCGGCTTCTTCGCGCTTGATTTTCAGCGTGAAGTTGCCGCCCTTCTCAATCTTGAAGTTCGAGCCGTCCACGAGGTCGATTTCGGTGGCACCCGCCATCATGTCCTCGGTGACGAGGAAGAAGTGAGCGTCATTCTCGTCGACACCGCCCAGCCACTTCCAGCCGTCCTTGGCCGTTGCGTCGGGGGTGATGAGCTTGAACTCTACGTTGTCCTCCATGTCGATGGTGGCTTCGTCGTCGACCATCTCAACAGGATTGACCTTGTCCCAACCATTGAACGAGCCGGTCACATAGTACTTGGCAGGTTCAAGTTCGGGCTTGACAACGATGAGCGCCTTCTTGGCAGGAACGGTGGTCTGGTTGTCGTCGGTCGGAATCGAGTAGATACCCACCTTGGCACCCGAAACGATGAGGTTGCCTGCGTAGTCGAAGTTCATCTGATAGACAAGACCGCTGCGCGGGATTCCGGAGTTCTTGATTCCAGTGAACACATATTTGTGAACCAGCGAGGGAACACCATCGTTCCACACGATGTCGAAGAAGCGGAGCTCGGTGTTGCCGTCGTTGATGACGAGGGTCTTCTCGTCCTTGCTCACGGCAAAGCCGGAACCGTTCGAGCCATTGAGGTAATCGTTCACAAAGTCGGTGTCGCTGCCTGAGTTGAAGACCACCTCACCCTCGGCGTTCACATAGATGAGCGAGGGCACACCGGCGTTGTTGTTGCCGGCACCGCGGTACTGGGCCACCCAGTATCCGCCGTTCGACATGGCCCACACGTTACCATTGGTGTTGGCTTGCAGCGGGCCGATGTGGTCGGTGAAGTCGGGAGCTTTGTCCCAATACTTAGCCAGCGTTCCGTCCTCGTTGCCGATGTTGTAGACGCTCACATTGTTGCTGTTGTTGCCGGTGGGCACATCTTCGTTGTAAACATAGAGCTTGCTGTCGGCACCCGAGCCGTAGACGAATACGCCGGGCGACGAGCCACCCACGGCCACACCGTCATCGTTAGTCAACTGGCCGCTGGAGTCGCGGTTGAGAGGAGTGCCGTCGGTGTGAGCGAAGAAGGGATAGAAGCCACCGTCTTCGTTGGCCGGATCGAATACAAACACACCCGAGGCGGCATCTCCCCAGTCGGGCATATAGACCTTGCCCTCGCAGTCGATACCTATACGGTAGTTGCTGCGGAATGCCAGTCCGTCGGTGCGGGTCTTGATCACGCTCTCGTTGTGCTTGGTCCAGTCGGGGTTATAAATCCACAGGCCGTTGTTGGCATCGGTGTTGCCGGGACGGTGGCCGATGTAGATGCGGCCGAAGTAGTCGCTTTCGGGGCTGTTGTCCACGGTGTTGAACGTGTATTCGTAGTTGAAATCGTCGAGGTTGTTGAGCAGTGCGATGGTCGGTATGTTCTTGCCCACCAGGTTCACGGCCCAGTTCATTTCCTGTCCGGGTTCTCCGGGCAGCTCGTCGAGGGTCAGCGTGATGCTGTTCTCTCCCTCTTTCACGTTGGGAACTTCCACTTCGCCCAGCACCTCACCGGTTTCTTTGTCGGTGAAGATGAGTTTGGCGCTCTCGGCGTCGCTGTTGGCGTTGAAGTCAAACTTGTAGCCGTCGTCGAGTTTCGTGTCGTTCAGGCCATAAGCGAAGATGCCCTTCACGGCGTCTTGCTGCACTCCCTGGGTTGTGAAGCGGGTCAAGTAGTAATCGCTGGCCAGGTAAGCGTCGATTTGCTCTCCATTCACCACTGCTGTGGCTGCTTGATGTGCTGCGGTTGTCACATCGGCAGGTGCTTTGCGCACTGGTGCTGCCTGCTCAACGGTAAGGTCGGTGTTGGTCTTAATCAGTTCGGCCTTCTCCACGCCATTAGTGATATCCAGGAATTTGATTCCCTTCGTTGTGCCATCTTCGGCATAAGGAGCCACCATGACCGAATGTTTGGCATATTTGAAGCAGTTGAAGCCGTAGCCCACCAGTCCAAAGTCCTCGCTGAGCATCTTCACGTCGTCGGGCGTGCCCTTTTCGGTTGCAGGAGCGGTAAATTCAGCGATGAGTCCGTTAGAACCACCCAGAATCACCTTAGAGTCGTCATTGGGCGAAATGGCCAGATGCAGACGGCCGCCTTGCACGTCGTCACCGTATTTGGTTGCGGTGAAGCCGGCAGCGTACAGGTTGTCAAAGTAAGATGACACGACATTGCCGTCGGCCACGCCCAGGTGCAAGAGGCGGATGTTCCAGGGCGAAGCACCCTGGTTGACGCCCACGATGTGGATGGTACAGTCGTTCGACGGGCCATTGATGGCCAGTGACTGACCCACATTAGCACGATAATAGTTGACCGAGCTTTGGGAGGTTACCCACAAAGCCGGGGCAGCGTCGAAGTCGTTCCAGATGTAGAGTCGTGTGGTGCCGCGAGTGTAACCGGCGTCAACATTGTCGGCACCGTATTGGTTGCGGGTTAAGCTGGAACCCACCAACTTGCCGTCGGCGGTGAAGGCCAGTGAATAGAGCGGGCTATAGAAACCGGTGCTCTCTTCACTATAGATACCCTCCACGCTCAGCTCTTTAACCAGTTCCTGGGTGCTGCTCTTGACCAGATACAAGTGCGGAGTGAGGCCGTCGTTACTCAGAATGATGGTGGAATCGCCGCGTTGTGCCACATCGGTCACACGACCGGCAATTTCAAAGTTTTGGGTGTTTTCACCATCAAAGGTGAATTCGCTGGGCATTTGGAAATAGACCGGCTGCTCGGGGTCGGGATAGTTCTCATACACCACTTCGGGGGGCTCATAGCCTTCAGCCTCCAGATAGATGAGTGGCCATGACGTGTCGTTGGCTTTCACGGTCACGGGCTTGTACTCGTCGAAAAGTGCCTTGTAGCCCTCGCAGGTGGCTTCAAGGGTGTACTCACCCGGCTCGAGGTCGTAGAACACAAAGAGTCCGTTGTATTCGTTGTCGACTTGGTAAGAAGCCACTTCCTGTCCGTCCTTGAGCAACTTCACAACAGCGCCGTTCAGCGGCAGCCATTGGTCGTTGGTTCTCGGGGCATACTTGAACAGGTTGTGCGAGATTTTCTCATGCAGGTCCTTCACCGTACCCATGATTTCGCCCTTGCCGGTTTGCTCCAGACCGAAATAGGCGGCCACGCCACGGGCCTCGCGGATACCCTCCACGCGGTCGTAGTCGAAGTTGAGCGCACGGTGGCGTGCGGGCTGGTAGGTGTGGAAATAACCTTCAAGCAGGTAGCCAGGTGTGCCATGCTTGAGCACGCCCAGATAGCCGTCGTACTGCTTGCCGTTGCTGCGGGTGCCCACCGAGTGGCTTCCATAGAAGTCCCAGTCACCGCGGATATTGGTGCTGCTGATATAAGCAGTCTGCGGCTCCAGGTCGGTGTTCATGTGGTGATAGGGCCATGTGGTGACTGCCATGTCGCGGCTGCCTGCCACTTGGTCGCCACCGGCACCATCTTGTCCGCGGTACAGGTAGAGCGGATAGTTGGTGGTTGTGCCGTCGGTGGCGGCATTGGAGTGCGACGAGATGAACATGTCGAAGTTACCGGCTTCCACCTCCTCGCAAATCTCGGAGAGGTTGCGGTTGAATGTGGCATCGGGATCGTAGGTCGACACGCTTCCGGTGTAGGGCCAGGGGCCGTTGGCCAGACGCGAATAGACGATATTCTCAGGTTTTACACCCACTTGCTTCAAGTAGCTGCCGATGCCGAATGCGCGTGGCAGAGTGCCACGGCCTTCGTAGAAGCCCAGCGTGTCGGGGTCGGCCAAATTGCTGGTTTGAGGGTGTCCAATAGTGCTCATCGGGCGGTCATTGGGACCATAGGAGCCATGACCGGGATTGAGATAGATGCGCAGTTCCTCGGCTGTCTTAGCCTGCAATGCGCCTGCTGCCATGATTGCAGCTGCTGCAAGTAATAAGAATTTCTTCATAGCTGTAATCATTTGAGGTTAATAATGTAAGCCTCTCCGGTAGGGGTGGAGAAAGCGATTTTCTCGGCTGAGGGCAGCGGATACATGGCGATGACAGAGTCGTCGGTGAGCACTTGGCGGTTGCCCTGCAAGTCAACGGCCACAATCTCGCTCGAGGTGTAGACCTCGCCGTTGTCCTTGTCGTTCATGCCCACGATGATGTTGTCGTTAAACCACTTGGGTGCGCGCACGGTGCCAAGCTCCTGAAGGCCGGTGCCGTCGATGTTGCACACATAAGCGCCCTTGCCGCTGACAAAGAACAATGCTTTCTGTCCGTTGGGCGAAACCGATGGCCAGATGTAGCGATACTGTGTGCCCAGCGGGGAGAACACACGGGTTTTGCCGTTCTCGGTGATCATGAGCTGCAACTTGTCGATGCTCAGCACAGGAGCCGAAACTTGAGCCTTCTCGGAACCAAGGGCCTTTTTCGACATCTTGCCTTTGTTGACAGCGACAGCGGTTTTGCCTTCCACGGAAAATCCCTGCAAATTGCGGGTGGATTTCACCAGCTCTTTGCGCTCGCCTGTGGCAAGGTTCTTGCTGGCCAGGGCAGCGCGTTGCAAGTGCTTTTTGTCGGCGGATTTCTCGCGGTAGACCACGGTCTGTCCGTCACTGGAGATTTTTGCGTCGTAACCGGCGCCGGCAGCATCGGTCACAACTGTTGTTTGACCTGTGGCCAGGTCATACTTTGTCAGGCCTTGATTGTAGTCGGTCGTGACAAGAAGATAACTTCCGTCGGGACTGATAGCTGCAACCTTGTTGGCTTTGTTCTCGGGAATGTTGACTTTCTCAATGGAGCCAACATTCAAGAGTTGAGCCATGCCACTGACAGAAACGCCTAAAGCTAACGCTAATAGAACTTTTCTCATAAGCAGTACAGTTTTTGAGGTTAAACAAAATGGTTAATAATTATGGTTTTCTTTTTTTTGTTCTCTGAGCAATCTTGCAAAATTCGCATAAAATTACAACTTATTTTTGAAAAACACAATAATTGAATCAACCTTTTTTATTTGCTCCGATAAAAGGACGGTCGGATTGGTTTTTCTTTTAGCTGTCTTTGTTAGTTCACAAGTGTGCTACAAATTCTGTGATTACCTTTGCTGAAACCAAAGTTGAAACAGAGTGGGGCAATCGGCCGAATTCTGCTTGTAAATATAGCAAAAATTCATTTGAATCGCAAAAGTAATCAATGAAAAGAAAGCGGAAATCTATGAAAAATGCCCGTCTTGGCAGGCGGGCATTTCTATGCTTGGCGTGAGAGGGTCAAATGAGATATTGCGAGCTGATGGAGCGGTTGTCGTGCACGCGTGTGATGGTGTCGGCAAAGAGGTTGGCCACACTCAGCACAGTCACCTTGGGGCATTTCTCCACATCGAAGGGGATGCTGTTGGAGAACACCAGCTCGGTGAGGTCGCTTTCCATGACGCGTTCGCTTGCCGGGTCGCTCATGATGGCGTGTGAGGCAAAGGCACGTACCGACTTGGCTCCGTTTTGCACCATCAGGTTGGCGGCCTTGCAGATGGTTCCTGCTGTGTCGACCATATCGTCGAGGAGAATCACATTCTTGTCCTGCACATCGCCGATGATGGTCATCGTTTCCACCACATTGGCCTTGGCGCGCTGTTTGTGGCAGAGAACCAGCGGTGCGTTGAAGTATTTTGCAAAGTTGTTGGCACGTTTGGCGCCACCTACATCGGGTGATGCGATGACCAGATTGTCGAGGTCGAGCGATTCGATGTAGGGAATGAACACCGATGAGGCGTAGAGGTGGTCAACCGGCACGTTGAAGAAGCCTTGAATTTGGTCGGCGTGGAGATCCATGGTAATCAGTCGGTCGATTCCTGCGGCACTCAGCAGGTCGGCAACCAACTTGGCGGCAATCGACACGCGGGGCTTGTCCTTGCGGTCCTGACGAGCCCAACCGAAGTAGGGCACCACGGCCGCGATTGACTTGGCCGAAGCGCGCTTGGCGGCATCAATCATGAGAAGAAGCTCCATGAGGTTGTCGCAGTTGGGGAAAGTGGACTGGATTAGGTAGACCTCGGCACCGCGGATGGATTCTTCAAACGACACTTCGAACTCACCATCGGCAAAATGCTGAATGTTCATCTTGCCAAGTTCCACACCCAAGGCGTGGGCGATTTCCTCAGCAACATAACGCGATTTAGTACCTGAAAAAACTTTGAAATGACTCATAAGGGCGGATAAGTTTGTATGGTTGTGAATTGCAATGCAAATTTAATCAATTATCGCGGGTTTTGCCAATATATTTGTGATTTTATTTCTCGGCAAGGTTCATTTTCCACATCACCGCATTGTGAGCCGGCACTGTAACGGTGAAGGGGCGGTCGGGCTGCAGCGACTCGGTCTTGGTGGCGTCGGTCAGCAGCTCGGTGCAGGATCTGGCGCCTGGTTCAAAGCCCAAGCAGTCGAAAGCGTGTTGCGGAATGTTCACGCAAAGGTGTGCCGTTTCGTTGCCAAAGTTAGCCACGATAAGGATAGTTTCTTCGCCATTATGGCGCAAGTAGGCATAGTGGTCGTGGGTGTTGAGTGAGTGGTTGTTGACATACATCAGGTCGAAAAATGCGCCTTGCCTGATGGCCGTCTCGCTATTGCACAGTTTGAGCAAACGCTGATAGAAGCGCCGCAGTGTTTTTTGCTGGGGAGTGAGTCCTGCCACACTGCATTTACCGCCGGCATACCAAGTGCGCACGGTGGGTATGCTCCAATAGTCGAAAATGGTGGTGCGTCCGTCGCGGTCGCTGTAGCCTTCGGCATCCAGGGCGGGCTCACCCAGCTCCTGACCGGCATACACCATGAAGGGGCAAGACGACATGGTGGCGCTGACAACCAGTGCGGGAAGGGCGAGCATGGCGTCACCGCAAAATTGGGGCGAGGCGATGCGCAGCTCGTCGTGGTTCTCAAGGAAATTGAGCATGTGCTGCTTGATGTCGTCGACGGCTTGCCAACAATGTGTGATTCGTGAGGCAGATGCGTTGTGTTTCAGTGTGTTGAATAATGTATCATAAAGTGTTACTTTATCATACAGATAATCAAATCCTCCATCAAAAATGTAGCTGCGGTAAAGCGCCGGGTCATAAATTTCGGCAATGAAGATGATGCCGGGATGGGTGGCTTTCACCTGCTCGATAGCCCAATGCCAGAACTCCACCGGCACCATGTGGGCCATGTCGCAGCGGAACCCGTCAACGCCCTTGCCAGCCCAGAATTGAAGAATGTGCAGCATCTTGTGCCATGTGGAGGGGATGGGGCGGAAATGCCTATGACCATTCCACGGGTCGATGCCATAGTTGAGTTTCACCGTTTCGTACCAGTCGTTCTTTCCGGGCGAGGCGTTGTAGCAATCATTGCCAGTGGCCCGGGCCGGGTTCTCCACATAGGCTTTTTTCCCTTTGCCCATGTCTACACTGGGGGTGAATGGCTGGCCTGTGATGTAGAAGAAATTGTTGTCGGGGCTGAAAAACATGGCTTGGTTGTCGCCCTCGCCCAGGTCTTCAACGCCCTGAGGTTTGGCATCGCTGTGATATTGGCGTGCCACGTGATTGGGCACAAAGTCAATAATCACTTTCATGCCGGCTGCATGGGTTCTTGTAACCAGTGACTCAAACTCGTTCATGCGGTGCTTCACACTCACTGCCAGGTCGGGAGCTACATCGTAGTAGTCGATGATAGCATAGGGGGAACCGGCCTGTCCTTTCACCACATGGGGGTTGCATGGCTCGATGCCGTGCGCGGCATAGCTGGTGCAGGTGGCGTGCTCGATGATGCCTGTATACCACACATGGGTCACTCCCAGCGACTTGAGTGAGCGCAGCACTTTGTTGTCGATGGAGTTCATTTTGCCTACGCCATTTTCGGCGATAGTGCCACCTGGAATGCAGCTGTTGCAGGGATTGGTGAACAGCCTGGGGAGAAGCTGGTAGATGATGGGTTTTTCTTTCATGGCCCTTTTATTTGACTACAAATTTACTACAAAAAACCTATTTCCGCAAGAGCCGATGTTGGAAATGAACAGCCCCGGGCAAGCAAAATACGCGGGAGCACCTGTGAGGGGTGTTCCCGCGTATAATATAAATACGGTGATAATGCGCTGTCGTTCCTTTTTTATCCGAGGAAGCCCAGCAGCACACCTGCTGCCACTGCGCTGCCGATGACGCCGGCCACGTTGGGACCCATGGCGTGCATGAGCAGGTAGTTGCTCGGGTCGTACTTGAGGCCCTGGTCGTTGCTGATGCGAGCTGCCATAGGCACAGCACTCACGCCGGCATTGCCAATGAGCGGATTGAGCTTCTTGCCCTGCGGCAAAACCAGGTTGAACAACTTCACAAACAGCACGCCCGAAGCCGAAGCGATGACGAAGGCGCAGAAGCCCAGGAAGAAGATGAAAATCGTCTCCTTGGTCAGGAATTCACTGGCCTGGGTGCTGGCACCCACGGTCATGCCCAGGATGATGGTCACCATGTCGGTCATGGCGTTGCTGGCCGTGTTGGCCAGGCGCTTGGTCACACCACTTTCACGCAGCAGGTTGCCGAAGAACAGCATACCCAGCAGCGGCAGTCCGCTCGGAACAAAGAAGCAGGTGAGAATCAATCCGAAGATGGGGAAGAGAATCTTCTCGTTCTGCGACACCTTGCGTGCGGGCTTCATCTTGATGAGGCGCTCCTTCTTGGTGGTGAGCAGACGCATCACCGGCGGCTGGATGACCGGCACCAGGGCCATGTAGCTGTAGGCACACACGGCGATGGCACCCATCAAGTTGGGGGCCAGTTTGCCCGACAGGAAGATGGCGGTGGGGCCGTCGGCACCGCCAATGATGGCGATGGCACCGGCCTGGTCGGGCATGAAGCCTAACGCCAGAGCAATCATGTAAGCCCCGAAGATGCCGAATTGCGCGGCTGCACCCACCAGCATCAGTTTGGGATTGGCCAGCAGTGCCGAAAAGTCGGTCATGGCACCAATGCCCAGGAAGATGAGCGGGGGGTACCATCCTTGACGAACACCCTGATAAAGGATGTTCAGCACCGAGCCTTCCTCGTAGATGCCAATCTCGTTGCCGGGCTGGAACGGAATGTTTCCGATAAGGATACCGAAGCCGATGGGCACGAGCAGCATGGGTTCAAAATCATGTTTGATGGCCAGATAGATAAAGAACAGGCCCACGCAAATCATGATGAGATTGGTCCATTCACAGTTGTAAAAACCTGTGAAGTGCCAGAACTGTTGCAGGTTGCTGGCGATGTCGAGCAGTACCATAGGCCTTATGCAATTACCATGATAGTGGTACCCTCAAGCACCGATTCGTCCTTAGCAACATTTATCGACTTGACCACACCATCTTTGCCGGCGTGAATCTCGTTGCCCATTTTCATAGCCTCAAGGATGCACACCACATCGTTGGCTTTGACCTGCTGGCCTTCTTTGACGTAGAATTCCTTGATGACGCCGGGAAGCGGCGAGGCAATCACGAAATCGCCGGCTGCGGCGGCAACCTTCTTGGCAGCGGGTTTGGCGGCGACGGGGGCATCGGCCACAGCCACGCGCTTCACCACAGGAGCGGCTTTGGGCTGCTCGGGCAGTTCCACGTCGTAAGCCTTGCCGTTGACCTCGATGTGTGCGATATTGTTCTCAATGTCGCCAACGGCAACGGTATAGTCGTTACCATTGATTTTATACTTGTATTCTTTCATTGCTTGATGTAAATCTAATAAAGTGAAAACTTAAACTTATCGACGCTGCGGCAATTCGCGCATCAGCGATGACTTCGCGCTCCAGGCGGTGTTGGCGTTGCGGTCAAAGGTGAGCACGCCGCTCTCCTGGTCGTGGGCGTTGAGGTGCTGGTACAGCGCAAAGCAGATGGCTGCCATCACTTCATCGTCGGCTTGGCTACCATTGGTTGCAGCGGGCACTTCGGCCAGCTTGGCAGGCTCGTTGTCGGTTTCCTGCTTCTGTCCGGCTGCTTTGTTGGCCTGGCCGAAGAGGAAGAACAGGATGAAGAGCATGAGCAGTGCTGAGAAGACAATGCCCATGGCCACAACCGAAATGATGCCGCCACGAGGGTCTTCCTTGGCAAACTTCTCAATGTTCTCGTTGACAACGCCCTTGTTGAACTTGCCGGGGGTGATGGCAGATTCATCGGTGGCGCCGTTTCGCTCAGCCCATGCCTGAGCATCGAATTGGGGCTTGCCGTCGGTCACCGAATGGCTATCGCCATCTTGGGCCAATGCGTAAGAATGGTCGGCTGGCAGATTGGCGGGAATAACCACCATGTCGACTAAGTCGCCATTTACATCATAGAGGTAGAGGGTGTTCTCGCGTGAGGCGTCGAGGTTATACGACAAGTGCGTGGCACCTGCTGCCGTGTTGCCGTCGGCGAAGAAAACCACATGAGTGCGCGGAGCCACCTTTGTGTCTTTGTCACCACGCGGAATCTCATAGCACACGTCGGGATGCTCCTGGCCGTAAGCGCTCAGAAAGTCCTTAGGCTTGGGGCCATCCTGGGGTATGTCGATGAGTTGATTGGTGACAAACATCTGCTCCATGCCTACTGTGCCATAGCTGCTGTTGAAAATCTCAACCCAGGCATCGTGTCGGCCATATTGATCGATGAAACTGCTGTCGTTGACCGTCATCACCTCGTTGAAACGCAATTCTTTGCGCCCCTGAGCCAGCGACGACAGTGCAGTGACTGCAATCATCGTGATAATAAGAAATATTTTTCTATTCATGTCGGTCGAGACGCATTACAGAGGAATATTACCGTGTTTCTTGGCCGGGTTGAGGAGTTTCTTGGTGCGCAACTGCTCCAGGGCGCGAATCACGCGGAAACGGGTGTTGCGCGGCTCAATCACATCGTCGATATAGCCATACTTGGCTGCATTGTACGGTGTGCAGAACAGGTTGTTGTATTCTTCCTCTTTTTGCTGGATAAAGGCTTTGTAGTCGGCCATGATTTTTGCGGCCTCGTCGTCCTTGCCTGCCTCTTTGGCTTCGGTGGCGGCCACCTTGGCGGTCTTGGCTTCCTTGGCATAAAGGATGCCGGCGGCTCCGGCGGCTCCCATCACAGCAATCTCGGCGCTGGGCCATGCGTAGTTCATGTCGCCGCGCAGCTGCTTGCAGCTCATCACGATGTGACTGCCGCCATAGCTCTTGCGCAGGGTCACGGTGACCTTGGGCACAGTGGCTTCGCCGTAGGCGTAAAGCAACTTGGCGCCATTCATGATGACGGCATTGTATTCTTGTCCTGTACCCGGCAGGAAGCCCGGCACGTCGACCAGCGTGACCAGAGGAATGTTGAAAGCGTCGCAGAAGCGCACAAAGCGTCCGCCCTTACGCGAGGCGTTCACATCGAGCACACCGGCCATGCACTGGGGCTGATTGGCCACCACGCCCACAGCCTGGCCGTTGAAGCGTGCGAAGCCCACGATGATGTTCTTGGCCCAGTCACGGTGCACCTCAAGGAATTCGCCGTCGTCGACGATGGCGCTGATGACCTGGTACATGTCGTACGGGTCGTTGGCGCTCTCGGGGATGATTTGGTTCAGGATGTCCTCGGTGCGGTCGATGGGGTCGCTGCACTGCTGGCGAGGCGTTTCCTCCATGTTGTTCGACGGCATGTAGCTCAACAGCTGCTTGATGATGGTGAGGGCTTCCTCCTCGGTCTCGGCGGCAAAATGAGCCACACCCGACTTGCTGGCGTGCACCGTGGCACCACCCAGTTGCTCTTGCGTCACATCCTCGCCGGTGACGGTCTTCACCACCTTGGGGCCGGTGAGGAACATGAACGAGATGCCCTTGGCCATGATGATAAAGTCGGTGAGGGCAGGGGAGTACACGGCACCGCCTGCACACGGACCCAGAATGGCGCTGATTTGGGGCACCACGCCCGAGGCGTTGATGTTGCGCTGGAAAATCTCGGCATAGCCGCCCAGAGCATTGATGCCTTCTTGGATGCGTGCGCCGCCCGAGTCGTTCAGTCCAATCACAGGAGCACCCTGCTTCATGGCCAAATCCATGATTTTGCAAATCTTCAGTGCCATGGTCTCGCTCAGAGAGCCGCCAAACACGGTGGCATCCTGGGCAAAGACGTAGACAAGACGGCCGTCGACCGTGCCGTAGCCTGTGACTACACCATCGCCGTCGTAGGCTTTCTTCTCCATGCCGAAGTTGGTGCAGCGGTGCTTCACAAACATGTCAAGCTCTTCGAAGCTGCCCTCGTCAAGGAGCATATTGATTCTCTCACGGGCAGTGAATTTGCCCTTCTCGTGCTGCTTGGCAATGGCTTTCTCGCCACCACCCAGACGCGCCTCGGCACGCCTTGCAATCAGCTCTTGGATTTTTTCGAGTTGTTTACTCATTGTGTGCAGGGATTATTTTTTGTTAGGGTCTTCACAAAGTTCAACGAGAGCTCCGCACGATGTTTTGGGGTGCATGAAAGCGATATTCAGGCCTTCGGCGCCACGACGCGGCTCTTTGTCGAGCACGCGGCCACCCTTTTCCTGAACCTCGGCCAATGCGTTGGCCACGCCATCCTCCACGGCAAATGCGATGTGCTGGATGCCACCGCGGCCGCCGTTCTTTTCGATGAATTTGGCGATAGCGCTCTCGGGGCTGGTGGCCTCAAGCAGCTCAATCTTGGTTTGGCCCACTTTGAAGAAAGCGGTCTTCACGTGTTGGTCCTCAACCTCTTCGATGGCGAAGCATTTGAAACCCAGTAAGTTCTCGTAGAAAGGAATGGCCTCTTCCAGACTGGTGACGGCGATTCCTACATGTTCGATGTGTGAAATCTGCATAACGTAGTTTGTTTTAGAGTTATTTAAGTTAATAAATTGAGTTTTTAACAAGGTTATAAAAAACGTACAAATTTACTATTTTTTCCTATTATCTACCCCTTTTCCAGTCTAAATGTTTGTGAAAATCATCTATTAAAGTATAATATCCCTACTTCCACACCCCACATCCGCGCCTCAAAGGCCTCGACCTTGCGCTCCACATCTTCGGGACTGTCGTTCGCATCGATGTCGGCAAACACCGGCACCCACTCGTCGAGCGCGGCATCATACCGCAGCCACAGGTCGCTCACGCTCACCGCGTCGCTCGGGTGGTTCAGCACAAAGTTCAAGAAACGCTGCTTCATCAGGTTGCGGTTGCCCTGGCGGATGGCGGTGTCGGCCATCAGGCCGATGGTGGCTATCGGGTCGTCGGCTTTGCTGCTGCGACCCTCGGCGCGCTTGATGGGACTGCCGGTCAACGGGCCGTCCTTGCTCGTCAGGTAGCCGTACACCTCGTCGCTCGTGGTCTCGTCCCAACCCTGCAACGGGATGTAATTCTCAAACATCTGCCGGATTTGCTCATAACGCTCCTTGCTCAGCAGACCACTGCGGTAAATCTTCTCCAGCGTGGCACCGGTGGCATGATGCACGGCATCCCACAATTCGCCCACCTCATGGTCGCGCTCGTAATCGTCAACCATCTGCTGCGCCGCGGCCTCGGCGGCTGCCACATCGGCCTCGCCGGTCAATGCCGTCAAGCCGGCATAGTCGCGCTCACGGCAGGAAGCGTAAGCATCGTTATAGTCGCCACCTGCTGCTTCAGCCTCACGTGCGTCACGCTCGGCAAGTACAAGGTTGCGCTCAAGCCCGTGCTTGGCCATCATGTAGTCGGTCATCGCCTCACGAGCGGCGGCATCCTTGCCGCACAGCCTGCTGATGGCATCCAGCAACGGCTGCATGTAGCGCACATAGTATTCGTGCTGCTCGGCGGCGTTCACACTGCTCATCAGGTTCTCGGCCACGTACGCATTCTCGTTGGCGGCAATATCCTCCATGCGGGTGTCCTTGCCCAGCACGGCCTGGTACAGACGCTTCAAGCCCAGCATGCAGTCCTGCACAGCCTCACGGAACTGATAACGGCCGCTGCTCACCATCCGCTCGTACGCGGCACGGGCCACAGCACGGTCACGAACACCGTACTCGTTCCTTATTCGTGAACTATCAGTCCCGCTTCTTTGGCTGCTTTCAGAAGTTGCTCCGATTGCTCTGGTGTCAACTCCAGTTTCGCGTCGTACATCGGCTTGCTCTCGTCCATTGGCGGACGAGTTGGCGCTGGTGGATTGTCGAAGTCGAATGTAATCGTTGGTTTTTTCTTGTCCATTATTGAAATAATATTGTAAAACGGTTGCCAATTTAGCAATTTTTTCGTTCCCGATGAAACTTGTTGTTAAAAAAGTATCTGCGCCTTGTTTGTTTACAATATATTGAACAAGTCGCACAGCGGCCTCCTCCGCTCTCTCGCCTGCACTATATGGCCCGCGCATAATCATCTCATAATGATAGGGCGACTCGCGTTTTAGCCATTCGAGTACGGCAAGACCGCATTCTTCCTTGTCCGCCATGTCAATGTCATGCCACGCAATGTGGGTGCTTTCGTGCCACCATGTGCTCTCAACTGCTTCAAGGGTCTGCTGTTTGTGAGGGAATATGAATATAAAGCCGGAGGAAACATCACAGCACCCAAAGATATTCGGATTGTGGAAATTCTCTACAACCTTGTCAAATACCTCGTCATCAATCTTTCCACGAAGCACCTCAAGGTCGTGCTCGTTGTTGATGACAGCCATCACACTTCGCGACTTGAGGCCATGGCGGCTCTTGATGCCATGCAAATGCTCCTTGATTTCCTCATCAGTCATGCTATCCACCTCACGGTACATGTTCTCGTCGGCACTGCTGTCGATGCCCAAGCGCTCACGCATCACCACGTCCTCGGCCACGCCAAGCGCGCCTTGTTCTACACGATGTTGGTAGCTGCGCCACAACACATACCGCAGGTCGTCGTCCGTCAACGGACGCGACAGACGGATGCCTGCCTTGCCCAGCATCTCCATGAAAAAGTCCTTCACCTTCTCCCATGCGCTCCGGTTCTCGGGCTTGTCAAACTCGGTGCTTTCTGCGAGGCTCGCAAGGTATTCCTCGGTGGCCTTGCGGAAATCCAGACCCTTGCGCATCGCCAGCCCAACAATCCGGCGGCGAACATCCTCGGCCACGTTGCCGAACACATTGTCCAGGAACGCGTCAAAGTCTTTGCCGAACAACTCGCGCAAGCCCTTGTGGCCTACAATCTCATGAAGCACCGTGGCTTCCACGTCAGCTATGCTGTTATTGTTCGGCACCACAATCACCACCTCCCCGGTAGCCGGGTCGAACCAACCCTTGCGGCGACGCTTCTTCTTTTCACTCCATGACGACGGCAACTCACTGCGACTCTCAATCAGACGAACACGAACACCCAACTTCTCGCCAAGCGCCACAGCACGCTCCTGCATCGCGCGGGTGTTGCCGGCACGTTGAGGTTTCTTGACGCGGTTGGCTTTCTTGTTGCGGTTGCCGTACACGTTGGTCCACGACTCGCCGGCATGCTCACCGCCCACAAGGTTGCCCTTATTGTCGGTCTCCACAAACTGCACGCCCAGTTTCTCCATCTCCGCACGCACCTGCGGCGTGACTACATTCGTCGGCATCACCTCGATGCGACCCTTAATCATGTCGTAGATATGGCGTGCCACCTCGTCATTGGGCACGATGCGCAACGGCTTTGCCCAGCGGCTCAATATCACGTCACGAGTGCCGGTAAGGTATTTCTGTATCGCACCTGCATTCCAGGGTTTGCGACCAGTCGGGTCGGCGGCGCGCTCGGCGCGGTAAACACCGTCAAGCTCGCCAATGGGGATTTCCATCTCAACAACCACCAAGTCCGGACGGCTTTGCGCTTCCTTGAACTGGTCGTTAAGCATCGTCGTCGACGTGTGGATATAAGGATTGTAAAGCACCTTTTCAAGACGCTTGCCGTTGCTCTTGACAAGCTTGAAATACCAATTCCCCGTCTTCTCGTCATAGAACGCAAGGTCGGGACGCTCCTGGCTCTCCGTCCATTTGCCAAGCTCCTCGGGATTGCGCAATTCGCCGGTATCGCTCTCACGGCTCGACATCGGAGGGTACAACTTGCCGTCGATAAGCACCATCGAGCGGTACAGCTTGCGCATCTTCGGCTGCGACTCAAGCCAAGCAATCTGTTCCTCATCGCTTACCTCACGATACCCGGCACCACCCTCGGCTGATTGCTCTGTATCGCTTTCTAATCGTTCCAGTACTCTGGCCAGCGCATCTCCCAAAAGGCTTCGAACAGACCTTCCGGCCATTCCTCCCGAGGCACCAAATCCTTCTCCCAAACTTCGCACAAGAACTGGTAGGTCTCCTGCGACAGAGGCAATTTGATTTTCTGTAAGTCTTCCTTGCTGTATTTCATCGTTTAAATACTTTAGAATATCTGCAACATAATGTTCGGGATTATAATCCCACTCGGCTATCGCCCGTTCAACGCTCATTTTGCCACGGCTCGCGTTGCCAGCGTTGTCCAGCGGACGGATGGTAACATGAACGCCCAACTCGTGAGCACGTTCCGCAATGTACTTGACAAGTCCTTTCCTTTCCCTGTAACTCTCCAAGAAGTAGTTCACTCCCAAGAAACGACCCATGTTCCTTCCACGGTTCACCGTGTTCTGGAACGCCGTCAGCGCGTCGTTGTGAACAACCATCACCTCAATGTCGGTCATTCCGGCAGCGGCGGCTTCTTCCATCTTGCTGAATAGTTTCTTCATGTCGTTGAACGCCGCGTCATACACCACGCCACGGCCACTTGTGTCAATGCCACCTTTCCTCAGCGTTGTGCCTTTGCCTGCGCCGCCAATGCCCGACATGAAAGTAATCGACGGATTGCCTTGCGCCACGGCCTCGGCCATCTGACGCTTGAACAACTCGGCAACCAATATATTACCGGCTTTCTTATAGGCCGGCACGTTCCTGCCGTTGTAACCTATAAGCTGTAATATATTGCGTACCGCGTCGGGGTCTAATACGTTTTGGGGATGTGCTAATTCGCGACAACGCTTGAGCAACGTCTCCTTGTGCCGTTCTACCCATTCTTCAGCATCAGCGTTTTCAAGGATGCCGATGGGCTCAGCAAGCTCATTCAGGTTGTCCGCTGGTACAAAGGTAGCAATAATTTCCGGAATATCATCATCTTCGAGTAGATTTTCTTTGCCCCTGTATGATTTTTCTTCCCCGTCGCCCTCACGCTTCATGTTTTCGTCTGAGGCGTAGTGCACAATCTGATCTCCGCGGGACACATCCTCGGTGTCCTCCGCGAGACTGCCGCGGCGCTCAGCCGCACTCTTGCCCATGCGTCGCTCAGCATTGCGTGCCTCCACCTCGCCGGCAAGGCGACGATACTGCCCGAAATCGCGGGCTGTCATGTTCTCAAGCGACGCGAGCTCTCCCTCTTTCTCGGCCAACTCACGACGCAACTCTGACAGATGGCTCTCCCATGACGGCAGCCACTCCCTGTGCCTTTGTGTAGACTCCCTCTCAAGCTTGATATATCGTTTGTTATCCGATTTGCTGATGGCATCATCCGACCGACGTATCAGCTCTTTGGCTCTCTCGATGGAACGAGTCTCGCTCTCAATATCGCGCTTCAGGCGCTCAATCGCCGAGCGACGCAAATCTTTCGCATAGTCAATGTCTGTCTGACTGCGTACGCTGCCGCCGCGCGCAAAGCCCTCTATCTCCTGTATCGCGTGCTGCAATTCATGTGCCATCGTCTTATCCATGCTGAAACTCGACTTGGCGGTGTTGATAGTGATCACACGATTGACCGTTGGCGATGCGTTCGGGTTCAGCACATCAGCAAACACCGACGTGCTGCTCGAGTAAGAACCGCCCTCAACCATGTTCGGGTCATGCACGAGCTTGACGCGCACGTCACGCAACTCGGGATATGCGGCAAACAACTCCTTCGCATCCACAAAATCCTCCACTGTCAGCGCGTCGGGATTGCGCCGCGGCTTCGACAAGTCATACCCCATGAACTGCTCATCAAGCGCATCGAGCTCTTGACGCTCGGCAGCACTCAATGCCTCTCCTCTATTGAAGATTGATTTATTCTGTTTTAACAGCAATTCACGACGGCGCATCGCGTCAGGGTTATCACGATACCAGCGCATATTGCCCGACGAAGTGAAGTCGTCGAAGTCCATTATCTCATAGCGCCACTTGCCGTCCTTGCCGCGCTCCCAACCGGTAGCGAACTTGATGGCACGCGCGTCCTTGCCCTCACGCTCCATCTGCTCGGCAATATCGCGGTTCAAGATGCGCTCACCACGGTCAACGGCGTCAAGCGACGCCGCTCCACGCTCCCCCGCGAAGTGGAACATCGGCTGGTCCTGCATAGCCCCCCTCTGCGACGCTGCATTCGTTCCCTTTGTTCTCTTTGTAGTCTCCTCCTGCGACGATGCGCCATTCGTTGAACCCTCGACAGGAGCATACTGACCCTCGCTGGCATAAATCCACGCCACATCCTCCAGCGGAACCTCCATGCTGTAAACCTCGCCGCCGCCGGCATACTCCTCAGCCTCCATGCGGCTCATGCTCACAAACACACCCGGCGCTATCGGATAGCTGCTGTAAACCACCGCGCGCCCACGCTCCAGAGCGCCGAGGGCGTCATCCTCGGTGAAGTCGGGGTAGCTGTCAATGCCCTCGCCCTCGTCCACAGCCTCGGCAAAGGTCTTGATGTCGTCAATCGAGCGAATGCCCGTGTGATAGGTGTCCTCCATCGGGTTGACGGCCGTCACCAGCCGCAACTGAGCCGCCTTGTGCGCGTCGCCGCGCAGCTTGCGCACCTCCTCAGCGGGATTGAACCCGCGCAGCAGGTCGCCCAGCGCCATGTCGGCGAAGTCCGCGGCACCCAACTTCTCCACACCTTCGACCTTACCGGCAAACAAATGACGAGCCTCTAACCAGAAGTTGTCCAGCATCCGCCGCAACCTGTCAAACAGCGCCGTCACACGAGCCTTGCTCAGGATGCCATTGGCCTTGGACATCTCACGCTCACGCTCACGGCGCAGACGCTCGGCACCGCGCTTGCCGCTGTAGTGCGCCATCACCTCCTCCATCAGCTCATCACTCAACTCTCCCCCTAAGTTAGGGGAAAGGCTACGGGTAGGCGAGCTCTGCTCGGGAATGGTGGCCGTAGGCCGAGGGAGTGTGTCCCCCTGCGACACCGTTAACTCTCCCCCTAAGTTAGGGGAAAGGCTACGGGTAGGCGAGCTCTGCTCGGGAATGGTGGCCGTAGGCCGAGGGAGTGTGTCCCCCTGCGACGCCGTTAACTCTCCCCCTAAGTTAGGGGGAGTGGCCGTAGGCCGAGGGAGTGTGTCCCCCTGCGACAAGGCACCATTCGTCCCATTCGCGTCATTCGTTGACCCCTCCTGCGACAAGGCCAGCTCGGGATACAGCCGCTTCACATAATCCACCACGTCCTTCTCGCCCAGCAGCACCTCCTTCAGCCGCGACCACGCAGCCGGGTTCACCGCGCGCAGCGCAGCACACCACAGGTGCGTGTACTCATGCACAGCCGTCTCAGCCGTCGCGATTCGCGGGTCAAGGTAAATCTTCCCGCCCTTCACAAAGCCGTACACCTCGCCCTGCGACGTGCGCAGCAGACGCGTCCGACCCTCAATCCTCAAGTCGCCCTCGTCGAAAATCACATAGTCCTTAGCGCCGTCAATGCGCCCGCCGCTACGGTACTCAGCAGGGTACACGATGCCCACAAAACCGCAATCACGCAAAAACTCACTCGCCGCCCTGGCGCCGCCCAGACCATTCTCCAATTCAGCATACAAGTCCCTGCCCTGTTGCACTGGCCTGAGGATGATGTCCTTTCCGCCTTTCTCAAAACGAACAATCTGATTTTGAACCTGCACATCATTTTGTTCGCTACGATGCCAGCCACGAGCCGTCAACTCATTATCAATACGCTCCAGAGCATCGCCTTGTGCTCCCATCTGCTTGTCATACTGCAAATAGTTCCCCCCGTCATTGTCAGGCACCTCCACCTCGTAGAGCACAGCAGGACCTTCCACCAGCTCAAACCGATCCGCGTCCATCGACGCGAACACATCACGCACCTTCTCAGTGTCGGCGACGAACTGCTCGCCGCCGCTCTCACGCAAGTGCACAAGCTGCATGTCATAATGCGCCAGCCGGTCGGCGATGTACTCTCCGGCAGTCATCTTCCCGTCCAGCACCCTGCGCGCCACCGCCGCGTAACATTGCTCCGCCAGCGTGCCGCGGCTCTGAGGGTCAACCTCGCGCCCGTCGTAAAACACTCGCCGGCCGCCCGACGAACGAGCATAAGCGCGCCCGATGCCCTCCACCTCCGTCACATAGGAGCCCCAGCCGTAAGCCTGAGCGCCCTCGCCCTCACCCATGTGTGAGTGGTCGAACGCGTCAAACTCCGCGCCGCTGCCGTGCCACACTCGGTGCTCACGCATTTTCCCATCCGGATTTTGCGCTATATCAATAATTTGTTGTACCTTTGCGTCCGAAAGAACTGCTCCCAAGTCTTCACGACTAAACGTAGGGTTGGCTTGCGTAGCGACGGAGTGAGTACTAACCTCGCCGCCTGCACCAGCTCTTTCATCTTTTTTCCAGCCATTGAACAACCACGTCTCTTTATCACCAAAGCGAGTTAAACCAAGCACGACCTCATAGTCGCCATCGCTTAACACAACGGTTTTATTACCCTCCACATAGCGGTCAATCTTTCCATTGGCAATCACATTAAGAACATGAAGCAAGGTGTCCGCTCCATGCTTACCGCCAATGTGAGCAATACCATAACCACCCTTGTAGCCACGAGATGGGTCACCAGGCTTACCGAACAAAAATGTAATATTGTTATCTCCACCGAACTGCGACAAGTCTTCTCTCGTCATAGCATTAGGCACACTTTCGGCTCCATCTGCAATTTTTCGCAGTGCGGTAATGCCACTTTCAAGATTTTGTAGTACCTTTGCGCCGTCAGTGGAAGAAATGACTGTTCCTTTGAAAGAGGTTTCATCCTCCGGTAGAGCGGTTTCTTGCGCTGATTTTTTTATCCCGGCAAGCGCCTCCCAGGCGCGCTTCGAAGCGTCCAGCACGCGCTGACCCTCGGCAGCGTCCGTCACCACCTCGATGCCAGCACCGCGCATCAACTCCACCAGCCCGTCACGCAACGCCAGCTCCCCCTCTAAGTTAGAGGAAAGGCTACGGGTAGGCGAGCTCTGCTCGGGAATGGTGGCCGAAGGCCGGGGGCGTGTGCCCTCCTGCGACAAGGCATCCGCTGACTCTTCCCCGGCACGCTGCAGCCATGTCTTGCTGGTCACTCCGGCAGACGACTTACCATGCTTCTGCTCACGATATTCCCTCTCACGCTTGCTCACCTCATCCCGTCCCGTTTGCTGCTGTGCCACAGCGGCGCCAGCCTGACGCTCATTCCTGCGGTCTATCTCCCCGCGGTTCTTCAAGTAGAAGTCTATCATCTCC
>JAFUWD010000002.1 GCA_017483645.1 Muribaculaceae bacterium | reverse complement strand
TCAATAGGCAATATATAGCCCAACAGTTTTTTATAAGCGTTTTCCATATCCTCTGCGTTTTTGAACACGCAAAGGTACAGTTTTTTGCTCTAACCGATGCAATAAATAAAATTTAACACACATATTTTTGCAGGTGGCCCGGAATTTCGGTTGAAATTAAAAATAAATTTCTATCTTTGTAAATTGCATGCAGCAGATAGCATTGCAAGCTGTTTGCCACATTAACAAACAATTGACAACTAACAAATTAAAAACGACATAGGTTATGATGAAGAAATTTTTGCTCATCGTGTGCGGTTCGTTCGTCGGAGCGTTTCTGGCACTGTTTTTTTGTATCATCGCATCGATGATTATGAGTTTTGCCATCATGGGAACAAGTGCCATGGGAAGCAAGAAAACCGCATCGGTCGACAAAAATTCCATTCTATATATCGCTCTTGACGGCGACATCAACGAGCGAGGCGGAAGCGCTAAATCATCCATGATGGACATGATGACAGATGGACAGCAAAAGTCTACCGGGCTTAATGTGCTGATGAGCGCCATCAAGGAAGCCAAGGACAACAAGAAAATCGACGGCATTGTGCTCGATTGCAAGGGCGGCGCCGCCTCACCGGCCACTCGCGAAGCACTTCGCCGTTCATTGTCCGACTTCAAGCAGTCGGGCAAGTGGATTTGGGCGTTCGGCAACGAGGGCATAGACCAAGGCGACTACTATGTGGCCAGCGTGGCCGACAGCATCTTCATCAACCCCGTGGGAGCGGTCGACATCCATGGTTTCGCATCGGTCACACCATTCTTCAAGCGCTTGCTCGACAAGGTGGGCGTGGAGATGCAGGTGATTCGAGTGGGCACATTTAAGAGCGCCGTCGAGCCTTATATTCTCGACAGCATTTCACCAGCCAACAGGCTGCAACAAGAGCATTACCTGGGTGCCATCTGGAAAGAATTAGCCGACACCATGGCCGCAGGCCGCAAACTCACCAACGCACGCATCAACCAGCTGGCCGACAGCCTGCTGGTCACCATGGAGCCCGATTCACTGCTGAAATACAAAATCGTGGACGGCCTGTGCTATCGCCACGACTTCGAGAACAAACTCAAGGCCAAAACCAATGTAGACGAAGAGGACGACCTCAAGCTGGTTTATCCCGAAGACTTGGCACAAGACCTTGAGGAGACCACCAGCAGCGACCAGATAGCCGTGGTCTATGCCACAGGTGAAATAGATGGCGCTGGAGGCGGACTCATGGGCAGCAACGATGGTATCGACAGCGAGGAATTGTCCGACATTATCTATGACCTCATCAAGGAGGACAAGGTGAAAGGCATGGTGCTCAGGGTGAATTCACCGGGTGGCAGCGCTTTTGGTTCGGAGCAAATTTGGGAAGCCATCAACAAGTTCAAGGAAAGCGGAAAGCCAGTGGCCGTCTCTATGGGCGACTATGCGGCCTCGGGCGGCTACTACATCTCGTGTGGAGCCGACCGCATCTTTGCCGAGCGAACCACCATCACGGGGTCAATTGGCATCTTCGGAATGATTCCCAGCGGCGAAAAATTGATTAGGGACAATCTCTACATCAATTCGAGCGAAGTGGCCACCAATAAAAACGCCGCCATGGGCGCATCAATGTTCGGCATACCGGTGAAGCGGCTTTCAGCCACTCAGTTGGCTGCACTGCAGCGCATGGTGAACAATGGCTATGAGCTATTCACCAAACGTTGTGCCGATGGCCGCCATGTGTCGCAGGACAGCATCAAGAAGATTGCCGAAGGACGCGTGTGGGACGGTGTCACGGCCAAGCAGATTGGCCTCGTCGACGAATTCGGCGGCCTGGAGCAAGCTGTGAAATGGGTGGCCAACAAGGCCGGCATGAAACCCGACAAATACAAAACCCAGAATTATCCTGCGCTGGAACCCGACTGGCGCTCCATGCTCAACGCCATCATGTCGCAGCAAATGGAGGCTCGCATGCGCAGCGAACTGGGCGAACTCTATGACTATCATCGCCAGTTGCAAATCATCTCACAGCGGCAATACATCCTGTGTCTGATGGAACCCCTGAAACTGCAATAACGACAGTCAGCACCCATTTACCACACAGTTCAATGGACTCACACAAGTGATTGATTTCTCTAAAATACTCAACAAGCAGCAGCGCCGCACATTGCTCAACGCCATCCTCACCCCGTTCTCATGGCTTTACGGGGCGGGCGTTTGGGTTCGAAACGCTTTGTTCGGCATGAAGGTGCTTCCACAGGAATCGTTCGACATTCCTGTTGTATCTGTGGGAAACATCACAGTGGGCGGCACAGGTAAAACGCCACATGTGGAGTACATCATCGAGATGCTATGCCGCCGATACAACATCGGGGTGCTCAGCCGTGGCTACAAGCGCAAAACCAAAGGATTTATCCTTGCCAGCGATTCACTGTCGGCGCGCGATCTGGGCGACGAACCCTTCCAAATATTCCGCAAGTACAACGGCCTCATCACCATGGCTGTGTGTGAGAATCGACGCAAAGGCATCCACGAATTGCTGCGCATCAATCCCGACATCAACCTCATCCTGCTCGACGACGCATTCCAGCACCGCTATGTCAAGCCCAAAGTGAACATAGTGCTGGTGGACTTCAATCGACCACCGTTCAACGACAAGCTGCTGCCGCTGGGCACCCTGCGCGAACCTCTTCACAGGCTGCTGCAAAGCGATTTGGTAATAGTTACCAAGTGCCCCACCGACATCATGCCTGTCGACATCCGCATGATGAAAGAGAATCTGGATTTATTCCCGTCGACCGAATTGTTTTTCAGTAATATTCGGTATGCCGACCCGGTACCTGTTTTCCCGGTGCCCAATCCACAAATTTCTTCGTTGTCGTGGCTGCAACCCACCGACACCGTATTGTGCATCACCGGCATCGCCAGCCCTAAACCGCTGGTGCGCTATCTCAGGCAGTTCCAGGCCACCGTCAAGGTGATGCATTATGATGACCACCACGACTTTTCTCGTGCCGATTTCGACGAGATTTTCCACGTCTTCGACCAACTGGAAGGCCGGCGCAAATTCATCATCACCACAGAAAAAGATGCCGTGCGCATCGTGGGCAATGCCTATTATCCGCCCACAATGCGCTCGTGCATCTACTATATTCCCATCAGGGTGGGATTCCTCGATTTCGAGGATCGCGATTTCGTCACCACATTGGTCAAACGTATAGATAATTAACCCCGCCCTGCCGACAATCACTACGTCACAATTCAACCCGCCTGATCATGAAAGAAACTGAAATCTCGACCCTCGGCGAATTTGGACTCATCGACCATCTCACCGAGAACCTGCCGCTTGTGCAATCCTCAACAGTGAAAGGTGTGGGCGACGACTGCGCCGTTATGCACTACGACGGACTGGAAACCTTGGTCACAACCGACCTGCTGCTTGAGGGCATCCACTTTGACCTCACCTATGTGCCCCTCAAGCACCTGGGCTACAAAGCAGTGGCGGTCAATCTGAGCGACATCTACGCCATGAATGGCACACCGCGCCAAATCACCGTGTCACTGGGTGTGAGCAAACGCTTCACCTTGGAGCACATTGAGCAGCTCTACGCTGGCATGCGCATCGCCTGCGAGCAGTATGGCGTCGACATCGTGGGTGGCGACACCAGCGCCAGCGTCACAGGACTCATCATCAGTATCACCTGCCTGGGCACTGCACCGAAGGACGAAATTGTGTACCGCAACGGAGCACGCGACACCGATTTGATTTGCGTCAGCGGTGACCTGGGCGCGGCTTATATGGGGCTGCAACTGCTGGAGCGCGAGCGCGAGGTAAGCGAGGGAATCAAGGACTTTCAGCCCGACTTTGCCGGTCGCGAATACCTCATCGAACGTCAACTGAAGCCCGAAGCCCGTCGCGACGTAATCGACGAGCTGCGACAGTTAGGCGTGCACCCCACAGCCATGATGGACGTGAGCGACGGGTTGTCGTCCGAGTTGCTGCACATCTGTCGCAACAGCCGGGTGGGATGCCGCATTTATGAAGAACGCATTCCCATCGATTACCAAACCGCTGTAATGGCCGAGGAACTGAACATGAACCTCGTCACAGCCGCCATGAATGGTGGCGAGGACTATGAGTTGCTCTTCACCGTGCCGCTCACCGACCATGAAAAAGTGGCACAGATGAAAACGGCACGACTCATCGGTCGAATCACCAAGCCCGAACTGGGAGCCTATTTGATTACACGCGACAACGCCGAGCTCGAAATCAAGGCACAAGGATGGAACGCATTTAACCCCAACCCGTAACATGACCGAATTGGAGAAAATGATGAGCGGCGAGCTATACCAAGCCTCTCATAACACCGAATTACTCGACATTCTGATGAAAACGCGAAGCCTGTGCTACGACTTCAACCGGCTGCACCCACGCGACGTCGAGACCCAGCAGGCAATGATAAGACAACTACTGGGTAAGACTGGTGAGCGTTTCAAAATCATTCAGCCTTTCTTCTGTGACTACGGTTTCAACATCAGCATTGGCGAAGATTTCTTTGCCAACACCAATCTCGTCATCCTGGATGAGGCGCTCGTCACCTTTGGCGACAACGTGTTTATCGCACCCAACTGCTCTTTCTACACTGCCGGTCATCCTCTCGACCCCCAACTACGCAATCAAGGCTTGGAGTATTCACTGCCCATCAGGGTGGGTAACAGTGTGTGGATAGGTGGCAACGTGTGCGTCATGCCCGGGGTCACCATCGGCGACAACACCGTGATAGGCGGTGGCTCGGTCGTGGTTCACGACATCCCAAGCGGTGTCCTTGCAGCAGGTAATCCCTGCCGAGTCATACGCACCTTGTAACTGTACATTTTGCAGTTTTCAATCGGGTAGGTCGGGGAGCGAGAGTTTTGGTTTTCGCTCCCTTTCCTCCCACACCACCGTACGTGCCGTTCGGCATACGGCGGTTTGGCTTGCTTTCAGGGCATTTCAGCCCCCATCTTCCTTTAACTTCTGCTGCCG
>JAFUWD010000085.1 GCA_017483645.1 Muribaculaceae bacterium | reverse complement strand
GCTTCACAACTTCGTCAACAACCTCATGGCTGGCATCGCCGCTTACAGTTTTTTCCCGAAGAAACCAATGCTGCAATTCGAGCGAGAAATTGATAAACAATTGACTATCGCTTGATTATTTTCGTCGAACTCACGTTAAATTAGTGGCGTTAAAAACAACAAACCCAAAACCAACCTTAATGTTTAACCAAAACCTTTAAAACTCATGAGAAAAGCACTATTGTCTCTTGCTTTAGTCACTTCTTTGTGTGGGTTTGCCCAAGTGTTTGAAGTGGGTAGCATCCAGAAACTGGAAACGCCCGCCAATCCCTTGGCCAAGGTGGTAGCCATCAGTCCGCAGGGTGATTACATCCTGCTGAGTGACGACTACAATGCCGGACTCACAAAGTTTGACCTCTCAACCAATGAGAGCAAGCAAATTACCGACGCCCAAGGTGCCGGTTACAGTGTGAAAATCTCGGAAGACGGACAGAACGTCATCTACCGGGAAACAACAATCAACCAAAACCACCTGCGCTACAGCTCGCTGAAAAGCACCAACCTCGAGTCGGGCACGAAGCAGGAACTGGTGAAAGCCACCCGCAACCTGCAAGGCTATGCCCTGGAGGGAGCAACGGCAACAGCCATCGAAAAGGGCAAACTGCAAAAGAAAGCCCTGGCCGGCAAGGCTTCGGTGACCCGCCCGGTGCTGAGCATCAACAATCGCCAGCTCATGATGACCGTGAACGGCAACACCAAGGTGTTCTCGCCCAACGGCACCGAGTACAGCTACATCTGGGAGAGCCTCTCGCCCGATGGCAACAAAGTGCTCTACTATGTGTGCGGCGTGGGTGCCTTTGTGGCCGACCTGAATGGCAACATCATGGCATCGTTGGGACAAATCCGCGCTCCGCAGTGGTACGACAACAGCACCATCGTGGGCATGTTTGACCAGGACAATGGCGTTTACACCACCTCTTCGGTGATTAAAGCCGCCACCCTCGACGGCCAAGTGCAGACACTCACCGACGATTCGGTCATCGCCATGTATCCCGTGGCTACCAAAGGCAAGATTGTGTTCTCCACTCCCTATGGAGAAAGTTATTTGATTAACGTCACCAAATGATTACAGCTATGAAGAAATTCTTATTACTCGCAGTGGCTGCAATCATGGCAGCCGGCACCATGCAGGCCAAGACGGCCGATGAGGTGCGTATCTACATCAACCCGGGACACGGCAGCTGGGGTCCCAACGACCGCCCGATGGCCACCATCCCCTACCCCAATCTGCCCGAGACCGGCATGCCCGACACTTGCGGTTTCTATGAGACCAACACCAACCTGTGGAAGTGCCTCAAACTATACGACGTGCTCCAGAACATGGGCGTGAAGAAAGAGAACTTGATGATGTCGCGCGTGAAAAATGGCCCGTATCCTTACACAAAGACCAATTACGACCCCGATGAGATTTATAACCGTCCTTTGAGTGAAATCGCCCGCGAGGTGGATGCCAACAACATGGACATGTTCATCTCGGTCCACTCCAACGCACACACCGATGGTGCCACCACCAATTATCCGGCCATCTTCTACAGCGGATATGACCAGGGTAAGAGCTCGGCCGACTACGATTGGTTCAACAACAGCATCGGCGAGAAACCCGATTTCACCGGTCCTCGTCTGCCCGAGAGCTACGACATGGCCAAGGCCATGTGGGGGCCGCACTATATGGATGAGATTGATCCCAACAGCTACTACAGCCGTACCAATCCTTGCATCCGCGGTGACATCAGCTTCTGGAGCGGTGAATATTACAACACTATCACCGAAAAGGGCAACAAGAACTACGGCTACTATGGCGTGCTGCGCCAGAGCACTCCTGGCTTCTTGATTGAGGGTTATTTCCACACCTATCAGCCCGCCCGTCACCGAGCCCTGAACATCGACTATTGCCATCAGGAAGGAGTGCGCATAGCTCGCGGCATCCGTGACCATTTCAAGCTCAATCCTGAGACACACGGATACATCATGGGCACAGTCAAAGACCTGCACGAGAAGATGAGCCATCCGCTCTATTCCTACTCTCCGGGTTCCATCGACCAGTGGGTGCCCCTGAATGGTGCCCAAGTGGACCTGCTCAAAGACGGCCAAGTGGTGCAAACCTATCAGGTCGACAACAACTACAATGGCGTGTTTGTCTTTGAAGACCTTGAACCTGGCAACTACACCCTGCGCGCCCGCATGGAAGGCTACAAGGAGCAGGGCGACTACAGCGAGGGCACCATCAGTGCCGAGTACACACAAGAAGTGGCCAACAGCATGGCTGTGTATCAAGTCAAAGCCGATGAAACCACTTATGCTCGACTCTATCTGGAATCGGAAGGCTATGAGCCCCCCGCGGTGACCTACTACAACTACCCCGATCCCGAACAGCCCGCCTACGCTACGGTGGCCGATGAGTACACCTTCGCTCAAGAAACCATGGAGTATCCAGTGGAGGGCGACATCCTCCGCACCATCGTTCGCGGCGATTCGTTGGTGGTACTCACCGAGAACAACGGCGACCCCGCCATCTATCTGATTAACGGCAAGAGCAAACAACTCATCAAGCAAGTGAGCGTGAACGGCATCGCACCTGGCGAACCCAACAACGTGGGCTTCCGCCATCGCCTGAGCGATATTGCTTTCACCGCCGACAACAAACTGATTGGTGTCAACAACACGATTTGCCAAATCAACAACGATTATGTGTTCGATGGAGAACAACGTGGCACACTCCGCTTCTACAAGTGGAACGACCTCGACAGCGACCCCGTGGAGTGGACCAACACACAACTCTCGGCCAACTGGTACCGCGCCTACATGGGACGCACCCTGGCCGTGAGCGGCCCGTCTACAGAATGTACGCTTGTCACCACCGGCACCACTGCTTACACATCGACCGCCACCCGCCTGATCCTGGTGAGCATGAGCGGCGACCAGCAGACAGGAACGCTCTTCACCGAGTATAACCTCAACGCTGAGAAGCAACTTTCGGAAAACAAGACCGGTGTCAATCAGCAGCTCGTGGTGTCGCCTCTGGGCGATGACCGCTATGTGATGGATGGCGAGCGCACCACTCCTTATGAGTTGAAACCCGCCACCACCAGCAACGTCGATGCCACCATCATGGGCAAGGTGCCCGCCGACATGCTCGACAACGTGTCGAACGGTGTTGGCTTCTTCAAATATGCAGGCCACTCAATGATGGTGTCGCCCTATGTCGACAACAACAATGTGGCAGGCGTGAAACTCTTTGATGTCACCGACGGACTGAACAACCCCACACTCATCAAGACGCTGGGTACCGACCTCGAAGTTGCCGCTCCCGCACCACGCCGTGCCGAGGGTGAAGGCGCCCTGCCTTATATGGCAGCCGGTGCCAAGGTCGACGGCCTTGACATCACCATGTATCTGATGGTTGGCAACAAGGTGACTCGTTTCACCACCGAAGGCGTTCAGCAACCCGTTGTCAAGGGTATCTACGCCTATGGCCTGAACGACACCGAAGGCGACCAAGAGTACACCTTCAAATTCACCGCCAACAGTGACGCCGAGAGCGCCAAGATCATCTTCACCGACAAAGAAACCGGTGATGTGCTGGGCGAAGTGGAAGTTCCCAACGTGAAGGAGGGAGAAAATTCCATCACCCTCAGCTACGATGAACTCCCCGGTGAGATGAATCAGGAGATGAACTGGGCCGTGAATCTGGTGGGCAAGAAGATTGCCAACATCGTACGCCTGAACGACTACGCCAACGGTGAATTCGACTATGGCAGCCAAATTGGCAACGCCGTCGATGCAAGCCCCGAAAGCGACTACTTCGGACGCATCTACGTTTCGAACCGCATCAGCCAGCCCAACGAGAGCAACGGAATCTGGGCTTACAATCCCGACTGGACCCGCATCAACAGCGTGCGCTACAATGGTAATGGTATGATGATCAGCAGCCCGTTCCGTCTGGGCATCGACAGCGAGGGCTTCGTCTACATGCCCGACTGGAGCGACCCCTACTCGGGAATCTATGTCATCGACCCGTCGAACCTTGAAGGCGAGTTCAAACAGTTCTTCCAGGGCACACGCAACGGCGCCGGCCTCTTCGTCAACAACGGCGTGAACGTGGGTGGCTCGTCCACTTCGGTCTGGATTGAGGGCGAAGGCGCCAACACCAAGCTGATTGCCGCCAGCGAGGATATCCTCAACGCCAGCGGCACAGGCAACAATGTGGTGGTTTACAACATCGGCCAGCCCGACGGCAGTATCGCCCGCGAATGGGGTGAGGCTCCGTCGCAATTCTTCAACGTGGGTGCCAAGATGCTCAATGGCAACCTCAATGTCATGGGCGACGGCAAGGGCGGCATCTGGTGCTCGCAACTGCGCTACACGCCTAACAACACCACCGGCGTTCCCTCACTCATCCACGTGAATGCCGACGGCGCCATCGACTTCAACTCGGGCACCGAGCCCTTCAACTCGCTCATCGACGGTTCGTCGACGGCCGGCTTCGGCATCACCCGCGATGGCAAGATGCTGGTTATCAACGATGACAAGGGTGTGCTGCAATTCTTCGACTTGGCCTGGAACGAGGACGGAGCTCCTGAGCTCACTCACAAGTACAGCTTCACGGCCGACTGCAAGAATAACCGCTCCATCTATCAAATCAACTTTGACTACGCCGGCAACATGATTTGCTCGGGTGCCAAGCTGGGTATCTACTCGATTCCCACCGACGACAACCAGACCACCGTGCCCGCCAAGAAGGCGCTCATCGTTGTCAAGCCCGTTCTTGAACCTGCCAAGTACTATGTGACCGGCTCGTTCAACGGCTGGGACAAGGTGAATCCTGTGGAGATGGTCGACGATGAAGCCACCATCGACATGGAGGACAACGTCGAGTTCAAGCTCATCACCCCCGACCCGCAGGCCAAGGACGGCTGGAAGTGGATTGGCGGTGTCGACGAGAACCAGGCTGGCTTCTTCCTCGTCACCGAGGACATGATGGCCGGTGCCACCGAAATCGACCTCACCGACGGCTCGAACTTCAAGATTGAGAAGGGAGGCAACTTCACACTGAAAATCAAGCGTGAAGAAGCAGCCACTCCCGCCGGCATGGCCAAAGCTCCGGGCGACGCCATCAAGCTGGTGGTGGTGCGTAACAACATCACCGGTGTGGACGACCTCAGCGCCAAGGCTGTGGTCAGCGTGAAGTATGTGAACATGGCAGGCCAGGTGAGCGACCGTCCGTTCGACGGCGTGAATCTGGTGGTCACCAAGTTCACCGACGGCACAACAAGCACTGTGAAAGTGGTGAAATAACACCTCGTCATAAATCCACCTGACAAGATTGAGGGTGTGTCATTTTGAAGTGGACCCCAAAAGTTTTGTGTCCAACTTTTGGGGTCCACTTCAATTTGACACACCCTCTTGCTATTTTAATATGGAGTTGAAAATCCTCCATTACTCCAATACTCCGTAGATATGTCCTCAAGAGACTTACGAAGAAAATAAATAATCTGGCGTAAGCCAGCTTTTCCACACCGATAGGTGCAGCTTTGTGAGATTATCCACCGCAGCAATTTGTT
Organism: Muribaculaceae bacterium; assembly: GCA_017483645.1. Classification (GTDB taxonomy): domain Bacteria; phylum Bacteroidota; class Bacteroidia; order Bacteroidales; family Muribaculaceae; genus Sodaliphilus. The sequence goes on along the minus strand of JAFUWD010000085.1, from coordinate 10,020 downwards.
CAAATTGAGTCAAATGAACTGAATTTTGAGCCCAAAAATACCGACAAAACCATTCGTTTTAAGGCAGTTTAACAAATGTGGGGGGGTAATTTGAAAACATGTTTATAACTTTGCGACATCGTGATTAGATTAAGTTTAACACATAAAGATATATAAACATAAAAAGAATAAGATATGAATACAAGACTAAAACTTTTATTATTGATATGCGTTCTTGTGACTGCGTTTGCTGGTAGGGCGCAACTTGTGGAAGAACTCAGTGAGAAGGATGTGACCATTATCTTCAAGGGCGACCACAAACAGTCGGGACGCATGATAAGCTACGACCCTGGCAAGTCGATAACAATCGTGACCAGCAACGGCGATACTCTTACTTATCAGCAGTCGGAGATTTACCGCATCAAGCGCAAACGCCCGTACAATATGGCGTTCACCCGCGAATTTGACGTAACAGGTCCTCAGCATGGCTATCTCGGGGAGTATAACTTTGAGTTGGAAGGCCGTAGCCCCGTGCCTTTTGGTTTCAGCACTGTTCAGGGCTATCAGTTCCTGCCGTGGTTGCGCTTGGGAGCAGGATATCAGTACATGCGCATGAATGGAATATCGGTAATTAATGCTGATGGCACTGAAGCGAAAACCTCGGTCAATTCTAATATAATTTTTGGCGACGCAAAAGTGTTCTTTACTCGTTCACTGTTCAATCCGTTCTTTGATTTACGCTTGGGTGGCGCACTCGATAACGGCCGTGGTTTTTACTATAACTTATCGTTGGGCTGTCGCTTTGGACTTAGGTCGAGCAAGAGAATGGCTCTCAACGTTGCCATGGGAATTGCCAACAATAGGTTCATTGTTCGAAATGTGGACAACAAAGCCGTATTGCTGCATCTGCGCGCAGGATTTGAATTTTAGATTGTGGTGGTGCATATAAGATTTTTGATAGAAAACTGTGAAGAACTTGTATAATCTTAAAACAACCACCAACTTAGTGGCGTTGAAAATATATATTAACTACTGAAAAATGCGATTTTGCGAGTCAAAGCTGAGCTTGCTCAAGGCCTTGCGAGCGTGAGCATTTTATTCAAAAAACAGTTGTTTTTTATTTATGACACATCCCCTTTTTCATGCCCAAGGTTGCTAATTACCCATTAATTATGTAATTTTGCATTTTATAATGTTACCAGCAACGACATGATTAAGAAAAGTACGCTTGAAAGAATCATCAGCGAAGACCTGGCGGCTATCTGGACCATTCTCAATGCCGAGGAGAAGCACCTGATTGCCGACAACTTTGTGATTCACAATTTCAAGAAGAATCAAATCATCTACGCCGAGAAGGATGAGCCCCAGTTTCTGTGGTGCCTGCTCAAGGGAAAGGTGAAGCTGTTCAAGGACGGAATCGGGGGGCGCCAGCAGATTCTACGACTTTACCGCCCCATCCAGTACTTCGGCTACCGCGCGTTCTTTGCCGAAGAGCCTTATGTGTCGACGGCCGCCGCTTTCGAGCCGGCCACCCTCGGCACGCTGCCCATGCAACTGGTGAAGCAGCTCATTGACGACAACCGTCAGTTGGCATGGTTCTTCATCCACGAGCTGTCGAAGCACCTGGGAAGCAGCGACACCAAGATGGTGACTCTCACCCAGAAGCACATCCGCGGCCGCCTGGCCGAGGCGCTGATTTTGCTGCGTGACAACTATGGCTACGAGGACGACGGCGAGACGCTGAAAATCTACATGGCGCGCGAGGACATCGCCAACCTCTCGAACATGACCACGTCCAACGCCATCCGCACGCTGTCATCATTTGTCCAGGAGCGCATCCTCACCGTGGACGGGCGCCGCATCAAAATTGTGAACGAGACCATGCTGCGAAACATCAGCAAGTTTGGATAAACCACCCAAGGGACATCATGATTATTGCACAGCAAAAACGCAAAGAGAACATCGCCGAATATTTGCTCTACTTGTGGCAAGTGGAGGACATGATTCGCGCGGCGCACTTCGACATCGACGTGATTGACCGAAACATCATTCAGCGTTTCGATGCCGATGAGCAGCAACGGCACGACATGCGCGAGTGGTACGAGGGACTCATCAAGATGATGGAGCTGGAGAACATTCGCGACCACGGACACATGCAAATCTGTAAAAATGTGCTCATCCGTCTCACCGACCTGCATCAGCAGCTGCTCAAAAGCGATAAGTTTCCCGAATACGGAGCCGAGTATTATCGCACATTGCCTTTTATCGTCGAGCTAAGGGCAAAAATGCCCGAGGCCGAGAAGACAGGCGAGCTGGAAACATGCTTCAACGCCCTCTACGGTGTGCTGCTGCTCAAATTGCAGGGCAAGGAAATCAGTCAAGGCACGGGGGTGGCCATTGCACAGATATCGCGCTTCATCGGCATGCTCGCCGCATTTTTCAAAAAAGACGAGCAATCGCCCATTTTTGACAACGACCACGATTTTTAATTATGAACTCAACCATCAATCAAATACTTGTCACCGGTGCCAATGGACAGTTAGGGCGCGAGGTGTGCACGGTGCTGGGCGAGATGCCGCACCTGCAGGTGTGGCCCACCGATGTGGCCGAACTTGATATCACCTGTGCCGAAGCCCTTGACCGCTTCATCACCGAGCACGACATCGACTGCATCATCAACTGTGCTGCCTACACTGCCGTCGATGCCGCCGAATCCGACGCCGACCGTTGCCACCTGCTCAATGCCGAGGCACCTCGACTGCTGGCCGAAGCTGCGCAAGCACACGATGCGCACCTGATACACATCAGCACCGACTATGTGTTCGACGGCAAGGGCTGCCGCCCCTATCGCGAGGATGATACGGTGTGCCCACAGTCGGTCTATGGAGCGACTAAAGCCCTCGGTGAGCAAGCCATTATCAAAACAGCACCCAATCACAGCATCATCATCCGCACGGCATGGCTCTATTCACCTCATGGAAAGAACTTTGTCAAAACCATGCTCCGACTGGGTGCCGAGCGCGATGCCCTGCGCGTGGTAGTGGACCAGGTTGGCACACCCACCTATGCTCTTGATTTGGCCCGAGCCATCGCTGCCATCATCCAATCCGAACATTGGCAACCGGGCATCTACCACTTCACCGATGAAGGCGCCATCTCGTGGTACGACTTCACCAAAGCCATCCACCGGCTGGCATCCATCAACGGATGCCACGTGGAGCCATGCCTCACAGCCGACTACCCCACCCCTGCACAGCGCCCGCATTTCAGCGTGCTCGACAAGACGAAAATCAAATCCACATTCCACATCACCATCCCATATTGGGAGGACAGCCTGCGGCACTGCATCGGCAGGCTCATGAATCAATAATCATTTTCACACATGGCAAGTCTTACTCAAGAAATACAAAAACGACGCACATTCGCCATCATCTCGCACCCCGATGCCGGCAAGACCACACTCACCGAGAAACTGCTGCTCTTCGGTGGCGCCATTCATGTGGCAGGAGCCGTGAAATCAAATAAAATCAAAAAGACCGCCACCAGCGACTGGATGGAAATCGAGAAGCAACGCGGCATATCAGTGGCCACATCGGTCATGGGATTCAACTACGGCGACTATAAAATCAACATTCTCGACACCCCTGGCCATCAGGACTTTGCCGAGGACACTTACCGCACGCTCACCGCAGTGGACAGTGTGATTATCGTGGTCGACGTGGCAAAGGGCGTGGAAACACAGACGCGCAAACTCATGGAGGTGTGCCGCATGCGCAACACACCTGTCATCATCTTCGTCAACAAGCTCGACCGCGAGGGACGCGACCCATTCGACATACTCGACGAGCTGGAACAAGAGCTGAAAATCAGCGTGAGGCCGCTATCGTGGCCCATCAACATGGGTGCCCACTTCAAAGGCGTTTACAATATTTATGAACGCGACCTGAATCTTTTCAAGCCCGACAAACAACACGTCACCGAGCGCGTGGAAATCAAGGACATCAACGACCCGGCCATCGATGCGGCCGTCGGCGCCGACGACGCGCAGAAACTGCGCGACGACATTGAGCTGATTGATGGTGTTTACCCGGAGTTCAGCACACTCGATTACCTCGATGCGCGCGTGGCTCCGGTCTTCTTCGGGTCGGCGCTCAACACCTTTGGGGTGAAAGAACTGCTCGACTGCTTTGTACGCATTGCGCCATCGCCCAAACCGGTGCAAGCCGTGGAACGAATCGTGGAACCCGGTGAAGAAAAGTTCACAGGTTTCGTTTTCAAGATTCACGCCAACATGGATCCCAATCACCGCAGCTGCATCGCATTCGTGAAAGTGTGCTCGGGCGTCTTTCACCGCAATGAGAATTATAAGCATGTGCGCAGCGGAAAGAGTTACCGTTTCTCGGCACCGACGGCGTTCATGGCCCAGCGTAAGGAAATCATCGACGATGTGTTCCCGGGCGACATCGTAGGCCTTCCCGACAACGGCATTTTCAAAATCGGCGACACGCTCACCGAGGGTGAAGAACTGCACTTCAAGGGTCTGCCCTGCTTCTCGCCCGAGATGTTCAAATACATTGAGAACACCGACCCCATGAAGACCAAGCAGCTCAACAAGGGAGTGGAGCAGCTCATGGACGAGGGCGTGGCGCAGTTGTTTGTCAACCAGTTCAACAATCGAAAAATCATCGGCACCGTGGGGCAGCTGCAGTTCGAGGTGATTCAGTACCGACTGCTGCATGAGTACGGCGCGCAATGCCGCTGGGAACCCATCCACCTGTACAAAGCATGCTGGATTGAGAGCGACAATGACGACACGCTGGAGGCCTTCAAGCGACGCAAGCACCAGTTCATGGCTCTTGACCGCGAGGGGCGTGACGTGTTTCTGGCCGACTCGAGCTATGTGCTGCAAATGGCCCAGCAAGATTTTCCCGACATCACATTCCACTTCACTTCCGAATTCTAAACATTGTCATAATGGAACGACTGACAAAACTTTACAAACAATATGTGGGCAGCGAGCCCACCGAAATCAAACTGATGGACAAAGCCGGCTCAAACCGCAGTTACTACCGGCTCAGCGGCGAGCAATCGGTAGTGGGTGTCATCGGCGAATCACGTGAGGAGAACGACGCGTTTGTCTATATCGCCCGGCACTTCAAGGCACAAGGCTTGTCGGTCCCCGAAGTGTTCGGTGTGAGCGACGACCACATGGCCTACATTCAGGAAGACCTGGGCCGCAAGCCCGAAAACATACTTTGGAATAAAATCAGGCGCAGCAGCATCACCCATGCCTTTACCAGCGATGAAAAAGACTTGCTCAAGCGCTCCATGAGCGACTTGTGCGACATACAGTTCCGCGGCACCAAGGGGTTCGACTACAACATGTGCTACCCGGCCAAGTGCTTCGACGAGCGCTCCATCAAGTGGGACCTGAACTATTTCAAATATTGTTTTCTGAAAGCCACCGGCATCATCTTTAACGAAGATTTGCTGGAAAATGACTTTGAGACACTTACGCACGACTTGCTGGCCGTGCCCAGCGACACGTTCATGTACCGCGATTTTCAGTCGCGCAACGTCATGCTCGTGGGCGACGCCGACCATCCCGCCCAGTGCCGGCTGGCCTACATTGATTTCCAGGGGGGGCGCAAAGGCCCTTACTACTACGATGTGGCTTCATTCGTGTGGCAGTCAAGGGCAAAATATCCCGACGATTTGAAGAAAGAACTTGTGCAAGCCTATCTTGAACGGCTGAAAAATTACGTTCCACAGCTCGATGAGGCACGGTTTCACGACAACCTGCGCCTCTTTGTCCTGTTCAGAACGCTGCAAGTTTTGGGTGCCTATGGTTTCAGGGGCTATTTTGAGAAAAAGCCCGACTTCATGAAAAACAGCATCGTACCGGCTATCGCCAACCTGCGCAAGCTGGTGGCCGACACCTCGTTTGAACACTACCCTTATCTGAGCCGTGTTATCGACGAGCTGGTCAATCTCAAAGACTTCACAAGCGACGAGAAGAAACTCACCGTGAGGGTCATGAGCTTTGCTTACAAAAAAGGCATCCCGCACGACCCGTCGGGAAACGGTGGAGGCTTCGTCTTCGATTGCCGCGCGCTGAACAATCCGGGTAAATACGACAAGTATAAGTCATTCACCGGCCTTGACGAAAACGTGATCAGATTTTTGCAAAAGGAAAGCACCATCGACCAGTGGCTCGAGCATGTCTATGCCTTAGTCGATGAAAGCGTGGAGCGATATGTGAAGCGTAATTTCACCGACCTGATGGTATGCTTCGGCTGCACAGGGGGGCAGCACCGCTCGGTCTATGCCGCTCAGCATATGGCCGAACACATTTACAAAAAGTTCAACGTACGCGTCGAGCTCACGCACCGAGAGCAGTCGGGGCATGACCGCACCTTTACACCGGTGGTGGAATGAAAGCTATGATTTTTGCCGCAGGGCTGGGCACACGATTGCGCCCGCTCACCAACGACCGGCCGAAAGCGCTGGTCGAAGTGGCTGGCGTCACCATGCTCGAAAGGGTCATCCGCCGCATTGCCGAGGCCGGATTTGACGACATCACCATCAATATCCACCATTTCGGGAACAAAATTATTGAGTTTCTCGATAATCACGACCGATTCGGCCTCGACATCCACATCAGTGATGAGCGCGAACTTTTGCTCGACACCGGTGGCGGCATTTTGCAGGCGCGCCCATTCCTTGATGGCAACGAGCCGTTTCTGGTACACAACGCCGATATTTTGACCGACCTTGACCTAAAGACATTTTATGAGGCCCACGTGGCAAGCCATGCAGTGGCGTCGGTTCTGGTGAAACAACGCGCCACGCAACGTTACTTCTTGCTCGACCACAACAACCGCCTCGTGGATGGACTCACATGGGCACCGGCGAAGTGCGCCCGACAGGACTCGTCGACACACAGTCCTTGCGCCGACGGGCATTTGGTGGTGTGCATGTGATTTCGCCTACCATTTTTCCGTTGCTTGAAGAGTACGCCGCCGGCAAGCAAGTGTTTTCCATCACGCCGTTTTATGTCGACGAATGTACCAAGCAAGTGTTTCACGGCTATGAACCGGCCGATGAGTATCTATGGCTCGACGTGGGCAAACCCGAAACACTGGAACAAGCCAACCGACTATTTTCGTGATATTCCCCTATAGGCTCTCTCAAATAATGAGCGAGCCTTTTCCTTCCCTGACCACCTCTGGGTCGTCGCCGGTGCAGTCGACAACCGTCGACGGCTGCAGTTCGCCACGGCCTGCATCTACCACAATATCAACCGTGGAGGCAAATGCCTCGGCCATCAACTCCGGCTCGCACCGGTAGTCTTCATCACGACCGGGAACTGAGGTGGTGAGAATAGGCCTTCCCAGCGCCTCGACAATGGCAAGCGCTATGTTGTTTTGCGGAATGCGAATACCCACAGTGCGGCGTCCTTTAAATGCCTTGGGCAACTTTGACAATGCCGGGAAGATGAAAGTAAACGGGCCTGGCAGATTGGATTTCATCAACCGAAATTGCACATTGTCGAACTTGGCATATTGTGCCACTTCTGAAATATCAGCACAAATGATTGAAAGATTGGTCTTGGCCGATTTCATCTCCTTGATGGTGCAGATTCGCTCAATGGCTTGGTTATTAAGCGCGTCGCAGCCCATAGCATAGACCGTGTCGGTGGGATAAATCACGATTCCACCATCTTGCAGGCATCGGGCCACCTCGTCGATGTATCGACTGTTAATGTTGTTTTCAATAATTTGAAGTACTTTCATGACGGTATTGAGAAACTGAAAATCTTGGTTTCGATTTTTGTGGCATCGGCAAATTGCTCAAGCAATTGAACGGTCCATTCCACGGCTTGTGCAAGCGGCATCTCGGGAGCGAAAGCATTGATGTTGATTTGCACAGTGCGCGTGTCGAGGGTGAATTTGGTGCGTTCCTCGTCGCTGGTGGGGGTGGCCACGCCGCCCTGCGCATCACGATAAACGGGCAATCCTTCGATATTAAGAGGCCCACGGCCTATTCCGCAATAGGTCTCCCCTGCCTCACCCACACCCATGTGCAACGTGTCGCCCACTATTTTGTCGGCATCAAGCCCGCTGATGGCATAACCTGTGGTGAACGAAACAAGGTTGGTGACATCAATGAGCGACGTGAGCCGATACAATCCCAACCCCTTGATAATACGTCGGCACAACTGCTCACTGGCAACCCGATAACGACCAGGGTCTTTGCCCAGCGATTTATAGAGCTTGCGAGTAGCAGCAATGGCGGGGCGCTCGTTGATTTGCAGCAACTCGTAAGACATCCTGACGTGTTCAGCTTTTTCCTCAATGAGTTTCCACAAGCCGTCGGGTGTGGGATGATTCACCACATCGGCTCTGATAGCTCCGATTTGAACCTGAGGGCAAGCCTGGATGATGCGTGGGTCGAGTTCTATATTTATCATATCATGATTGTCGTAATTCTAAGGCAAAATTACAAAAACAGGTAATATTGTGCAAAAATTTGTAACTTTGCAATCTCAACTAAAGAAATAAAACATGCGAAATCTACTACTGAGCGCGCTCACACTGCTCCTGGTCTCACTTTTCATCGCCTGCGGTAAAGATGACGCACCGCAGTTACCCCTGGTCGACGGCGACGGCTATGTTTTTCTGGAAAACGGCACAACCAAGAAGATGATGACCCGTTTCAACGAGAAAACACTTCGCGACAGCCTGACCTGCCACGGCTGGACATTGAACTACGCTTTTTATTACGATAAAAACAAGGCCGGCACACGCTCAGAGACTCCGTACACTCAGCGCAGTTATTATGTGTTTCATACCGATGGCACGGTGAACGTAGGCACCACCAATTATCCCTACAGCCAATCGGCAGTGCTTCCGTTCAGCATCAACGGCAAGGCGGTGAATGTGGGTGACGAACTGACACTATACGTCGTGGGCATCGACAGCGCTGTTCTTGTCATCGACGAGCCGCTCATCGGCGAAAAGACGGGTGATTACGACCCCGCCACGCTTCACCGAAGGCTGGTCATGAAGCCTTATCGCCCCCTATGAGAAAAGGCAACTTACAGCTGTAGCCTGCGCTGCAGCTCTTCCCACTCATGGCAAGCCTTGGCCATCTGCCTGAGGAAATCGGGCTCGGCATGAATACGCGCCACAGCCGCCGATGCGGCAAGTCGCCCGGCATCCACATCACTCTGGTAGTGGTAGCCTGCAATCACACGACTTTGCCCATACTCATATCCATGAACCAGAATGGCATCTTGATGCTCGGGAGCCAACTCCACCAGCACCAGCGCCAATGCCCACCCCGTGGAAGCATGCGACGACGGGAATGAACCCGTGTTGGCATGGCTTGCCTCGCTGCCGGGGATAAGTGTTCGCTCGGAAAACTGCACATAAGGACGCTTGCGCATGTAGGCCTCCTTGGCCAAGTCGGTAGCCTTGCAGGCATCGTTCTTGACATATTCCAGCAATCGGTAGGTCTCGGGCAACTCATCACGGGTGATAAGGTGTCCCAATGCCGGCGCAAAACCAGCAAGGATTGAATCCATGTTCATACTGGCATGCGCATAGGCAGCCCGCCCACGGTCGGTGTTGCGAACCGACTTGCCCCAATTATATTGTGACCAATCGTTGAAGAAACGCTGGCTGGCCGAGTCGGGAGGCGTGGGCAAATAGACAGCGCTGTTGGGAAGCCGTTTGTTGGTGAGAAACGACGGATGCTTCACCATAGCTTTACGGTCGGCATCGGTCTCGACTAATTGCGCCGCAGCGGTGCATGCCACCAATGCAAAAAGCAGAATAGAAATTACTCGGATTCTCATAAGGCAGAAAAAGAATTGATTTTTCACAAAATTAAGCAATTTCGGCGAACACAGAACAAATAAACCCGAAAAAAGAAAGCCGACTAATCATTATGCAGTAAAAAATGGGGCTGGCAGATGTGCCAGCCCCATTTTTGTGTTTAAGCCAATTAAAATCAGAGACCCAGTTTCTTCTTGGC
>JAFUWD010000012.1 GCA_017483645.1 Muribaculaceae bacterium | reverse complement strand
GGTAACGTGACGTTCCGAAAGAGCTGGTGCAATGGAAAGACGGTGACTAATGTCAACACCTATGCAAACGACACTGTCAATTGGCTGTTGGGACGCCTCACGCGCTCGGTGGTGACCTATGCAAACGACAACGACACCATCGTCCGCACCTCTGCGTTCGGCTACGATCCTGCCACTGGTTTGCTCGCATGGGAGGCTGTTGAGCCCGAAGATTCCTTGCTGGGACACCGCAAAACTTACGCACGGGATTCTTTCGGCAACATCATCCTGAGTCGCACCATCCCGAATGACAACACCCAAACGCCTCGCACCGTCATGTCGGAGTACGACGAGCACGGACGGTTCCTGACGGTGGCCACCGATGCCATGGGCGAGGAAACCATCACCACCTACGACACGATGCTTGGGTTGCCTCTCACCGTCACCGACCCCAACGGCTTCATCACCGTGCGAACTTACGACGGGCTGGGCAACCTGCTGAGTACTGCCACTCCCATCGACACGGTGACGGTAACGATGGCGTGGGCCACAGGAAGCGGCTTGATTTCCCACACGGTCACCACCAGGCAGACGGGCAAGCCACTCGTCTGCGACAATTACGACGCACTTTCCCGTAAACTGCGCACACAAGTCTATGCCGGACTGACGAGTGGCTACCCTATTTTCACCGACGTGGTCTACGACCACAAGGGACAAGTGCACAGGACTTCCGAGCCATATTATGCGGGGGCGTCAACGGTGTTTTGGAACGAGAATGAATACGATGCCATGGGGCGTGTCATACGGCAGACCGCTCCCGACGGTAGCCATTTCGATTTTGCTTACGACGGCCTTGACACTTATACCACCGACCCCCTGGGCCGCACCACCATCAAGACAGTGGATATGGAGGGGCGCCTGCTCCAGAGCGAGGATGCCGCGGGCGGCACGGTCACCTACGAGTATGACGCTGCCGGTCGATGTGTCACTGTGACCGGTCCCAGAACGGTGACACACACCGAATATGACCGCCTGGGCAGACGCACCCGGCTCGTTGACCCCGACCTGGGAACGGTCACCTACTCCTACAACGGCTTCGGAGAGGTGGCCGAGCAGGTTCACAACGGCAAATGGGTGCGATTCACCTACGATGGCTTGGGGCGTGTCGCCACCGAGTCGCGCCGCGACATGACCGTGACCAACACCTGGGACACCCGCTGGGTGGGCGCTTTGACTAAGGCTCATGCCAGCAACGGCGTAAGCGTTGAGTACACCTACGATGCATGGGGTCGCGAAACACAGCGCAAGCACTCCATCCTGGGCAAGCAACTCACGTTCATCACCTCCTACACCGACCGCAATCAGGTGGCCACCGTCACCTATCCATCGGGGTTGCAAGTGCGCAATGTCTACTCACCCAACTCACACCTGCTGGTAAAAGTAATCGACACCGCCACAGGAAAAACCTATTGGAAGGGTAACGCCACCGATGCCCGTGGCCAGCTGGAAAGCGTCACTCTGGGCAACGGGTTGCAGGTGCTCACCGCACACGATGCCGCACGCGGCACTGTAGACCGCATCCACACCACGGGAATCACCGACTGGAGCTACTCCTTCAACGAGGTGGGCAATCTCACCTGCCGCACCGACAATCTGCGACAACTCGAAGAAACATTCGCCTACGACAACCGTGACCGTCTTGTCACCGTCATGCGCAACGACACGCTGACACAGCGCATGGCCTATGACGCAGCCGGCAACCTCACTTTCAAGACGGGCGTGGGAGATAATTTCACCTATCAGCCGGGCACTAACCGCCTGATAAGTGTGCGCGGGGCGAACTACAACCCACGGCCATGGGACGCTGTGTCCTATACATCTTATATGAAAGTCAAAGCCATCCACCGCGGCGACGAGTCACTCACTTTCTGGTACGGACCCGACAAGCGGCGCGTCCTGGCCGAATGGGACGATGGCGACAGCATACGTTATCGTTACTACGCAGGCCAGCTTTATGAACTGGCCGATGAGCCGGGGCGCGGCGCGGTGCAGAAAAACTACATCTTCGCCACCGGCGGCATGGTGGCCCTGGTGGAAACGCAGAACGGCAACCGCCTGCGCGAGCTGTACTTGCATAAAGACCATCTGGGGTCGGTCATCGCTTACAGCGACAGCACAGGTGCTCTGGTACAGGAACTAAGTTACGACGCATGGGGCCGGAGGCGCAATCCCGTCACATGGCAGCCGCTGGCCGACCCGTCGGGTGCCGGGGCTATCGACGTGCATGGATTCACCGGCCATGAACACATCGACTTGTTCGACCTGGTGAACATGGATGGCCGCATCTACGACCCCGTGCTGGGGCGTTTCCTCAGCCCCGACCCCGTGGTGCAGGCACCCGACCTGACGCAGGGATTGAACCGCTACACCTACTGCATGAACAACCCGCTGTCGCTTGTCGACCCCTCGGGTTACAGCTGGTTCTCGCGCCACTGGAAGTCGCTGTTCAGCGCAGTTGTAGGCATTGTGGCAGGCTGCTTAACCGGCGGAATAGGCAGTGGGGTGGTATCGGCTATTATCGGAGGGGCTATTGGAGGAGCCTCCTCGGCACTGGTAGGGTCGATTTTGAATGGTGCCAACCTGTGGCAGACCGTGAAAGCTACTCTGACCGGGGGCTTTTTCGGAGGAATGAGCGGCTTCTTGAACTACGCCTCAGGAGGCGGAATGTTTCTGGAGCGGATGTTCAAGCATATGGTGAGTGAGGCGGTGATGAGCGGGCTGCAGGGGGGTAACATCCTGCACGGGGCGATGATGGGCGCGCTGGTGGCCGGGCAGGGGCAGGTGCTGGGCCGTTATGGCGGCCGCATGAGAACCGGCGCGCGCCTGGCCGTCGTGGCCGTGGTGGGCGGCACCGTGGCCGAGCTGGGCGGCGGCAAGTTCGCCAACGGCGCCATGACCGCCGCCTTCGCCTTCCTGTTCAACGAATTGAAGCATGAACACTCAAATGACACACCAGAGGGCATAGAAATAGCAAATGAAGCTAAAGATAATATAGGCAGTGATCGCTGGGGTAAAAACAAATCTCCAATTGGTTCCTCAAAGTGTAATATTTTTGTTCAAAATATTTTAAAAGAATTAGGATATTATACTGGTAATTACTTATCTGCCGGGGAATGGGGAAATCCCAATGTAGACATTGATGGCTGGGCTCAGATTTCGGTTAATGAGATTGGATGTGGCGATGTAGCAGCATACAAGAATAGGACAGACGATGCAACCGGTCATATGGGTATCATGTTTTTTAGTAACACTCTCCAAAAGTGGACACTCATTTATGCGGGTTCTTCGAGCCATCCTAACCAGATTGTACGGAGTTTGTTTTTCACGCCTTCAACAAATGGTGGTAAATCGTGGTTTGATAAGTATAATTGGGTTTTTAGAAGATATATAGGAACAAAATGAGACAAGCATTATTTATTATTGCATCAACGATTTCAGCAACGTTCTCATGCCCTATTCTTGTGTTTTCACAGAATATCGCTGAAAGTTTGAATCTATTGGATTCTATTTCAACAACTATTTTGACGGAAGCAGAATCACAGGGATTGCTCGTTGATCCATTGTTTGATGATTTTGTGTATCTTCAAACTGTTTGCAACTTAAAACCAGATATGTTTGAAATGGTTGAATCCAATTCGGATGCCATTGTAGATTATATCACAAGCAGGAAAGGAACCCATGCTGGCATTCTTTTGGATTTTCAGTCTGTTGAAGGTTATTTGTCTGCTTTAGACCTTTTAGTAAGAAAGAGTGTCATCGATTCCGACTCCACTCAGTTAATGAATTTGCTTGCCTCTTATCTTTATCCGCATGATAACTATAAAATAATGCTCCGGAATGACAAAAAGCGCCGCAATTATATTGACGGCGCAACAACACTTATTGAAAATTGGTATGAATCAGGATTTTTGCGCCAGCAATCGAAGTTGTTCGTTCTAAAAGAACTGTACACTCGTTTTAATCCCGAAATAAAAGAAGACCCTTTTTTCTCCGATTATAAAAGCATCGGCGACACCATAACAACAGCAATAATAAACGATAATGAAACATGTGAGTATAGAGTATGGCATAACACACGACAATCTCCCGTTCAGATAAGCTCATCCATTTCATTAAAACAAAGTTTGATGAGTATATCTGTTGATAGTTGCAGCGAAAATGGCTTTGCTTTCATTCCAAATGATGGCGGACGTAAGCTAAATATAGACTTTTTCTATCATGTCGATGAACATCAAATAATAAGTATTATTATAAATTGTCTTTGCTTTGAAAAAATAAGGACCAATCCATCGCCAGATACCATTACTCTTAAATTAAAAGGAACACGATTGATCAGATTGATTGAGCCTTTATGCGATTCATTAAAATCGCTGCAAATATCTATCATTGATGTCACACAGGATGATGAAAGGAAAGAATGTAAGGTGGTCTGTAAAATAAAAAGAAATATGGCTAAGCGACTGGTGGATACAGAAAAAGTTTTTTATTATGAGAATTATTTCGAAAGAGACACAATTAAGTGAATGATTTGTATGGAAGAACGTTCAACAATCAATGCATTTCAGGCTTTTGTGCCGACTTTTGAAACTGATGACAGTTCACTATGGCAGAAACCGGGGCAGCACATGGTGAGTGAGGCGGTGATGAGTGGGCTGCAGGGGGGCAACATCATGCACGGGGCGATGATGGGCGCGCTGGCGACCGGGCAGGGGCAGGCGCTGGGCCGTTATGGCGGCCGCATGAGGACCGGCGCGCGCCTGGCCGTCGTGGCCGGAAACTGACCTTTTTAAAAGAGATTTGCAAAAGCCACAATTTTTGACGAAATTTGCATCAAAACCGATTGAATCATGAAAAAGATATTGATAGGCCTGGCGTTGGCAGCCATCGCAGGCGGTCTGACAGGATGTGAGAAATTCTTAGAAGAAAACCCTCACGACCGCATTGTGGCCGACGAGGCCTTTGAGAGCGTGAACGACCTGTATCTGAACGCCGTGGCGGCCATTTACCGCGACCTGGGCGGCAAAGACAATGCACAGGGGCTGCAGGGAACGGGGCACGGCGTGTACGACCTGAACACGTTCACCACCGACGAGGCCATCATGCCCACGCGCGGCGCCGACTGGTACGACGGCGGCTATTGGCAGGCGCTGTATCTGCACCGCTTCGGGCAGGCCGACGGAACCGGCGATGCCTGGAACTATCTGATGAAGGAAGTGCTGGCCTGCAACGGATCGCTGGAACGCATCGAGAAGTTCGGACAGCAACACAAGGACAAAATCAACGAAATCGAGGGCTATCGTGCCGAGGTGCGCGCACTGCGAGCCATGTTCTTGTTTTATGCCATGGACCTCTACGGCCGCGTGCCGCTGTTTGAGACCTCATCGCCCACCGCAACGCAGATGAAACTGCGGCCGCGCAGCGAGGTCTTCCGCCACATCGTGGAGGAATTGCAGCAGGTGCTGCCCAATCTCACACCAGAGAGCACCAACCTGCCCGGCGAACACTATGGCCGGATGTCGCAAGGCGCTGCCGCCTTCTTGCTGGCCAAACTCATGCTCAATGCCGAGGTGTATGCCGACGACGATTGGACCGACGCCACACGCCCCGACGGCAAAAACATCAAGTGGAACGTGGAAGGCAAGGAAATGAACTCGTGGGAGGCCGTCATCCACTATTGTGACTGGCTGGCCTACGACTACCAACTCGAGGAGTATTTCAGCACCAATTTTTCGGTCCACAACGAAATATCAAGAGAAAACATCTTCACCATCCCCATGGACAAGTACCTCTACGACACGCAGTACATTTACCTGTTCCGCTCGCGCCACTACAATCACGCCGCTGCCATGGGGCTTAACGGCGAAAACGGCACCAGCGCCACCCTGGAAGCGCTGGAAACATTCGGGCTGCAACGCGACGGAAACAACGACAATTTGGATCCGCGTTTCTACAGCACTTACTACTACGGCGAAGTGTACGATCTAAAGGGCAATCCAGTGCTTCTTGACGACGGCACCCCGCTGGTTTACGAGCCCTGGGCCGTGGCACTCGACGTGAGCGGCACGCCCTACGAGAAAACCGCCGGAGCACGCATGGCCAAATATGAGGTCGATCCCAATGGCACCAAAGACGGCAAGCAGAGCGATAACGACATTGTGCTGTTCCGCTATGCCGATGTGCTGCTGATGAAGGCCGAGGCGCTGCTGCGCAACGGCCAGGACGGCAGCGAGCCATTCAACGCCGTGCGGGCACGAGTACAGGCTCCCAAACGTCCCTGCACACTCGACAACGTGCTGGCCGAGCGCTTGCTTGAGCTGGCCTGGGAGGGCTGGCGCCGTAACGACCTGATACGCTTTGGCCGCTTTGGGCAGGCACGCTCGTTCCGCCCGCAACTTGAAGCCGATGTCAAGGGCTACACTACCGTGTTCCCCATCCCTGGCGAAACATTGGCGGTGAGCGGCTCGGACCAGAACCCGGGGTATTAAGGCACGAACTTGCCCAAAACACGGAAAGCTGCTGACGTTGGCTGCGCCCAAGTTACTCACGCTCGGAAAAGCTCAAACAAGTTTACATAATATTGGCGGCGGCTCAGCAATACACAAACAAGTTTGCCATTGCATTCGCCTTGCACAATATTTGGCTTTTCGCTCGCTTATTCGTAACTTTGCACTTCCGAAATGACTGACGAAACGAAATATGTGACCAAACTGGAGCAACGGGGCATCAAGCCCACGGCTATGCGCCTGCTCATCCTGCGGGCAATGCTGGCGGGTGATGAGGCATTCTCGCTGCAAAGCCTGGAAGACGTGCTGGGCACGGTCGACAAATCGACCATCTACCGCACCATCACGCTGTTTCTCACCCATCACCTCATTCATGCCATCGACGACGGGTCGGGCACGTTCAAGTATGCCGTGTGCAGCAACGACTGCCATTGCGGAGAAGAGGGCGACGATGCGCTGAATGACCTGCATGCCCACTTCAGCTGCGAACGCTGCGGCCGCACGGTGTGCCTCACAAGTATCCATGTGCCCGTGGTGGCGCTTCCCGAGCGCTGCGAGGTTCACAGCGTGAATTATGTGCTCAAGGGCTTGTGCGCCGAGTGCATGGCCCATCCTGGCAAGCCATGAAACAGATTGCCGTTCTCATAGGGGGCTGGGTGCGCAACGCACTGATTTTTTTCGTGGTATCGACCGTGATGGCGGTGCTGCTGCTCAAATTCATGCCGGTGTATTTCACCCCGCTGATGTTCATCCGTTGTGCGGAGCAGGTGGGTCACGGCCACCTGCCGCACATGAGTCACTCATGGGTGCCGCTCGACAGCATCTCGCGGCATGTGCCACAGGCGGTGATGGCCAGCGAGGACAACTTGTTTCTCAAGCACAACGGCTTCGATTTTGAGCAAATCTACAAAGCCCGGCTTGAAGCCATGAAGGGCGGACGCGAGCGCGGTGCCAGCACCATCAGCCAGCAGACGGCCAAGAACGTATTCCTGTGGCCCGGCCACAACTGGATGCGCAAGGGGTTGGAAGCCTATTTCACACTGCTCATTGAGCAGGTGTGGGGCAAGCAACGCATCATGGAGGTGTATCTCAACAGCATTGAGATGGGCGACGGCATCTATGGCATCGAAGCCGTGGCGCGACAAAACTTTGGCAAGCATGCTTCGCAGCTGTCGAAGCGACAGGCCGCCCTGGTGGCCGTGACGCTGCCCAACCCGCTGAAACGTGACAGCGCACATCCCACACCCTACCTCATCAAGCGACGCGACCAGGTGGTCACGCTCATGGACAAGATTGAGCGTTTTGAGAAGCCCTCGGCAGAAAAAGATGCTGACAAAACACCGTCGTCAACGAAAAAGACATCCAAAAAGAAGAAAAAAAACGCTAAAAAGAACCTCTAATCATGCTGCATCCGTTCAAATTCCGCCCCATCCTCAAGTCAGTGCTTTGGGGAGGCGACAAGATAGCCCGGTTCAAGGGTCTGAAAACACGGCAGAAACTCATCGGCGAGTCGTGGGAGATTTCGGGCGTGGAAGGCCGTGAGTCGATTGTTGCCACCGGTCCCGACGCCGGATTGTCGCTCGTGGAGCTCATCGCCAAGTACAAATGGGCGCTCGTGGGCGAGGAAGTGTACCGTCGTTTCGGTTCCACGTTCCCGCTGTTGGTCAAATACATCGACGCGGCTCAGGATTTATCGGTGCAGGTTCACCCGGGGGACGCACTGGCGCGGCGCCGCCACAATGCCATGGGCAAAACCGAGATGTGGTACGTCATCGACGCTGACCCCTACGCTCGCATAGGCTGCGGCCTGTCGCAGGCCATCACTCCGGCCGACTATGAGCGGCTGGTGGCCGAGAAATCAATCATGGACGTGGTAGCCATGCATCGGTCACATGCCGGCGACGTGTTCTACATCCCAGCCGGACGCATCCACACCATCGGTGCGGGCAATTTGCTGGTGGAAATCCAGCAAACGAGCGACATCACCTACCGCATCTATGACTACGACCGTTGCGACCCCATGGGCAATCCGCGCCAGTTACACACTCAGCTGGCTCGCGAGGCAATCGACTACGCCATGGCCACCGATTACCGCTGCCACTACCCGGTGGACGACACACCAGGCACAAGCAACCTGCTCGAATGCCCCTACTTTGTGGTCAAGCGGCACCTGCTCGACGGCTCACAAGCCATCGAACTGCCCACACTCGACGCATTTTTGATAGTGATGTGCATCGCCGGTAATGCCACGGCCATCACTCCCGACGGGCACAAGACACCGCTGGTGCAGGGCGAAACCATTTTGGTGCCTGCCGAGGCGGCACCACTTCAGTTGTGCGGTCAGGCACAGCTGATTACCGCATCAGTTCGTTGATGTTGGTGGTGAGGTTGAACATGAAGGTGGTGGCACCACTGTGAGGCTGGGCCAAAGCCACCCCAAAGCCGAAGGCGCGCACGCGCAGCCCGGCGCCAATCGAGAATCCCGACAAGAAATTACGCTGATAGGTACTCATATCGGTGCGGGTTCGATAGTTGTAACCCACGCCGATATACATTTTGTCATTGGGCAGCACATCCACACCGAAAGCCAAGTGGCGGAGCAGATTACGGCCAAATGAGTCGCGCTTGATGAGCGCCGAGGTCGAGTTGTTCTTGTCCGACGGCTCATAGTAAGGCAGGTGCCACTTTCGCAGGCCATAGGCCGTGACCGACAGTCGGATGGGCAGCGACGAGAACATCTGAGAATAGCCCACCTGAATATCCCATGGGAGGCTCTCCTTGCGGTCGTGGAATTTCTTGATTTGTCCACCCAGGTTGCGCGCCACCAGCGAGAAAGAAATCTCATGCTCTGGGTCGTAGTAGTTCACACCCAGGTCGGCCGCAATGGCCGAGGCCGAGTATTCGTCGTATTTCGAGTTCAGATAATTCAGCGTGATGCCACCGCGAAAGTAGCCACCGATGTCGTGGCTATAGGTGGCGCTGATGGCCATGTCGCGCGCACTGAACGTACCGGTGGAAATGCCTTCCTGGTCATAGCCTTCGATACTTCCGTAGCCAAAATAATGGAATCCCACCGACCAAGCACTCCGGTCGTTGATGCCCTGGGCATAGCGTCCACCCATGAAATTGGTGGAGCCGATGTAACGCATGTAACTCAACCCCACTTGTTTGTCAAATTCCGGCCCCAGCAGGGCAGGGTTTTGCTGAATGAGGTTCACATCGTCGTCGATGAGAGCCACCTGATGCCCACCCAGAGCGTAAATGTGGCTCGATGTGGCAATGTCGAGAAATTGGTAGGCCGTGCTGCCATCCTGCGCATCGACGGGCATCAGTCCGCCCGCCAGAGCAAGCAACATGACCATATATTGTAGTAACGATTTCTTCATTCTTCGTCGTTTGGGATAAATTTACTAATAAATAACGGAGAAACCGGGGGTGTTAGTATAGTTGTTTACACTTTTTTTGCATCTGAGAGCCAATCTGTAAAAATTGATGAAACAAAATTAAACATTTACAAATTAAAAACAGAAACTATTGACAATTGCAAATAGTGTCCTATATTTGCAAGAAAAATCAGCTATTAACAGCCTATGCATCGATTTTTACGCATTGATTGCTTGTTGACTTTTGTTGTTTTGAGCGTATTGGCCGCCTCAGGGCAGGTGCGCCATGTGACCACTGTGAACCCATTGTCGCACTCGCAGCAGGGATATGTCGAAGTCTATGAATTTGACTATGTGGACGTGCAGCCCCAGTTCCCTGGCGGTGAGCACGGGCTCATCAATTTCATCAACCAGACCCGCGAATATCCATATCATGCCTACAAGAACAAAATTCAAGGGCGCGTGGTGTGCAGCTTCATCGTGGGCACCGACGGCAAGGTGAGCAATGTGCGCGTGATTCGCGGCTCGGCCGACGAATCGCTCAACCGAGAGGCCATGCGTGTCATCAGCGAGATGCCGCGCTGGACGGTGGGCAAAGTGGGCGGACAGGCAGTGCCGGTGCGCTGTGTGCTGCCCATCGCCTTCAGGCTGTGAGCAAGAAAAGTTGAAAAAACAAACATAAAAAAATCCTCGCCAGTCAACTGACGAGGATTTTTTATGCGGAATGCCTCAATAAGCCATTGATTGCTTACCGGCCGATGCACCGATACTCAAAGCCATGCGATTCCACCTCGGTACGGTCGTAAATATTACGGCCATCGATGATGAGCGGCGTGCGCATGAGCTGGTGGATGCGGTCCCAAGCCGGGATGCGGAACTGGCGCCACTCGGTGAGCAGGAGCAGAGCATCGGCGCCCTTCACTGCGTCATACATGTCGATGCCACAGTACAAGTCCGCCCAGCGCTGCTTGGCGGCATTCATTGCCACCGGGTCGTAAACGCGGATTTGGCAGCCGGCCTCCATCAACAGGTCAATGGTGACAATCGATGGTGCCTCGCTCATATCATCGGTCTCGGGTTTGAACGAAAGCCCCCACAGCGCCACGGTCTTGTCCTTGAGGTCACCGCCATAGTGGCTTGAGAGTTTTTCAAACAAGATGCGTTTCTGCCGGTTATTCACGCTATCCACGGCCTTGAGCACTTCCATATTGAAATTGTTGCTCTCAGCAATCTTAATCAGGTCCTTGATATCCTGCGGAAACAGCGTGCCACCATAGCCACAACCCGGGAAGATGTATTTGGGACCGATGCGGCTGTCGGTGCCCACACCGTGACGCACAGTGTTCACATCGGCACCTACGATTTCACACAGATTGGCAATCTCGTTCATGAAACTCACGCGCGTGGCCAGCATCGAAGTGGCCGCATACTTAATCATCTCGGCCGTGCGAGTGTCGGTGTAGATGACATGGTTGTAGATGTGGTGCAAAATGGTACGGTACAAACGAGCCATCGCCTCACGCGCACTTTCGGTCTCCACCCCCACTATCACGCGGTCGGGCTTCATGAAGTCCTTGATGGCGTTACCCTCGGTCAGGAAGTCGGGATTACTGGCAATGTCGAAGGTCACATCCACACCGCGCTCGGCAATCTCGCACGCAATCACCTCTTTCACCTTTTGGGCTGTACCCACAGGCACCGTGCTTTTGAGCACAAACACCGAGTAGCGGTCGATTCGCTGGCCGAACAGGCGTGCTATATTGAGCACCGGAGTCAGGTCGGTCGAACCGTCGGCATCAAGCATGGTATCAATAGCACAGAACACATAGTCCATGTTGTCAAAGCCCTTGTTGAAGTCACTCACAAAACGCAAGCGCCCGTCATTCACATTACGTGTGACCATGTTTTCCAGGCCAGGCTCATAGATGGGAATCGCGCCATAAATCAGGCGGTTGATTTTCTGATTGTCGGTATCGACACAAGTCACGTTCACACCGAGTTCGGCAAAACAGGTTCCCGTCACCAAACCCACATATCCGGTTCCTACAATAGAGATGTTCATAATTCGAGCATTGTTTATAATCTTGCGCAAAAATACGCAATTTTTGATAAAAAGTTGCGTTTTTTAGAAAAAAACACTAAGTTTGCACTACACGTTTCACACTTTAATTATTAACCAAAAACAAAAAAATCTCATGAAGAAGTATTTAGCAGAATTAGTCGGCACATTCGTGCTTACGTTCCTGGGTTGTGGCGCTGCCGTGAGTCTGAGTTGCGGTGTTGACACAGCTTCTGTAGTCGGAACGGCAGTGGCATTTGGTCTGGCTGTCGTTGCCATGGCTTACACCATTGGCGGCATCAGCGGTTGCCACATCAATCCCGCCATCACGCTGGGTGTATTCCTCAGTGGAAAGATGAGCTTCAAGGACTGCGGTCTCTACATGGTGTTCCAGATTATCGGCGCGCTGCTGGCAGCTGCTGTGCTGTGCGCTCTGGCCGGCTGCGACAGTGGCTTGGGAGCCAATGCTCTGCAAGAAGGCATCAGCATGCAGCAAGGCATCATCGCCGAGGTGGTCTTGACGATGCTCTTTGTGCTCGTGGTGCTGGGAGCCACCAGCAAGACCAACGGTGCCACCGGCAACTTCGCCGGCCTGGCCATCGGTCTGTCGCTCATTCTCATCCACCTGGTTGGCATCCACTACACCGGCACCAGCGTGAACCCCGCTCGCTCCATCGGCCCGGCTCTGCTCGCCGGCGGACAAGCGCTCACCGACCTGTGGATTTTCATCGTGGCACCGCTCGTGGGTGGCGCTTTGGCTGCCCTCATCTGGAAGTGCATCAGCTGCGAGAAGTGCGAGAAGGAGGA
The DNA here is from genome assembly GCA_017483645.1 of Muribaculaceae bacterium. Classification (GTDB taxonomy): domain Bacteria; phylum Bacteroidota; class Bacteroidia; order Bacteroidales; family Muribaculaceae; genus Sodaliphilus. The sequence goes on along the minus strand of JAFUWD010000012.1, from coordinate 6,415 downwards.
CTAATCTCTGATTTTTCTATTCAATTCACCTAAAAAGCGGTGTCCCCGGTCAATCCAAACACGGGGCACCGCTTTTTGGCTTACTTGACGACAAAAAATTTTGATTTCTCACGTTTTTTGTTTAATTTTATCACCCGAAACCAAAAATTTACGACAACAATGGGACTATTTAAAGACATCATCAACATGGCATCAGGCGCGGTCGGAGGCCAAATGACGGGCGGTTTTCCCGGACAGCAACAATTTCCCGGTCAGCAGTATCCCGGACAGCAGCAGCAAGGATTACCCATGGGCGGCATTGCCGGCGGCGTGGCAGGAGCTGTGCTGGGAGGCATGATGACCAAAGGCGTGGGCGGCGCATTAGGCGGCGCGCTGGGTGGTGCCGTGCTGGGCAACGTGCTGGGCAAGCTCGGAGGCCAGGCACAGCAGCAAGCCATCGGACAACAGCAGCAAGGACTCATGGGACAACCTGGCTATCCACAGCAACAGGCCTATGGTGCCTATCCTCAACAACAAGGCTATCCACAGCAGCAACCCATGAGCAACATGGCAGCCGGTGTGATGTCGGTAATCGGCATGGCACAAAGTGCATTGCCAGGGCAGCAACGCTATTAATCCCAATCGATGACTACGACTATGGAACAGCAAGAAAAAGACATCAAGGCCGTGGAGCAAGTGATCAAACTCATGGCCAAAACAGGATTATTCTTTGGCTGCGTCGACGGCAGCTACGACGTCTCGGAGCGCCAGTTCATCGAGAACTTCACCGCACAGCTGTCGGCTGTGGGACCCATCGACGAAGTGCAAGACATGCTGGCTCACGCCACCGACGTTCACTACACACTCGATGAGATTGTGGCCGAGACACGCCAACTGTTGAACGGTTTCGACAACGTGGCCGAGCGACAAATGGTGGCCATGGCACTCTATCAGTTTATCGACAATGTGGTCAAGGCCGACGGCGTGGAGCATCCCGCCGAGCGCGAGGCATTCATCGCATGGAACAAAGCCTTGGTCGATGATTTGCGTGACGACAACTGCAACTGACACAACCCATTATTATAAACCAAACTTAAAAACACCTAACTACTATGGCTTACAAAATTATCGACATTGAGGGCGTGGGTGACGTCTACGCCGAGAAACTGATTGCTGCCGGCATCGAGAAAGTGGAACAACTGCTCGACAAGTGCGCCGCACCGGCCGGACGCAAAGCCCTGGCCGAAGCAACGGACATCAGCGAGAAACTCATCCTCAAGTGGACCAACCATGCCGACCTGTTCCGCATCAACGGCATAGGACCGCAGTTTGCCGAACTGCTCGAGGCTGCCGGAGTCGACACCGTGAAGGAGCTCAAGCACCGCGTGGCCGCCAACCTCGCCGCCAAGCTGCTCGAGTGCAACGAAGAAAAGCATCTGGTGCGCCGTGTGCCCGTGGAGAAAGAGGTACAGAAAATGATTGACCAGGCCAAGGAATTAGAGCCTCGCATGACTTATTGATTTCCTGACCACACCGTCACACGGGTCCCCGGCCATAACACGAGCCGGGGACCCGTCTTTTTTACGTCAAAAAGACACATTACGGCCATAGTTATTAACAAAATGGGTGACTTATCAACATTTCAATGATTTTAACGCTGAGAATGCCCGATATTTGACCAAAAATCTATTCCTTTGCACCGTGAAACAATTTTCGTGAAACACAATCTTAGAAATTATGGGAAAAACTATCGCTATAGCCAACCAAAAAGGAGGTGTCGGCAAAACGACAACGGCCATCAACCTGGCCGCCTCTTTGGCAATGAACAAGAAACGGGTGCTGCTCATCGATGCCGACCCGCAGGCCAACGCCACCTCAGGACTCGGAATCGACCCCAAGCAGATGACTTCGAGCATCTACGAATGTCTGGTCGACGAATACCCCATGCGCAGCGCCGCACTCGACACTAGCGTCGACCGCCTGCAACTGCTGGGCTCGCGCATCGACCTGGTGGGAGCCGAGTTGGAACTTATCGGCAAGGCCGACCGCGAAAACGTGCTGCGCCGCGGCATTGCCGATGTCAAGAACGACTACGACTACATCCTGATTGACTGCAGCCCCTCGCTGGGACTCATCACCGTGAACGCACTCACCGCGGCCGACAGCGTCATCATCCCCGTCCAGGCCGAATACTTTGCCCTGGAGGGCATCAGCAAGCTCCTCAACACGGTGCGCATCATCAAGTCGAAGCTCAACCCTGCACTGCGCATCGAGGGTTTCCTGCTCACCATGTACGACGCACGGCTGCGACTGGCCAACCAAATCTATGAGGAATTGAAAAGCCACTTCGGCGACATGGTGTTCAGCACCGTCATTCCGCGTAACATCCGCCTGAGCGAGGCTCCCAGCCACGGGCTGCCGGCCATCCTCTACGACCCCAACAGCCGCGGAGCCACCAGCCACATGCAGCTGGCCAAGGAACTTATCACCAAAGACCGCACCGGCGGCAAGTTGAACACCCCTAAAAACCGCAACTGACTATTATGAAACGAAATGCATTAGGACGCGGGCTTGAAGCGCTCATCTCGATGGACGACATCCAGACGGGCGGCTCATCGGCCATCAGCGAAATCCCCATCGCACAAATCACCCCAAATCCTGACCAGCCACGGCGCACCTTCGACGAGGAGGCACTCGGCGAGCTGGCAACGTCCATCCGTGAGCTGGGCATCATCCAGCCCCTCACACTGCGCGGCACGGGCCCCAACTCCTATCAAATCATCTCGGGCGAGCGACGTTTCCGTGCCGCCAAGCTGGCCGGTCTGCAGTCGGTGCCGGCCTATGTGCGCACCGTGGGCGACGCCGAAGTCACCGAGATGGCACTCATCGAGAACATCCAGCGCGAGGACTTGAACGCCATTGAGATAGCGCTCACCTTCCGCAAGCTCATCGACCAATACCACCTCACGCAGGAGCGCCTGAGCGAACGCATCGGCAAAAAACGTACTACCATCGCTAATTTCCTGCGGTTGCTCAAGTTACCGGCCGAGGTTCAATTGGGACTGCGCGACCGAGCCGTCGACATGGGGCACGCCCGTGCGCTGCTGTCGCTCGACAAGCCGTCGTTGCAGTTAAAATTATATAATGAAATCCTTAAAAAAGGTTTATCGGTTCGGCAGGTGGAACAGCTGGTGAAGCAGTACCAGCAAGCCGAAGACGGAACGCAGCCGGCGGCGGCAGCCACCGCCAAGCGGCTGTCGGTCAAAGACTACGAGGTGCTGCAACGGCATCTCACATCAGCCTTTGGGGTGAAAGTGAAATTTGCCTGCGACACCTCGGGTAAAGGAAAAATAACATTTCCTTTCAAGAGCGAGGCGGAACTTGAGAGAATTATTACTATCTTTGACCAACTCAAAGCGCATTGAAGCCTGCGAGAACACATAACCGATGCCTCACGCTGGCCACGGCACTTGCCCTGCTGTGCTGCGTGACGGTTGCCTCATTGCCGGCGGCGGCGCAATCGGCCGTGCCCGACACTGCGGCAACCCGCTCGCTGCGTCACCAGCGCACAGCGGTGCATGTGCCCGGCGACGAGCCGCGCATTCAGGTGGTGGATCTGGCCGGCGACACGCTCCACTTTGCGTCGGCCGACTCGCTGCACGGCATTGAGGGCATCGAAATCCTTGCGCCGGTCGACAGTGCGGCGACCGCCTCGCTGGGAAAAATCAGAGTTTTTAATCCCAGTCCCATGAGGGCCATGTGGCTCTCGGCGCTGTGTCCGGGATTGGGACAGATTTACAATCGGCGCTATTGGAAACTGCCCATCGTGGTGGGAGCCTTTGTGGGATTGAGCTACGGCACCTCGTGGAACAACCGCATGCTCACCGACTACACCAAGGCCTACCGCGACGCCATGGACAGCGACCCCGACACACGGTCCTACATGGACTTCTTTGCCCCCACTGTCAAGGAGAGCGACCTCGACATGGAGTGGATTAAACGCGTGATGAAAAACAAACGCGACTATTATCGGCGCTACCGCGACATCTGCATCATTGGCATGGTGGGCGTTTATCTGCTCAACATCGTTGATGCCTACGTCGACGCTTCACTGGCTCATTTCGACATCTCGCCCGACCTGTCGATGGAGGTGCGGCCCGCGGTGATGAGCACACCACAAGTCACACGCACCCCGTCGCTGGGACTGCAATGTGCCTTTAACTTTTGACAACCATAGAAAACGATGAAAATATGAAACGATATTACACCCTGTTAATCACCATCCTGCTCACGTTAGCCGCTTTAGCGGCGCCCAAGCAGAACGTGCTCACCCTGAAACAAACCATCACCGACGACGACATCGTGTTTCCCGAAAGTTTCGAGACCGACACGCACGAGATGATGCAGAACTGGTATCTGCAAAACTACACTGTGCTCGATGCCGATGTGGAGAATCGTTCCACCGGCGAAGTGAGCGAGGAAGAATACATCAAGCGGCTCCGAGCCATTCCCTCGGTCATCGAAATGCCCTACAATCAGGTGGTGCGGTCTTACATCGACCGCTATGTAAAGCGCAACCGCACGCTCGTTGAGGAAATGCTGGGAATGAGCCTCTATTATATGCCCATTTTCGAGCAGGCACTGGAAAAAGAGCAGCTGCCTCTGGAATTGAAATATCTGCCTGTGATTGAGAGCGCCCTCAACCCTAATGCCGTGTCGAGGGCCGGCGCCGCCGGGCTATGGCAATTCATGGTGGGCACAGGCAAAGGCTTGGGGCTGGAAGTGAACTCGCTCGTGGACGAGCGACGCGACCCCTACCGCTCGAGCGAAAAGGCCGCCACCTACCTTAAAAACCTTTTCAGCATCTATGGCGACTGGTCGCTGGCCATCGCGGCCTACAACTGCGGACCAGGCAACGTGAACAAGGCTCTGCAAAGAGCCGGAGGCGAGGGAAAGGATTTCTGGGACATTTACAACTATTTGCCGCGTGAAACCCGAGGTTATGTGCCGGCATTCATTGCCGCCAACTACATCATGACCTATTTCAAACGGCACAACATCAGCCCGTCGCTGGCGCGCAAGCCGCTTATCACCGACACCGTAGGGGTGAATCGTCGCATCCACTTCAGCCAGATTTCGCATGTGCTCAACATGCCCATCGAGGAGATCCGCGTGCTCAACCCCCAGTACCGTCACGATGTGATACCGGGTGACGAGAACCACAACTACACACTGTGCCTGCCCTCACAGCAAGTTTTCAGCTACATCATGAGCGAAGACTCCATTGCCACTTATCGCACCGACCTCTATGCTCACCGCGACGTGGTGGAGCCGACAAACACCACAACGGTCAACAGTAGTGACAATCGCAATTACACTTGGGAAACAAAGACCGTGACCCAATACCACAAGGTGCGCCGCGGTGAGAATGCGGCCAAAATTGCCGCTCGCTACGGCATGACCACCAAGCAGTTGGCCCAGCTTAATGGCTTGAGGCATGGAAAAGTGCAGCGTGGACAGACACTCAAAGTCACCACGCACAAGCGTTATAAAGTCTACACCAACCAAAGTGCCGACAACAACGAGGAGATGCTGGCCGATGCCGGCAACCGCAAGTCGGAGTCCGATGCCGAGGTGACGGATGACAGTAACAATGAGGAAGAGTCAGAGAGCGAACAAATTGAAGAGGTGCAGCGCGTGGAGCGCGAGGCGGCTCAAGCCAAGCTGGCAGCACAGACAAAGAAAGCCGAGGAGAAAAAAGCCACCCGAAGCACCACTGTGTCCGAGCCGGCCAGCGACTCCAAGCAGTGGCACAGTCGCAATGCCAAATATGCCGACAACCGCAAATCGGGCAATCGGGAAACGACTTACAAGAACTCGCGCAGCAGCAAGCGGGGCGCCAAACACGAAGAGAAACCCGCCAAACCGGTGGAACACACTATCAAGAAAGGTGAATCGCTCGATAAGATTGCCAAGAAAGCCGGTGTCAGCGTGGCTGAGCTGAAGAAAGCCAACGGCATCACCGGCTCAGGCGACAAAATCAAGATTGGCGAAAGCCTCAAGATTCCTGCCAAGGGTAGCACGGCAGCCACCGCCAAAAGTTCCAAGAGCGGCAAGGGCGGCAAGGCAGCCACATCCAAGTCTTCTTCCAAGAGCAACAAAAGCAAAGCCTCATCCTCATCGGGCAGCAAAAAAAGTTCTTCAAAGAAAGGCTCATCCAAACGCCGCAAATAAGACGCGTAAACACCATCAGACAAAGTGAGGCGGGAACCAAACGCTCCCGCCTCATTTTATTTTATTACTGTCCGCTAAACTTTTTTCATTAGCATAAAATTAACGTGAGTTCGACGAAAATAATCAAGCGATAGTCAATTGTTTATCAATTTCTCGCTCGAATTGCAGCATTGGTTTCTTCGGGAAAAAACTGTAAGCGGCG
>JAFUWD010000084.1 GCA_017483645.1 Muribaculaceae bacterium | reverse complement strand
TGCGACTGCGACGGCCATCCCGCAAAGCCCGAACTGAAAGACATGGGCATCATGGCATCACTCGACCCCGTGGCCGTGGATCAAGCCTGCCTCGACATGGTGTTTGGCCACAAGGCGCAGCCAGGCGACGACAACAAGCCCTTGATTGAGCGCATCAATCGCCAGCATGGCACCTACATCACCGATTACGCGCAACAAATTGGTCTTGGCTCGAAAAAACACCACCTGATCAACCTCGACAAGTAATTATTTTGTAGTGTTACTGGCATCATCATGAAAAACATCTTTTTTCCACTTTTCTTAGTGGCAACAGTCGCCTTCACCGTTTCGGCACAAACCGATTCGGTGGCGCTGGCTGACTTGGTGGTGACTGGTACTCGCACCGTGGCCGATGTGCGCCATCTGCCTTCCACCGTCACCATCATCGACCGTTCCACCCTCTCTTTGTCTGAGCAACCATCGGTGCTTCCATCGGTCATGGAGCAAGTGCCATCCCTTCTTGTTACCAGCCGAGGCATGATGGGCTATGGCGTGAGCGGTGGTGCAGCCGGCGCTATCAACCTGCGCGGCCTCAGCGGTGGAGCCGGACAGCTGCTGGTGCTCATCGACGGACATCCGCAGTACAATGGCATCTATGGCCACCCCATCAGTGATGCTTATCAAACGATGATGGCCGAGCGGGTGGAGGTGTTGCGCGGGACGGCATCGATGCTCTATGGCAGCAACGCCATGGCGGGTGTCATCAACATCGTCAGCCGCCAAATGACTCACGACGGTGTGCAGACCCGTTTGCACTTGGGGGCGGGCAGTTACGGCACATTCCAGTCCGAGGCCACCAACCAACTGCGCCACGGACGTTTCAACAGCACGGTGAGCGCTCAATATGGACGTTCCGACAACCATCGGCCGCGCATGGGATTTGAACAATATGGTGGCCAACTGAAACTGGGTTATGATTTCTCCGACCACTGGAAAGCGTGGATTGATGCCAATGTCACACATTTCAATGCGTCGCATCCAGGCACTACCGACAACCCGCTTTTCGACGCCGACCAGTGGATTACCCGGGGCGCGGCATCGGCAGCGATAGAGAATCATTATGACCGTACGGCTGGCGCACTGAGTGTGTTCACCAACTGGGGGCGGCATAAGATTGACGACGGTACGACCGACCCGGCGTCACCCACCCTTCGCTATTTCCGCTCGAAAGACGCCCTCACGGGCATTTCCTGGTATCAAAGTGCGCAATTCTTCGACGGAAACCGGGTTACAGCCGGCATCGACTACCAGCACATCTACGGCAATGCCTACTACACCTCCAAATCCACCGGCGAAGTGATTGATACGCCCAACAAACAGAGTGGCCGCTCCTACCGCAACGAAATAGCGGGCTATGTCGATTTCAGGCAAGACCTGGCAGGCGGATTGCTCACCATCGACGCCGGGGTGCGTGTCGACCACCACTCGGTGAGTGGAACCGAATGGGTTCCGCAAGCGGGCTTGGTGATTCGTCCCAACTCCACAAGCGAAATCAAAGCGATTGCCAGCAAAGGATTTCGCAACCCCACCATGCGTGAGATGTATCTCTATCCACCATCGAACGAAGAATTGCGACCCGAGCGCGTCTGGAACTACGAACTCTCTTGGCGGCACCGCGTTGGAAGGGTTCATTATGGAGTCAATGTGTTCTACATCAAGGGCGACAACCTCATTCAGACGGTGGCTGCCGAGCGAAAAAACCTGAACACCGGGGCTGTGGAGAACTGGGGAGCCGAAGCCGAGGTCACATGGCATATCAACTCTTGCTGGACACTCACTTCCAACCATAGCGTGCTGCACATGGAGCATCATGTACTGGCTGCACCTGAATACAAAGGGTATATTGGAGCACGCTACTCGCACTCCAAGTGGGACGTGCAAGCGGGACTGCAACACCTGGCTGGCCTTTTCACTGCTGTTGGCGACAACGAAAAGAAGGAGAATGTGTGGTTGCTTCATGCCACAGCAGCCTATCAGTTGTGTCGCCCCGTGCAACTGTGGGTGCGCGGCGACAACCTGTTGGCGCAGCGTTACGAACTATATGCCGGTTTTCCCATGCCTCGCGCCACTTTCATGGCCGGTGTGAACGTCAATTTTTAACACCTACAATTCAAACATTTAACACTTTATCCTAACACAATGAAACAACTCATCATCGCAGCAGCCGCAATCATGGCACTGGCAATGAGCGCCTGCGCACAGAACAAGGAAAACAAAACGACCGAGCAGGCCGGCAACACTCAAAGCAAGACGCTTGTGGCTTATTTCTCGGCATCGGGCGTGACCCGTGCCGTGGCCCAACAACTCGCCGAAGTGGCGGGAGCCGATCTGCACGAGATTCTTCCTGAAAAAGCCTACACCGATGCCGACCTCAACTGGCGCGACAGCACCAGCCGCTCGTCGGTGGAAATGGCCGACAAATCGTCACGGCCCGCCATCACTGCACTGCTCCCCGACATAGCCGCCTACGACACCATTTATGTGGGCTTTCCTATTTGGTGGTACACCGCTCCCACCATCGTCAACACCTTCATGGAGAGTTACGACTTCGCGGGTAAAACGGTGATTCCCTTTGCCACCTCGGGAGGCAGCACCATCGACAAGGCTTGCGAGGACCTTAAAACGGCTTACCCCAATGTGAACTGGCTTCCGGGACGCCTGCTGAACAATGCCACCCAAGACGACCTGAAGCAATGGGTGGCTGAAAAAGGCAAATAAACGCCACCCCATGAGCGACACCATGACACCCGAGCAGCGGCACCGCTGCATGAGCCGCATCAGGAGCAAAAACACCAAGCCCGAGATGCTTGTCAGGCGATGGATGTGGAAACAAGGCTTTCGCTACCGGCTCCACGTCCGAGCCCTGCCCGGCTCGCCCGACATTGTGCTGCGACGCCTGCGGGTGGTCATTTTTGTCAATGGTTGCTTTTGGCATGGACATGAGCGATGCGCAGCTTTCCGACTGCCAGCCAGCCATCAAGACTTTTGGCAACAGAAAATCGACAACAATCGCCGACGCGACGCCCGTAATGCCGCCTGGCTGCGCCGCATGGGATGGCATGTGTTCACCGTTTGGGAGTGTCAACTCACACCCAACCGAAAACAAAGAACTCTGCTCGGCTTGTCACAACGCTTGAGCGCTATTACATTGGCGGCCTATCACGCAGTTCCGGCCCCCTACCCTGAAGAAGTGCTCACGACCACACCATTGGCCGCCGAAGATGCCTTGTCATGATAAATTTTGGTCATCAAACCCATTTCCAAACCATGAACGTAAGAATCGAAGAAAGCTGGAAACAAGTCCTGCAAGCCGAATGGGACAAGCCCTATTTTGAGACTCTCACCCGCTGGGTGCGAAGTGAATACCAGGCAAAACAAGTTTTTCCACCTGGCCGACAAATCTTTGCGGCATTCGATGCCACGCCTTTTCAAGCGGTGAAGGTGGTGATATTGGGGCAAGACCCTTACCACGACATTGGGCAGGCCAACGGATTGTGCTTCAGTGTGAATCCGGGAATTGCCATACCGCCGTCGCTCATCAACATCTTCAAAGAGGTGCACGACGACACCGGTGCGCCCATGCCCGTCAATGGCGACCTAAGCCGCTGGGCAAGGCAAGGTGTGCTGCTGCTTAACGCCACTCTCACCGTCGAGGCACACCGGGCCGGCTCACACCAAGGGCACGGCTGGGAACAGTTCACCGACCAGGCTATCGCCCACTTGGCTATCGAGCGCCAGGGGCTGGTGTTCATGCTATGGGGAAACTATGCTAAACAAAAGGGACGCTTTATCGACCGTCAGCGACATCTGGTGCTTACCGCAGCACATCCGTCACCTTTGTCGGCCAATCGTGGCGGCTGGTTCGGAAACCATCACTTCTCACAGGCCAACGCCTACCTGACAGCACAGGGCTTACAACCCATTGAATGGTGATTTTCGTGGGCAAAATTGCCATTTTTCGGTCCGAATGCATTACCTTTGTAGATTGATTATTAACCTTACCTAAAAAATAAGAACCGTGCCGAGCATGAACAAATGGCGCATCGAAGACAGCGCCGAGCTTTACAACATCAAGGGATGGGGCCTGAAATATTTCTCAATCAATGAGAAAGGACACATCACAGTCACCCCAAAACAGAGTTGTGTACCAGTGGATTTGGTGGAAGTGATGGAAGAATTGCAATCACGCAACATCACTGCACCGGCATTGCTGCGCTTTCCCGACATCCTTGACAACCGCATCGAAAAGATTGCCAGTTGTTTCAAAAAGGCGGCCAAAGAATATGAATATCAAGCCGAGAATTTCATTATCTATCCCATCAAAGTGAACCAGATGCGACAGGTGGTGGAGGAAATTGTGAGCCACGGTAAAAAATTCAATATCGGCCTGGAAGCGGGCAGCAAACCCGAATTGCATGCAGTGTTGGCCATGGGCGAATATGGCAGCAATTCACTGGTGGTTTGTAATGGATACAAGGACGAGGGCTATGTGGAACTGGCTTTGCTGGCTCAGAAGATGGGGCGTAAAATTTTCCTCGTTGTCGAAAAACCCAACGAGTTGCGCCTTATCAACGATGTGGCGCGACGGCTCGACGTGCGTCCCAACATCGGAATGCGTATCAAGCTCAGCAGCAGCGGCAGCGGCAAGTGGGAAGAAAGCGGAGGCGACCGCAGTAAGTTCGGCCTGAACACGAGCGAACTATTCAGCGCACTCGACTTCCTGAAGGAGAACAATCTGGTCGATTGCCTCAAGTTAATCCACTTCCACATCGGTAGCCAAATCACCAAAATCAGGCGCATCAAAAACGCCCTGCGCGAGGCGGCACAATTCTATGTGCAACTTTCCAAGATGGGCTACGAACTCGACTTTGTCGACATTGGCGGTGGCCTGGGTGTTGACTACGACGGCACGCGCAGCAGTGGCAGCGGATATTCGATGAACTACAGCATCCAGGAATATGTGAACGATGCGGTCTACACCTTTGTAGATGCCAGCAACAAGAACGAAATCAAGCATCCTAACATCATCACTGAGAGCGGTCGCTCACTCACGGCGCACCATTCGGTGCTGGTGATGAATGTGCTCGAAACGGCCCAGCTCCCCACATGGGATGAGGGCACCGATACTGTGACCGACGAAGACGACGAGCTCGTGCGCGACATGTACGAGATTTGGGATAAAATCAACAAGGCTCGTCTGCTCGAGGACTGGCACGATGCCCTCCAGATTCGTGAGGAGGCTCTGGACCGTTTCAGCCTGGGACTGATTGACCTGCGCACGCGAGCACTGGTGGAAAAATTGTTCTGGAGCGTGGCACGCGATGTCAACAATATTGCCAGCGACATGAAGCATGCGCCCGACGAGTTGAACATGGTGTCGAAAATGTTGCCCGAGAAGTATTTCTGCAACTTCTCGCTGTTCCAGTCGTTGCCCGATTCCTGGGCCATCGACCAGGTGTTCCCGGTGGTACCGCTGCAACGCCTCAATGAGCAGCCCGACCGTCGCGCCTCGGTCCAAGACATCACTTGCGACAGCGACGGGAAAATCGCCAACTTCATCTCGCCGCAGGGTGTGACACATTCGCTGCCGGTGCACCGGCTTCGCAAGAATGAGCCTTATTATCTGGGAGTGTTCCTTGTGGGTGCCTACCAAGAGATTTTGGGCGATATGCACAACCTCTTCGGCGACACCAATGCCGTGCACATCAACGTATACAAAGACCATTACGACATCGACCAAGTCATCGACGGCGAAACCATTGCCGAGGTGCTCGACTATGTGCAATTCGGTCCCGAACAGCTGGTGCGCAATGTGGGCAAATGGGTGAACGAATCGGTTCGCGCCGGTAAAATCACCAGCAAAGAAGGCGACGAGTTCATCCGCAACTACCGCTCCGGCCTGTTCGGTTACACCTATTTGTTATAAGGTACAATCAAGGCAATGCGCTATTTCATCACTTTGAGTTACCGGGGCGAGCCGTTTCACGGCTGGCAAATTCAGCCTCACGATTCCAGTGTGCAAGAGACCCTCGAAAAGGCTCTGGCGACACTGTTGCGCACCCCCACCCCGGTCACGGGCGCCGGCCGTACCGACACGGCAGTGAACGCCTCGATGATGGTGGCGCACTTCGACACCGCCCAGCCCATTGCCAATCTGCCGCTGATGGTACACAGCCTGAACGGCATCGTGGGGCGCGACATCGCCATCCACACCATTTATCCTGTGCACGACACGGCACACGCGCGATTTGATGCCACCAGCCGCACCTATAAGTACTACTGTCACACCACCAAGTCGCCATTTCTCTATCCGCTGAGCTGGCCGTGTCGCCGAGAACTCGACTTCGACCTGATGAATCGGGCGGCAGCACGGCTGATGGACTTCCGCGATTTCACGTCGTTCTCAAAACTGCACACCGATGTCAAGACCAACAATTGTGTCATCTCCCACGCTCAATGGACGCGTGTGAACGATAACCAATGGGTGTTCACCATCACTGCCGACCGTTTTTTGCGCAACATGGTACGAGCCATTGTGGGCACGCTTGTCGAGGTGGGGCTTCACCGTATCGGAGTGGATGATTTCTGCCAAATCATCGAGCGACGCGACCGATGTGCGGCAGGAACCTCCATGCCCGGAAACGCCCTGTTTTTGTCTAACATCACTTATCCCTATCCCATCCAATGAAGCATTTTTTATTCCTCATCGTTGCGTTACTTGCCCTGTGCGCTTGCAACAGCAGTCATGGCAACAGCACCGCTGCTGCCACCGTTAACGACACCATTGACTCAAAAACCAAACTTTCCAATATGAATGAAGTACAAGCCTACCTGAAAGAATGTCGCGCATTCTTCATTGCCACCACCGATGGCGACCAACCACGCGTTCGCCCCTTCGGAGTGGCCGAGGTAATTAACGACCGCCTCTATATCATGACCGGCAAAAAGAAAGACGTCTACAAGCAAATGACGGCCAACGGCAAATTTGAAATTTGCGCCCTCAAGCCATCAGGAACCGAGTGGCTGCGATTGAGCGGTGATTTGGTGGCCGACGAAACGCTGGCTGTGAAAGAGGAGTTCCTGGAGCGAAATCCTGAACTCAAGTCGATGTATAAAGCCGACGACGACAACATGGCGGTGCTCTACATCACCCACGCCACTGCACGCTTCTGCTCTTTCACCGAGCAGGAACGAACGGTAGCGTTTTAACCTATCATGTCAGAGTGAAGAATCTTTCCTATACTGTGATACCGTCGACCGACCCCATGGGCCATGCCATCGCATCTTACCACCGCACGGGCAAGGCCGGGCGGCTGCAAGTTTTCTCCCCCGTATTAGAAGACGACGAGATTCCCGTGCCGTGGCTGTTCCGCACCTTTGAGCAGATGCCGGCGCTTGAACAACGCGCTCTGAACATGGCGCGGGGGCGCGTGCTCGATGTGGGGGCCGGCGCAGGCTGCCATTCACTCACACTGCAGCAACGCGGACTCGATGTCACCGCCATCGATCTCTCGCCACTGGCCGTGGCCACCATGAGGGAGCGTGGTGTCAAGCAGGCATTGCAGCACGACTTTTTCAATTTTCAAGGGCGGTTCGACACTATTCTCATGCTCATGAACGGCATCGGCATAGTGGGGACTCTCAACCGGCTGCCGGCTTTTTTCAGGCACATCGACGAGTTACTGGCACCGCAAGGACAGGTGCTATGCGACTCTTCCGACATTGCCTACCTTTTTGAAGATGAAGCGGGCAAACCTTTTCTGCCCGACGATTCTTCCTACTATGGAGAAATGCAGTTCCAGATGAAATGCGACGAAGTGACCGGAGCGCCGTTCAACTGGCTCTACATCGACCCCGACACGCTGCAACGCGCTGCTCACGAGAATGGTTTCAGCGCCACCATTGTCGGGCAAGGCGACCATTTCGATTATCTGGCGAGCATCACACGCCTCAGCCAAGCGCCATAGCGTCAACAAAAATTTCTCATGAATTTTCATTTTTTACACATTGAATCTTAACTTCATCAATTTATGAGTTCAAAACGCATCCAGCACTTCGACGTGCTCAAAGGCATCGCCATTTTTATGGTGGTTATGGGTCATGTGATTGCCATGTGCATCCGTGGCCTCGACGGCGCATTTCTGTTCAAGTTCATCGAGCAGACCCACATGCCCATTTTCTTCTTCATCAGCGGCTACCTCACTTACGCCGCAACCGAGCGCAATCTCTTCAAGACGCCGAACCTGAAGAAACGATTCATGCAGCTCATCATTCCATTCTTGGTCATCACGCCACTGTGGGTGCTCTATTTTCCTCACAGCGGACTGCAATCGCCGCTGAGCGACAACCTGCCGGCTTTGTACCGGGCTTATTGGAAAGACGGCTATTGGTTCACACTGTGCCTGTTTGAACTGTTTCTTGTTTACTATCCACTGAGCCTGCTGCTGCGCCGCCTGCGCCGTGCATGGATGCAGATAGCGGCCATTGTGGCCACCTATGCCTTGCTCATCGGCCTTGCCGTCCTGTTCTCCAACGAGGAGGCCAACGTCGACTATCCGGGACTGGGATTATTGGCTCGTTTCTTCCCCATTTTCATCATGGGTGTGATGGCCCACCATTGGCGCAAGGCCTTCGACAAGGCTTG
This sequence comes from Muribaculaceae bacterium, assembly GCA_017483645.1. GTDB lineage: Bacteria > Bacteroidota > Bacteroidia > Bacteroidales > Muribaculaceae > Sodaliphilus. The sequence goes on along the minus strand of JAFUWD010000084.1, from coordinate 3,159 downwards.
CCACAATTCTTCCTGGATTGCTGCCGCCACCGTCACATTTGCCATCGCTTTCTTCATCGTGGCCTATCGGTGGGACATGCCGTGGGCCGAAAACAACGCCGTGGCTTCTGCTATCAACTATTTGCTCATGCCGCCCATGCAGCTGTCGCTCATCGTTCTGGCCATCGCCATGGCCGAGCCGTGGTGCCACCGCGAGTTCCTGTCCGACGGAAAGCCAGGCCGCTTAGCGCGCTATTTCGACTTGATGGGGCACAAGAGCCTGGGCATCTACCTGCTGCACTACTTTTTCTTGTTCCCGCTCACGGCGTTGCAGGAACCGCTTCGCCAGATGGCTTTGTCGGCGGTACCGCTGGCCGTGGTGTCGGCCACAGTGGCATTCGCCATTGTTGCTGTCACCCTGCTCGTGATTTATGCCCTGGAACGCAGCCGCCTGCTGGCTTTCCTGTTCTTGGGCCAACCGATGTCGCCACGATGAAATGCCGCGCGTCCACTCTGCTTGATAGCACCGACCGCGAGCGGTTCAGCCACATCTACGAGAGCAGTTTCCCTCCCGACGAACGCCGCGATGTGGCACTGGTGGCCGAGCTGGCAGCCGGAGGCGACAAGCGTTTCAACATTTGCCTGGCCGAGACCGCCCACGGCCACATCACCGGCCTGCTCACCACATGGCATTTCCATGACTTTGTCTACGTGGAGCATCTGGCCATCGACGCCGGTTTCCGCGGCCGCGGCTACGGCAGCGAGTTGATGCGGCGCTTGCTGGCCACGGTGCAATGCCCTGTGGTGCTCGAGGTGGAGCCGCCGGTCGATGCCGCCACTCAGCACCGCATCGAGTTTTACAACCGGCTGGGCTTTGTGCTGCACCCCGACGTGGATTACTTGCAGCCGCCCTATTCGCCGGCGCAGCACCCGGTGCCCCTCCGGCTCATGACCTGCGGGCACATCACGCCCAGGGGCCTGCAAGCGGCCATCGCCACCATCAAGCAGGCGGTGTACGGCTGCAACGGCCCGCTCGACAAAAAATGATGGCCCTTTTGCTGCTATGTGACAATTATTGCTTATCTTTGGAGCATTCAAACTTCTTTGCAATTACTAATTCACCTCTATTCGCCATGACACCTCGCTTTCTCACCATCATCATCATTGCCCTGGCTGCTGTGGCCGGCACCTTGGCTATGGCCAAATGCAGCACCATGAACAAGCACAAGTACAACGCTCACAACAGCGACCCAGAATGTCGCGCGTCACTCAACCCCGTCATTGAAGACACCGACACCCTCACCAAGTTTCGGTTCGAGCGTCACGAGGTGAATGCCCAGGGCAATACCATGAGCGAAGTGCTTTCATTGTCGGCCTCGGCCCTTGAGCCTTCGCATTATCTCTATTATCGCTTCCTGAACAGCAACACCGGCATCAGCTGGAGCAGTGTGGATGGCAACGAGGCCATGCAGCGCTTGTCGCAAGTTTTGCGCGAAAACCCGACGGACTCCTTGCCTTGTATTGACTTCGACGATGAGGACAAAGCGCGCACGCGCTCCATGATTCGCGCCGAGTACAAGTCGGGCAAAAAAGTGTCGGTGGTCGATTATGGCGACTCACCCGCGGTCACCGCCATCGCAGCCGGGGCGCACGACCTTTTCAAAGCGCTGGCCAATCGTTCCTCGGAATTTCGCTGCGAGCACTCAGAGAGCACCTATGACGCCAGCGGCAAATTGGTGCGCCGCATCGACTATACGGCCGACGACATCGTGCACGGCGGCTACGATGCCCACAAGCCCGACGCCACCTTCTGACGCCTGACTTCGGATTATCACAAGATGAAAAATTGTCCATTTTGATGCCAAGTTGACCACCGTCGTGGCCAAATTGGCATCCCTGACCGCTTTGGCACAAATCATGCATCTACCGACAGTGAATGAGCCACAAGCACATTCATTATAAAACTGAACAATAAAGACTTAAAACAAAAATTAGGAGGTATTGATTATGTTACCAGTAATGTTTAAAAACAGTTGGTTCCCAACAGTATTTGATGATTTTCTGAACACTGATTTGATGCCTCGTGCCAATTCCACGGCACCCGCAGTCAACGTCAAGGAGGATGAGCACGCCTACACCATGGAGGTGGCCGCTCCGGGCATCAAGAAGGAAGATTGCCAAGTCAACATCAACGAGCAGGGCAACCTCACCATCCACATCGAGAACAAGAGTGAGCACAAGGACGAGGACAAACAACATCACTACCTGCGTCGCGAGTTCTCCTACACCAACTACGAGCAGTCCTACACCCTGCCCGAGGATGTGGAGAGCGACCAGATTTCAGCTTGCGTCGAGAACGGGATCCTCACCGTCACGCTGCCCAAGAAGGCCAAGGAAGAACCCAAAAAGTTGACACGAACCATCACCGTGGGCTGAAAGCGCGTCAACCCCATACCAAATAAAGGGAGCCAAGCACCCAAGTTGCTTGGCTCCCTTTATTTTTTGCATTTATCCTGTAATTGACGTAATTTTGCATGAAGTTTTTAAGAATGCGACTCAGGAATGACCGACTTTGCAGCCATAGACTTTGAAACAGCCAACACCGTGCGCTCATCAGTGTGCTCGGTGGGCGTGGTGGTGGTGCGCGACGGCGAGTTTGTCGACTCTTTCTATTCGCTCATCCAGCCCGAGCCCAACTACTACAACTACTGGTGCACACGCGTTCACGGCCTGTGCTGCGCCGACACCGACAACGCCCCGCTCTTTCCCGACGTGTGGGCACAAATTGAGCCGATGATTGAGGGGCTTCCGCTGGTGGCGCACAACAGCCGTTTCGATGAGGCTTGCCTCAAGGCGGTGTTCCGCGCCTACCAGATGACTTACCCCGATTACACCTTCTTCGACACCCTGCAGGCATCGCGACTGCGGCTGCGCCAGCTGCCCAACCACCGGTTGCACACCGTGTCGGCCGCATGCGGATTTGAACTGACGGCACACCATCACGCTCTGGCCGACGCCGAAGCCTGCGCCTGGATAGCCCGCGAGCTGCTGTGACACGGCAGTGCCCGCCGTTACTTAATCAGAAGGTTCACCAAAGCCGTCACATCGGCGATGCCGGTCTCACCATCACCGTTCACGTCGCTGTTCTCATTCTCACTTTGCTGTCCCACGAGCGACACC
>JAFUWD010000011.1 GCA_017483645.1 Muribaculaceae bacterium | reverse complement strand
CTTCACAACTTCGTCAACAACCTCATGGCTGGCATCGCCGCTTACAGTTTTTTCCCGAAGAAACCAATGCTGCAATTCGAGCGAGAAATTGATAAACAATTGACTATCGCTTGATTATTTTCGTCGAACTCACGTTAATTTATAGGCTTGAGGTTTGTCATACCTGAATTCTTCTTTGTGTTCCTCAAACCACTCCTTAAATTCAATGGGGTCCTCTTCTGACAATTCCTCATTGACATCTATGCCTGCAAACAATGACCTATCAGAACTACCAATCTTTTGAAGTATTTCACCGAATGCTTTCTCTGACTTCAAGACTTCTTCAAACTTCTCTCTTGCTTTCTTCATGTTATAGCGCGAGATGCCAAATGAAGGCAGCATCAGATACAACTTATCAATATCAAAGTCACAACCTGATATGGTAGTAATATCTGCGGGGAGCATTATCTGTGAACCATTTTGTTCAGGTAGGAAGCCTTTAATAACAAGTGGAATCATTGAATACTTATCCTCAGTAGGAATTCTATAGCCTATGGCTTTTCTTAATTCCTGTGGCATAGCCTCTATATCCAACTCCCAGCGAGTGATGCCGTTCTCTTCCACTTTCTTTAAGAATGGCTCATAAAATCTCCTGCTGGTTGCAGGGAGATAGCATTGAATGCCCTTGACAGCACCTGTTTTATCATCTCTTAGCACTTGCAACTTGTCAGTCAAGCCAAAGCTGGATACTATGATGGCATTTCCACCTCTGATTTTCTGCTTAGTCACTTCATTCTTGAAGGCAGCATAAATCAATTGATATACTTTTGCTTTTACTGTGGGTATATGGAGAGGAATGTTGAACACTTTCATCTTCTTACCAGGTTCACGAGGATTATCAATTTCCACGATTTCAAGAGCATCAAGCAAGTCCCTATTGTATTTGGAATTGCCTTGAATTTGACTGATAAGATACTGTCTTAAATGTTCAATATCAGAGAATTTAGATTGTACTCTCTCAAAACTGTCGAGCAAGTTTTCAACAATCAATGCTTGGTATAAATCTCTTGTACCTTGTCTGTCAAGAGGAACACCTTGTACAGTGATGTGGAAGTCTTTGGGTAAGTCAGATAATATCAACTCTCTGAACTGAGAACCGAATGTGGCTGCAACTACGTCTTTCAAATGCTCTGGTGTAGGCTGCTGCACACAGTAGTCACTATAGGGTAGAGTATCAACAATATCCTCTCTGAAATTCCCGTCAGCATCCTTTGTCTCAGCCTCCAACTTCTTCATCACATCATCATAGGAGGGTTCTATGTAAGCCATTCTCTTGTTATACTCACGTTGATCAATCTCACCACTGTCAAGAAGATTGTCATTACCTTCCTTGAAAATATCAAAGGTTGACTTTGGTTTTTTCTTATCCACCGTGGCATCTAATTTCTTGAATTCCTCGGGGTGCAACTCAATCCATCTGTCGAGTTTGTCTTGTGAGTAGCCTAAGTCAATAGGGCCTTGGCATCCTACCTTGACACCTGATTCAAAGATTATAAGGTCTATGTCATTCTTATCCATGAACTCATTCACAGCCCTTAGTACTCCAGAACCTGCGGTAGATGCAGCTACCAATTGATACATGGTAAGCAGTAAGGCTTCAGAGTCTTTGTGCTGGATAGGCACTCTCATCTTACCTCCCAAGCCATCAGGCTTGATAGTGTTAGTGAACAAGTAAGGCTTAATAGTCTGCCACACAAGATTGAAATCCTTCATAGTCCACTTTCCATCAGTGAAGTTTTTAAAGGCTTCTTCCATATCATCATTCCATTCACCAAGCATATCAAGCAAAGATCTCATTGAGCGAAGACTTCTGAAAGCTTGTGCATCAGTGGCATTGATATTCTTGAATTTATCAAGGATAGCATCCACATCCATATCAAGCAGTCTACCTTCATCTCTGGCTTTAGTCAATGCCATTTTGATATTGGTATAACCCATGGATGTCATTATCTTATCCTTGAGTTTGATAGATCTTTCCATCTTCTTACCATACTGAGAATTGGTGTTCAACTTCTCGCCTGCGGCATATACTTCCTTAAATCTTTTTTGGAAGTCAATATCATTCTTATAGTAGGCAAGGTCACCTGTGGTGAGTTGAATTATTTGAGAAGTAGCAAAGTACTGATTCCAAAAATACTCTTTCAATGCACGAACTGTTGCTTCCTCTGTGTCTTCTTCTATTACACCCTGTTGTTTGAGATGAGCTTGCATTTCCCTCAAGTCAATATTCTGCAAAAATTCTATAAACTCTGCTTCTACATTCTCTTCTACAGCATTATCTATAAATGCATACAAGCCATCATCCCCGTCAAGTTTGTTAGCTGCTAATAGTGCATCACATTTTTCAAGGAATTCACCATCATTGAGTTTGGGGAAGAAGCACAACTGTTCTCCTCTGCCTACCTTCTCTTCTGTAGTATCATAGTTTGCAATAGGAGTAGCCCCTGCAGCATATCTTCTCTTTACCCTTGCTCTTCTTTTGAGTTCTTGAAGCACTACTTTTCTGAATAATGGGATAAGTTGCTCTTCAAAGGTTATCTTCCTTGTATCTTGTAATTCTTTATCCCACCCATAGTAATCCACATATCTGACAAATCTGATAAACCTTGCCATTTCAGAATCAGAGAATATGGGAAAGCTGTACCATCCAAATTGAATATCATAATTTGGATCATATCCTGCTGCGAAGTACTGAGTCACAAACCCCTTGCGAATCATACTACCTGTCCAATCAGCATAGAACACATTATTTCCTTCCATATCTCTCATTACAGGAATGTCTATAATATCTAATTTACTCCTCACGGAATCAACTCTTCTGTTATAATCAGACAGCTCCATTTCATCCAATCCTTCAGTTTCATCACCTGCAATCCACCTACCCCACTCAAACATCCAACCATCATCCTCATTGTAATACCAAGGGTCTACCTTGAAGTTCTCTTCAATGTATTTATCTCTTCTCTCTTCACTTTTTAATGTCTTTATTAGTTTAGTTGAATAATCAGGTGCTGTGTATGTAGGATAGTCGGAATCTCCCACTCTGAACATTTGCACTAAATTAAGTTCAGATGATACTCCAACTCTTTCTGATATTGTAGATAAACCACCATTTTTGAAGAAGCCTGTACTAAAATAATTGACGTAGTCTACACCTTCTTTAAGCTTGTCATTCCTAGCTCTTTGGCCTGTATATATGGTATCGAGTATACCTCTCATATCACTTTTCAGTATATACAAGTTATGATGAGCCTCAGGTCCAGGTTCTCCGTCTTCATCTAAATCAAAGCATCTCATCACATCTATGGTATCCTCTGAAAAGCCCATCATCTTTAACACTTTGGTGAGGGGAACCACTATTCGAGGAATATCCTCTGAAGTAAGGTAACCAACAATATCTACAGAACTCAATAAATCCAGACCCTTCTTAGCATTTTCTTTATTAAGATTACCCGAATTATCATATATACTATCAGGGTCTTGTAAGAGCATATTATGATAATTTCTCTCAAGAGCAGCCATAGTAGAGTCTTTCACTGTCAACTTATTTAATGGGAAAGTCTCATATCTGAAAGTGTCAGGGTTATATCTATGACCCCAGTAAGTGACAGCATCCTTTCTGAAACCTCTGAAGAACTTACTTGCAAGTCTGGGGTTTTTCTTAAGTTCTCTGACTACTTGTTCTACCCATTTATACTTAGGTATTCTCGCAAGCTTATATAATGCAGGGTAGTCATAGGTACCATCAGGATTTTTGACTACAAAGTCATCGTCATCAATCATTGAAGATAATTCTGCCAAAAGAGTTGCATAGGCATACCTCTCAGGCACTCTTCTGTAATTACCTAAGTCATCTTCCTCAAACCCTTTACCATCAAGTCTCTCTCTAAGCACCTTTCTCAGCAACTCTCTTACATCCTTTGTTAGAGTATCATGAGGCTCAACAAACTTTGCTTGGAAAGACCAACCATCATTACCTGTTACTCCCTTACCTTCTTCATTATCCTCAAAGTTTTTATCATTGGTATCATCTTCACTGTCTTGTGATATCTCACCTCCCTCTACTTCTCTTGTAGTATCACCTTCCTGTACTGTCTGCATTTTAAATGCAAACCTGAAAGGTTCAAAAGTTTCAAGTTTTATTGAAGCTTCTTGCAACAAAGGCATAAGGTTATCAAGTACTTTTTGATATTCACTTCTGATATAATCCGCCTTATCACCAAGAAATTCATGAGCTCGCTCATCTGATAACTCTGCCATTTCTCTATATTTAGCTTTCACACTATCAATAATATTTGCTATACCTACTTCTTCAATGATGGCTCTTCTTGCAGTCCTCTCATCACCATTAAGAAGTTGTATTTGTCTGTAGAGCTCTTGTGCTTTTTCAGTGTCACCTCCATTAGTAGCCATTTCATTAGCTAACTGCTTACTAAGAGTCCTTCTCTTCTTCCTGAGCCTCTTAGATATTTCATCATGAATATCCCAAGCAATCATCTCTACTCTATATTCCCTTTGCTGGGTAGTGAATGTCTTGATAAGGTCTGCTCTTGAGTTTTTTCTTTGTATATTGAAGTTTTCTATGCCCACCTTTGGTGCAGTGTAATTTGGGTTATTGTTTATTATTTCCATTGATGATTATTTAAGACCTTGTAATGATGAATTTTTAATGGTTTTAGCTTTGAGTTTTAATAAAGTGATATCTCATTGCAAATATACTAAAAAGTGGTAAAATGTTGTATCTTTGTGCTTAATTATTGTTCTTGGCAAAATTTGTTGAATGATGAATGGTGGTGCGATGAAGGAGATTCAGATAACAGCCGGACATGCCGGTGACGAGGCGTTACGAGCGCTTTACCAGACGGCTTTTCCTGAGAGTGAGCGGATTCCCTGGGACGATTTGATGCGCCTGGTGGGGGAAATGTCGCTTGACTTCACCGCCTACTACGAGGACGATGCGCTCGTGGGCCTCACGATTGTATATCCTCGAAAGTCGTTCAACTGGTTTTGGTATTTTGCCGTGAGTGAGCCGCTGCGTGGCAAAGGGCTTGGCCAACAGATTCTCACACGTTTGATTAACCGATATCAGGGGCAGGCGTGCGTGCTCGATATGGAAAGCCCCTATCAGGAGCCGTGCGACAATCTGGAGCAGCGTCGGCGTCGTCATGGGTTCTACCTGCGGAACGGATTTCACGACACGCACGTTTATCGCACCTATGGCGATGTGACATTCACCATCATGATGATGGGTCCCGGCACATTCACCATGCGTGATTGGGACAACATCATCGAGGAACTGAAACGCTCTTGGTGGCCCGATGACCTTGCCGATGCGTAAACGATGATTTTGTAAAAGAACGCAGGCATCGGCTTGCGCCGAAGTTACTTCCACTCGGCAGAAAAAAGAATTATATTCTTTTGTTCTGCGCTCGTTTATTCGTAACTTTGCAACTTGGAATGTGAAATTCTGCGGATAATGACTTTAATCGACACAATCATATTGCTTATTGCGCTGGGCGGTCTGGTGGTGGGCTACCGCAGGGGGCTCGTCAAGCAGTTGGCGTCCATTGTCAGCTGGGTGCTGGGCATCGTGGTGACGCTTTTTCTGGGCAATGAGGTCACCGAGTTGTTCCTTGCCATCAACCCCGATGCCGCCAATTGGCCGCTGGCCGGTGTCACCGTGAAGGTGGTGGCGCTGAGCCTGTTTTTCCTGCTGGTGACACTCATTCTGCGCCTGGTGAGCCATCTTGTCAGGGGGCTGATGCGCGCCATCCATCTGGGCGGCATCGACAAATGGGGCGGGGCAGGGCTGTTTGTGTTCAAATACCTGTTTTTGCTGAGTATAGTGCTCAATTTGTGGTATGCCCACGACCCCGACGCATCCACTTTCGGAACGCGGCACATGCTGGGTAACAAGCCCTATGAATTCACCCTCGACCTGATGCCCCGTGTGCTCGGTGCCGATGTGATGCCCAGCGACTCACTCAAGCTCTATCGCATGGAGGCCGCAGCACGCGCCGCTGGCGATGAGCCATCTAAAAACGAAATGTAAACTATGACCGACGACAAACATATCATCGACCAAGCGGCCAACGAAGAGTATAAATACGGTTTCGTGACCGATGTCGACACGCACATCCTGCCCAAGGGCCTCAATGAGGGGGTGATACGCGAGATTTCGCGGCTCAAGGGCGAGCCGCAATGGTTGCTCGACTTCCGCCTGAAGGCTTATGCCCACTGGATCACGCTGGAGCAGCCGTCGTGGGGGCACTTGACATTGCCTCCTATCGACTATCAGTCAATCAGCTACTATGCCGCCCCGCGCCAGAAGAAAGACCCTGCCACCCATCAGATTGACCCTGAGCTGGTAAAGACCTTCGACAAGCTGGGCATTCCTCTGGAGGAGCGCATGGCACTCAGTGGAATGGCCGTGGATGCCATCATGGACAGCGTGAGCGTGCGCACCACCTACAGCGAGCGGCTGGCCGAGCTGGGCGTGATATTCTGCTCCATCAGCGAGGCGGTGCGCGATTATCCCGACCTGGTGCGCCGCTATTTGGGCAGTGTGGTGCCCTATACCGACAATTACTTTGCGGCCCTGAACTCGGCGGTGTTTTCCGACGGCTCGTTTGTCTACATCCCCAAGGGGGTGCGCTGCCCCATGGAGTTGTCGTCGTATTTCCGCATCAACGCGGCGCAAACCGGGCAGTTTGAGCGTACGCTCATCGTGGCCGATGATGACAGCTATGTTTCCTATCTGGAGGGCTGCACGGCCCCCATGCGCGACGAGAACCAGCTGCATGCCGCCATTGTGGAAATTCTGGTGGAGGATCGCGCCGAGGTCAAGTACAGCACGGTGCAGAACTGGTACCCCGGCGACAAGGACGGAAACGGAGGCATCCTGAACCTGGTCACCAAGCGCGGCTTGTGCCGCGGCGATTACAGTAAGCTCTCGTGGACGCAAGTGGAGACCGGCAGTGCCGTGACTTGGAAATATCCCAGTTGTGTGCTGGCGGGCGAAGGCAGTGTGGGCGAGTTCTACAGCGTGGCGCTCACCCGCAATTATCAGCAGGCCGACACCGGCACCAAGATGATTCACCTGGGGCGGAACTCATCGTCGACCATCGTTTCCAAGGGCATCAGCGCCGGGCATAGCCAGAACAGCTACCGCGGCCTTGTGAAGATAGCCCCCAAAGCCGTCGGCTGCCGAAACTATACGCAGTGCGACTCGCTGCTGCTGAGCGACACCAGCGGCGCTCACACCTTTCCGGTCATCGAGGTTGACAACGACACCAGCGTGGTGGAGCATGAGGCCACCACCAGCAAGATCAACGAGGAGCAAATCTTTTACTGTAACCAGCGCGGCATCTCCACCGAGGATGCCGTGGGGCTCATCGTCAATGGCTATGCCAAGGAGGTGATGCAGAAGTTGCCCATGGAATTTGCTGTCGAGGCACAGAAGCTGCTCAGCGTGTCGCTCGAGGGCTCGGTGGGATAAATATTTTTCAAATCGATAGAATCACATTTTTGTCAATGGATAATTTGCTTGAAATAAAAAACTTGCGAGCCTCGATCGAGGACAAGGAAATACTCAGGGGCGTCAACCTCACAGTACGAGCCGGCGAGGTGCATGCCATCATGGGTCCCAACGGTAGCGGCAAGAGTACGCTGAGCGCTGTGCTCACGGGAAATCCCGCCTATACCGTGACAGGTGGCGAGGTGACTTTTTCCGGTAAGGACTTGCTGGCTCTGTCGCCCGAGGACCGAGCCCACGAGGGATTGTTTCTCAGTTTTCAATATCCGGTGGAGATTCCGGGCGTTTCGATGGTCAACTTCATGCGAGCCGCCGTCAATGCCAAGCGTGAATACTTGGGACAGGAACCGCTCAGTGCCACCGAATTTCTGAAACTCATGCGCGAGCGGCGAACTGTTGTCCAGCTCGACAACAAATTGGCCGGCCGTGCAGTGAACGAGGGTTTTTCGGGAGGAGAAAAGAAGCGCAACGAGATATTCCAGATGGCCATGCTTGAACCGCGCCTGAGCATTCTTGACGAAACCGACAGTGGACTCGATATTGACGCGTTGCGTATTGTGGCCAGCGGCGTCAACCAGCTCAAAAGCCAAGATAATGCCACCATCGTCATCACTCACTATCAGCGCCTGCTCGACTACATCAAGCCCGATTTTGTGCACATTTTGTACAAGGGTCGCATCGTGATGAGCGCGGGGCCTGAACTGGCGTTGGAACTCGAAGAGAAGGGTTACGATTGGATTAAGGAAAAAGTGGACCATGAAGGCTGACGGCACCATGAGCAATCCCTTGCAGCAATACCTCGACCTCTATCGGGGTCATGAGCAGGCCATCAACGCCGGTGCACCGTCGGTGATGAATGCTCTGCGGCCTGCGGCGAACAGTGCTTTGGGGGGCATCGTGCTACCCCGAAAGGGCAGCGAGGATTATGAGGCCACCGACCTGGCGGCGGTGCTGGCGCCCGACTATGGTGTAAACGTGCTGCGGCGAGCCTTCGAGGCCGATGTGGCACAGGCTTTTCGCTGTGATGTGCCCAATTTGAGCACCCATCTCTATTTCTGCATCAACGACATGTATCACCCCACCCGCACGGCCTTGCTCCACGACCAGGGTGGCGTGGTGGTGGAAACATTCAGGCAGGCATGGCAGCGACACCCGCAGTTGCTGGCCGACCAGTATGGACGCTTGGCATCGTTGGCCCGCCCCGAGGTGGCGCTCAACACCCTGCTGGCCCAGGACGGTCTGCTGGTCTATGTGCCCGATGGTGTTACCGCCGAGCGCCCCATCCAGCTGGTCAACATCTTGCAAGCCGCCTCACCGCTGATGGCCGTCAGGCGACTGCTTATAGTCATGGGGCGTAATGCCCACGCGCAGATGCTGGTGTGTGACCACTCGCAATTGCCGGGGGATGCGGCATCGTTGGCGCTTTCGGTGGTTGAAATCGTGGCGCATGAAAACGCCACATTCGATTTCTACGACTTGGAGGAAACCACGTCGGCCAACAGACGCATCTCAACCCTCTACGTTGAGCAACACACTGGCAGCAATGTGCTTGTGGACGGCATCACCCTGACCAATGGGTTCACCCGTAACAACTATCATGTGGAGGTGAATGGCGAGCACGCCAGCACCCAGCTGCTGGGAATGACCATCGCCAGCGGAACCCAGCACGTCGACACTCACACTTTCATTGCCCATAATGCACCGCGCTGCCACAGCAACGAAATGTTCAAATATGTGCTCAACGACAATGCTGTGGGTGCCTTTGCCGGACGCATACTTGTGCAGCTCGGTTGCCCGCGGGTGGAGGCCTATCAAGGGAACCGCAACCTCTGTGCTTCTCCCACCGCGCGCATGTACACCAAGCCTCAGCTCGAGATTTACACCGATGATGTGAAGTGTTCGCACGGCACCACCATCGGCCAGCTTAATCAAGAGGCCCTGTTCTACATGCGCAGTCGCGGCATCGGCGAGGAGCAGGCCAAGACCATGCTCATGCAGGCTTTTGTGGCCGACGTGGTCGACGCTGTGCGGATGGAGTCATTGCGCGACAGGCTGCGGCATTTGGTTGAAAAACGCTTCTCGGGGTCATTGGCATCGTGCGGCAATTGTTTGTCACCTTGTAAAATCACCGAATAATGGATATTGCTAAAATCAGAGAGGATTTCCCCATTCTTGAGCGTCAAATCGAGGGCAAGCCATTGGTTTACCTTGATAGTGCCGCCACCTCGCAAACGCCCCGCCATGTGGTGGAAACCATTGAGCAGATGTACTACCGCCACAAGGCCAATGTGCACCGCGGTGTGCACACCATTTCGCAAGAAGCCACCGACTTGCTTGAAAGCACGCGCGAGAAAGTGCGCCGTTTCATCAATGCCGGCAGCTCCGACGAGGTGATTTTTACCCGAGGCACCACCGAAAGTATCAACTTGGTGGCCTCGTCAATGGGCGACCGCTTCGACAATGGCGATGAAATCATTATCACGGCTATGGAGCACCACAGCAACATCGTGCCTTGGCAGTTGTTGGGTCAACGGAAGCGCATTCGCCTGCGTGTGGTGCCTGTTGACGACCGTGGAGAGCTCAATATGCAGGCCTATGAAGACTTGTTCACCGAGAACACCCGTTTCGTGTCGCTGGCGCATGTGTCGAATGTGCTGGGCACGGTCAATCCTGTGGCGCAGATGGTTGAGATAGCCCATCGGCATGGTGTGCCCGTGCTGGTCGACGGAGCCCAGGCCGCACCGCACATGGCTGTGGATGTGCGGCAGCTCGACTGTGATTTTTATGCCTTTTCAAGCCACAAAATGTATGGTCCCACAGGGGTGGGGGTGCTCTACGGAAAACGGCACCTGCTTCAGGCTATGCCTCCCTATCAAGGCGGCGGAGAAATGATAGGCAATGTCACCTTTGAAAAAACCACCTGGGCCGACCTGCCTTTCAAGTTTGAGGCCGGCACACCCGATTTTGTGGGGATAGCCGCTTTTGGTGCGGCCATCGACTATGTGAATGCGCTGGGCATTGATAACATCGCTGCCCATGAGCACGCCTTGCTCGACGAGGCCACACGGCTATTGCTGCAGGTTCCCGGCACACGCATTTTTGGCACATCACCCGGAAAAGGGGCGGTGATTTCGTTCTTGGTGGGAAACATCAGCAGCTACGACATGGGGCTGCTGCTCGACAAGCTGGGCGTGGCGGTGCGCACGGGGCATCACTGTGCGCAGCCGTTGATGGCACGCTACGGCGTTCAGGGCATGGTGCGTGCGTCGTTCGCTGTTTACAACACCATGCAGGAGGTGCAGCGGTTTGTTGAGAGCGTGCGCCGTGTGGCGGCAATGTTTGGCTGACGTTTTATTCCCAATCGGCGGGATTGCACATTCTTTCTAAACTGTTTTGTGTGGCAGCCGGCAGTGCTGTCAAGAAGTCGATGCCAGTGCGGCGCTCCACCTCGTCGATGGTGGTTGCGTAGTTGCGCCATGAGCCCGGGCAGGGCTTGTTGGCGTAGATGAAGGCGATGGCACGCTGTTGTCCGGGAGCATAAACAATCTTGTAGAAAGCGTCGGGCACCGCTATGTCGTGATTGGGGCCGATGTGTGCCGGCTGGCGACCCATAATGGGTCCGGTGAACACCAGCAGACGGCCGTCGCGCTTGGCCCAGCGGTGAATTTTCTCCTCTATCACTCGCCAGTGGTCATTGTTGAGTTTTTGTTCCTGAGGGCACATGTTGGTCATCATGAAGCATTGGGCCATCGTCTCTTTGTCGCCGCGCATGTCCATTGCCGGAGCCATATGGCCGCGCGTGTAACCACTTCTCCTGTAGTCACCCCAATCGGGGCAACCTGCCACCGCAGGGTCGGCATGGAAATTATAGTTTTTGCGTCGTTCGGCTGTGGGGGCATCGGCCATAGCCACCATGGTGTTGGTCAGTTCGTAGGCCACGCAGTTGGGAATACGGAGTATTCGGTTGAAGTGCACTGTCAGGGCCTTGTAGTTGACTGTTTGGTTCACCATGTGCCGCGGCAGTGTCAGTTGCAGCAGTTTGTTGCTTGTCGTTGTGGTATGGGTGGATATCAACGGCACAATGGCAGCCTTGGTCTCTTTTTTGGATGATTTGGCATTCTTCTTGCCGGCCTTGTGGGGCGTTTTCTTTTTATTCTTTTTCTTGGATTTGGCTTGTGCGGCAAACGTCGTCGAGATGCCGGCGCCATCGGCCACGAGCGTGGGCACGCCCGCGGTGGCAACCATCAATGCAACCAGTAACGAAACAAATCTTCTCATCCTTTTTAATCGGTTTTTGCAAGGTTGTTGCAATTTTTATGCCAGTTCTTCTTTTTCCCGCCTGCGTTCCTCATTTTTTCCAAACTTGTCGTGCTTTATGCCATGATTGCCGTTATTGGAATGACTTTTTGTTTACTTGATGAAAAAGCGCTATCTTTGCAAGTGATGAAAATTGGTAATATTGACCTTGGAAACCGTCCGGTGATGCTGGCTCCCATGGAGGATGTCACCGACCAGTCGTTCCGGCAGATTTGTCGAGAACAAGGTGCCGACATGGTCTACACCGAGTTTGTGAGTGCCGACGCTGTGGTGCGCAACATCGACAGCACGCTGCGCAAGATGGTGATTGCTCCGGGCGAGCGCCCCGCTGCCATTCAGATATATGGCCGCTTTGTCGATGCCATGGTGGAGGCTGCCCGTGTGGCCGAGGCAGCCGGGCCCGAAGTGATTGACATCAACTTTGGCTGCCCGGTGAAGAAGATAGCCGGCAAGGGAGCAGGTGCCGGCATGCTTCGCAACATTCCGCTCATGCTCGAAATCACGCGTGAGGTTGTCAAGGCCGTTCACCTGCCGGTGACGGTGAAGACTCGGTTGGGCTGGGATCACGACAGTAAAATAATCGTCGACCTGGCCGAGCAGTTGCAAGATTGTGGCATCGCCGCCCTCACCATTCACGGGCGCACCCGCTCGCAACTCTACAACGGTGAGGCCGACTGGACACTCATCGGCGAGGTGAAGAACAATCCCCGCATGCACATTCCCATCATTGGTAACGGTGATATCACAACTCCCGAGAAGTTGGCGCAGTACTATGACCGCTATGGGGTGGATGGTGTGATGGTGGGACGTGCCTCGATAGGCGCTCCGTGGATTTTCCGCGAGATGAAGCAGTATCTGGCCACCGGCACGATACCCGTTGTCACCGATTCCGAGAAGATGGCGCTCATTCGTCGGCAGATTGCCGAAAGCATCGAGAGCATTGACGAATATCGCGGCATCCTGCACATTCGCCGCCACCTGGCTGCCACACCGCTGTTCAAGGGCATCCGCGACTTCCGCCCCATGCGCATTGCCATGTTGCAGGCCAGCACACGGGCCGACCTTGAGAAGATTCTTGACAAAATTGAGACCGACATATTACCCAACCGATGAATGCCAACAAATATATTTTGCCCGTCGTGCTGTGCTTGTGGTGCAGCCTGGTGGCCAGTGGTGCCTCGGCTTTAGGCCGTCATGAGATGAATATCGGAGACTTCGAGAGCCTGGAGGTGATCGACAATGTGAACGTTGATTACTATTGCAATGCCGACTCGGCCGGAAAGTTTGTGCTATATTGCACGGCCGAGCAGGCCAATGGCTTCATCCTGTCCAACAACGGAAAAGGAAAGTTCACCATACAGCTCACCGCCGAGCAGGAAGACCGGCCCGACATTCCGCGTGCGGTGGTCTACTCGTCGGCACTGCGCGAGGCCATGAACTCCAGCGACAGCACGCTGCGCCTGCATGGCATCCCCGAGCAGGCCCGCTTGCGCATGCGCACCGCGGCCAACGGCCGCATCGAGGCCCATGGCATCGTGGTGGACGAACTGTCGCTGGGCATCGCCACAGGCAAGGGCACCATTGTGGCATCGGGCCGGTGCCGGCAGCTTGCCGTTTCGATTCTTGGCACCGGCGTGATTGATGCCGAGCAAGTGATTGCGCATGACGTGCGGTGCAAGCTCACCGGCACGGGCACGGCACGCTGCCATGTGGACGGTGGCGAACTGCGCGTGAAAGGCATCGGCACCGGCAAGGTGCTGTACCGCGGCACGCCGTCGCAGGTGAAAGTCAAAAAAATGGGGTCGGTGAAGGCCGTTCCCATAGAATAATGGGCGCGAAAAGCCCGTTTGTTGAAAATTAGTTGTACCTTTGTGAAAAAGTAGACCACATGCCAAGCAAACAAGGACTCACAACCGAGATAGAACAGCGGCAGCGACTGAACATGCTGCAGCGAGAGGTGGGACGTCTGCTCGAGAAGAACGTCAACGAGCTCGAGGACGATGTGTGGCGTGAGGTGGATGAGAATCCAGCGCTCGAGGTGGACCACGAGCGCGACAACGACATCGAGAAGACCGAGGACGGTGAAGTGTATCGGGAAACGTCGGAGCAGATGCAGCAGAACGACTACGGCGACGACGATGACCTGCCCTCCTACCGTTATCAGGCCAACAACCGCAGCCGCGATGATGAATACTACACCCCGCCCATTGCCAACGAACCCTCGCTCTACGACTATCTGAATGAGCAAATCAACGAGCGTGAGCTAACCGCCACCCAGCAAATCATTGCCCAGAGCATCATCGGCAACCTCGACAGCAACGGATGGCTGCAGCGCACGCCGAAGGCCATCGCCGACGATGTGACGTTCAACGACGGCGTGGAGGTGGAAACCGAGCAGGTAGAGCAGGTGCTCGACATGGTGCGCCAGCTCGACCCGCCGGGCATCGCCGCGTCGAGCCTGAAGCAATGCCTGCAACTGCAGCTCGAGCGCAAGGCACTCACACCTCATGTGCAGATGGCGCGCCGCATCGTAGACCAGTACTTCGATGCCTTCAGCAAGCACCACTACGATGTGCTGTGCTCGGCCTTGGGCATCGACGAGAAGGAGCTTGAGCAGGTGGTGCACGATGAGATTCTGACACTCGACCCGCGCCCCGGAGCGGGATTTTCGAGCGGCGCGGGCGAGCATGGCCAGCAGATTACGCCCGATTTTGAGATTGAGGTCGATGGCGACCAGTACCGGCTCACGCTGGTGAACAACATCCCCGAGCTGCAAATCTCGCAGACCTATTCGGCACTCTACGACCGTTACGGCAAGGAACGACCCGTGACCCGGGCCGACAAAGAGTTGATGGCCAACGTGCGGCAAAAATATGACCGTGCCGCCACCTATATCAAGGTGCTGTCGATGCGGCAGAACACACTCTACAACATCATGCAGGCCATCGTGCGCCGGCAGATTGACTATGTGCTCACAGGCGACGAAACCGCCCTGCGGCCGCTGGTGATGCGCGACATCGAGGCCGACACCGGTTACGATGTGAGTGCCGTGTCACGTGCCACGACCAACAAGTATGTGCTCACCCCGTGGGGTGTGAAATCGCTCAAATTCTTCTTCAGCGAGGGCCTCAAGCGCACCGATTCGGACGAAGAAGTGTCGTCGCGCGAGGTGCAGGCCGCGCTGCAGGCATTGGTGGCCGGCGAGGACAAGCGCCGCCCCTACAGCGACGACCGCCTGTGCCAGCTGCTCACGGCGCAGGGCTATTCCATAGCGCGGCGCACGGTTGCCAAGTACCGCGATGTGTTGCACATAGCCAAGGCCAGCCAGCGCAGGCAAATCAATCCGCAAAACAAAGAACAATAGCTCTATGTCGTCATTCACATTCAATAAGTTCATCACCGGCCTGGCGCGGTTCCTTTCCGCTGCCATGAGCCCGCTGCTGATGCCCACCTACGGCGTTTTTCTGGTGCTGTGGACATCCATCTTGTGCCTGCTGCCCACGGGCACCCGCGTGACCGTGATGGTGATGGTGATGGGCATCACCTGCGTGCTGCCGGTGGTGTTCATCAGCGTGCTGCACCATCTCAAGCTCATCAGTGACAAACGGCTCATCAACCGTCGCGAGCGCATCATCCCCTATGCCTTTGCCGTGCTGTGCTATGTGGGCGCCACATTCTACATCGACCGTGTGCACTCGCCCATGTGGTTCACCATGTTCATGGCCGGTGCCTCGCTGGCCTGCCTGGTGGACTTTGTGGTGAGCCTTTGGTGGAAAATCAGTGCCCACGCCACGGGCATCAGCGGCCTTGTGGCGCTGCTCTATCAGCTCCATGTGCAGGGTTTGAGCGCCTTCGACATGTTCTGGCTCTTGTGCTTCACCATCTTGCTGGCCGGCGCGCTGGGCACGTCGCGGCTCATTCTCAAGCGGCACACGCTGCCTCAGGTGCTGGCGGGCTTTGCCTGTGGCTATGTGTGCGTGACGCTCATGATGAAACTCTTCGGATAGATAATCGAACCCCTTCACTCACTATAAAACCGCATCACTATGTCAGTTTTTGACTACAAACGCCGCCCCACCGTCACTGTGAACGTGGGCGGAACGGCCATGGGCAGTGAATGGCCCGTGCGCGTGCAGACCATGACCAATACCTCCACACTCGACGTGGAGCGCAGTGCCGAGCAGTGCCGGCGCTGCGCGCAGGCCGGGGCGCACTATGTGCGACTCACGGCGCAGGGCGTGCGCGAGGCCGAGTCGATGGGCATGATTCGCAACCTGCTCCGCAGCCAGGGCTGCGACATCCCGCTCATCGCCGACATCCATTTCAATCCGCAGGCGGCTTTCGCGGCGGCGGCGTTGGTCGACAAGGTGCGCATCAATCCCGGAAACTTCGTGGACCCGGCACGCACTTTCAAGAGTCTGACCTACACCGACGACGAATATGCCGCCGAGTTGCAAAAAATCCACGACACGCTGTTGCCGTTCATCGCCATCTGTCGCGAGCACGGCACGGCGGTGCGCCTGGGGGTGAACCATGGCTCGCTGAGCGACCGCATCATGAGCCGCTACGGCAACACGGCGGCCGGCATGGTGGAAAGCGTGATGGAATTCCTCAGGGTGTTTGTGGCCGAGGGCTTCCACGATGTGGTGATTTCGATGAAAGCCAGCAATGTGGTGGTGATGGTGGAAGCCGTGCACCGGCTGGTGGTGGCCATGGACAGCGAGGACATGCACTTCCCGTTGCATCTGGGCGTGACCGAGGCGGGATTTGGCGAGGATGGCCGCATCAAGAGTGCCGTGGGCATCGGCACGCTCATGGCCCAGGGCCTGGGCGACACCATCCGCGTGTCGCTCAGCGAGGACCCCGAGCAGGAGGTGCCGGTGGCTCAGAAACTGGTGGATTACATCACCTCGCGTGCCGGCCATGAGCCCATCGCGGGCGAGCTGTGCCCGGGTTATGACCCCGTGTGCCCGCCGCGGCGGGCCACCCGCGAGGTGGCGGGCCACAAGACGCCGCTGGTGATAGCCTCGTGCGAGCCTCAAGAGATGACGGGCCCGATGAAGCCCGATTTCTTGGCCGACGATCTGCCTCTTGCCGATGCGCCCCTGCTGGTGATTACACCCGATAATGACAATGTGCCGGGCAGCCTGCTGGCGCAGTTGCACGAGTTGGAGCGCCAAGGCAACACGCTGCCCGTGGTGGCCTGTGTCACCTACGAGGACACCGATCGCGAGTGGCTGCAGGTGAAAGCTGCGGCCGACCTGGGCGCCGTGATGATGAGTGGCTTGTGCGACGGCATCTGGATTGACGCTCCCTGTTATCCCGATCAGGACGAGGTGGTGCGCATGGCGTTTGCCATCCTGCAAGCCTGCCGCATGCGCATGAGCAAGACCGAGTTTATCTCGTGCCCGTCGTGCGGACGCACGATGTTCGACCTGCAGACCACCGTACGCCGTGTGCAGGAGGCTACCGCGCATCTCACCCACCTCAAAATCGGGGTGATGGGCTGCATTGTGAATGGTCCGGGCGAGATGGCCGATGCCGACTATGGCTATGTGGGGGCCGCGCGCGGGCGCATCAGCCTCTACAAGAACAAAGAGTGCGTGGAGAAAAACATTCCCGAGGCTGAGGCCATCGACCACTTGGTGGCCCTCATCAAGGCCTGCGGCGACTGGCGCGAGCCTTAATCCTGCAGTCTCGTGCCCAGCAGGGTGGCGCTGGTGGCGCGGTCCACCCGGCACATCACGCGGTCGCCGATGCGGGTGTCGCCGGCCGGAAACACGATGACCTTGTTTTGTTCGGTGCGCCCGTACATGTCGGTGCGCGAGCGCTTGCTGTAGCCTTCCACCAGCACCTCGAAGGTGCGGCCCACGTCGCGGCGGTTACTGCACAGCGACAGCTCGTTCTGCAAGGCAATCATGCGGTTCAGACGGTCGATTTTCACAGGCTCGGGCACGTTGTCGGGCAGATGCTTGGCGGCAAAGGTGCCCGGGCGCTCGCTGTACTTGAACATGAATGCCGAGTCAAAGCCCACCTCGCGCATCAGGCTCAGTGTCTGCTCAAAGTCCTCTTCGGTCTCGTCGTGGAAACCAGTGAACATGTCGGTCGAGATGCCACAGCCGGGCATGGCCGCGCGGATGCGCGCTATGCGGTCGAGATACCACTCGCGGGTGTACTTGCGGTTCATGAGTTTGAGCACCTTGTTGCTGCCGCTCTGCACGGGCAGGTGGATGTGCTTGCAGATGTTGGGGTGCGCGGCCATGGCGTCGATGATGGCGTCGCTCAGGTCTTCGGGGTTGCTGGTGGTGAAGCGCACGCGCATCGAGGGCGCGGCATCGGCCACCAGAGCCAGCAAGGCGGCGAAATCCACCGTTTTCCCGTCGTCGCCTTTATAGAGGTAAGAGTTCACGTTCTGGCCCAGCAGGGTCACTTCTTGATAACCTTTTTCGCGCAGGTCGGCCAGCTCGTTGAGGATGCTTTGCGGCTCGCGGCTGCGCTCGCGTCCACGGGTGTAGGGCACGATGCAATAGGTGCAGAAGTTGTTGCACCCGCGCATGATGCTGATGAAACCGCTCACGCGACTTCCGCCCACGCGCGTGGGGATAATGTCGCGGTAGGTCTCGGTGGTGGACAGCTGCACATCGATGGCCTTCTGGCCGTTCTCGGCGGCCGCGATGAGTTCGGGCAGCTGCAGGTAGGAGTCGGGGCCGGCCACCACATCTACGTCGTGCTCGCTGATGAGCACGTCCTTCATGCGCTCGGCCATGCAGCCGATGATGCCGACGATGAGCCTGCGCTCGCGCCGCCGCCGCAGGGCATTGAGCTGGTTGAGCCTCGCGAAAATCTTCTGCTCGGCATTGTCGCGCACCGAGCAGGTGTTGATCAGGATGGCGTCGGCCTCGTCGAGGCTGTCGGTGGTGTCGTAGCCCGCCATTTTCATCACGGTGGCCACCACTTCGCTGTCGGCCACGTTCATCTGGCAGCCGTAGGTTTCGAGAAAGAGCCGTTTGCCGTCGTCGCCGGTGTCGTATTTCAATTTTATCATTGTCAGGGTTGGGAAATTATATTTTTCAGGCTGCAAAATTACAAAAAAAGCATCGATCTTGAGTATTTTTGAATTTGTTAAATTTTCGTTAGCAAAATTTAACAATCGGGGAGGGGTGAAATGGTGATATTAGAACTACTTTTGCACTCTGAAAACCATTAAGAAACAATACATAATCGTTATCAATACATAATCGTTACATTTATGAAAAAACATTTACAACTCATCGTCTTATTGCTGATGGCGGCCCTGACTGCCACTGCAACGGCCCAAGGCCTTCAAGCGCCCGGCAAGTTCTACATCAAGAGCGCCCTCACCGGCAAGTATGTAATTCTTCAACATTCGATGCTGGCCGACATCACAGCTGATGCCGATCAAGCCGAGGTCATCAATGTAGACTACACTCCGCAAGATAACGGTGAAGGTATCGTTATCACACTCAACAGTGACAATGGCGACATGATTGCCACCCTTGACTTTATTAAAAACAGCTTCAGCGTGGTGCTTGAGGAGGAGGACATGCCCACCGATTTCCTCGATGAGATGTTCGCGCTGCATTTGGTGCCCACTGGCGATGCCGATGGCTCGGTCTATCTGTGCGTGGATGTGCCTGAGATTGATGATTGGGATAACATCCGTGACTTCCTGATTGAAAAGTCTGGAAACCAAGCTATCACTTACTACCTTTCACATATGGTTCCCGGGAACCGCCACTATTTAGCTGTGGATTATGATGACAGTTTCGGCTTCCGCACTAATAACGATTCGGACTGTAAGTGGATTATGGTTCCCGTGGAAGAGGTGCCTACCGCCATTTCTGAAATAAATGCCGCCAACAAAGCCGAGGCTCCGGCATACGATTTGATGGGCCGCAAACTCACCCGGCCCACCGGCATCTATATCCAAAATGGCAAGAAATTGATAGCTCGTTAAAACACTAAGGATTAGTGCTTCGGCTGACACTGGTAGTGACAATGTTATTGCTGTGGCTTCATGTCATGGCAGGGGCATCGTATAGTGATGCCCGACCAACAATTACACCTGTTCAGGTGGGCTGGACTCATGCTGGCACCTTGTTGCCCGACAGTAGTAACTTTGTCACTGCCAGTTTGTTGGTGATAACTCCTGGTGAACGGATATACTCCACTCCTGGTCATTGTGCAATCAGGCTTGAATGCCCGGTACACAATCTTGACTACTGCTACTCCATGGAGGCAGGTGTGAGATGGACAGATTTCATGAATTTCTATTCTGGCAGATTGAAAGCAAAGTTTTTTGCTTTTGAAACCGATATGTATTTGGGTTCTTACGCTTCAGAGAAGCGGGGTGTTACTCAGTATGAGCTGAATCTAACCCTGCATGAGAAACAACGTCTATGGCAATTGCTGGACGAGAACATGATGCAAGACGTTGAAATCACCTATAACCTGTTAAAAGACAACTGCATATCAAAGGGCGTACTGACGATTGAGGACGCGCTGATTGACGAACGCCTTGAATTTGGCCAAATGCCGGAAATTATGTACGAAATCAATGGCCGTCTTGCGCGCTATGTCGCTCGTAGAGCACCCTGGGTGGAGTTCTTGTATACATCATTTCTTGGCACGGAATGTGACAATTTTTGGGACATCGAATATCGCCTTTCACCGGAATTGGTGGCAGAAATTTTGCAAAAATCTCACTTTGTCGGTAACTCAGGTGCAACTAAACGCCCGGTACTAATAGCCAGCAAGCGTCTGCTCACCCAGCAAGCGTCTGAAAGACAATATGCCATTACGCCAACAATAGCGTTTGCGTTAGTATTATTATTAGTTTTGCTCATCTCGGTATACGAGATTAAAAATGGGCCAAGTTTGGCGGGAAGATGCTGTAATGTCGTTTTGCTTGTTCTCCAGACCGCAGCGAGTTTGTTTTTATTATATTTAACAGTCTATTCGGGTCTTTTCGGCTACCACTGGAATTGGTATCTGATTCCTTGCAATCCATTACCAGCACTATTATGGTTGTGCTTCAGGCATCGTGAATGGTGGCCCAAAATATACCTTGTCTATACTGTCATTCTCATATGCTTCTTGGCAATAACACCAATAAGCGAGCAGATTGACCTGCCCCATCAACTCATCACCGCCACATTAGCAGTGCGCTGTGCTACAATTTGGCTTCTCACAAAACGCCATGAATCATGAAACAACAAGTGGCAAGATACGTTTTTGAGAAGTTACTGAGGTGGCACATAACAACCACATTTCCCGATGTGGATAAAAGTATTATTGTGGTCGCACCACACACATCAATTTGTGATGCGATTTTAGGCAAGCTGGTTCTCTTGTCCTATGGCTTAAAGCATAAGATTCTATCCAAAGAAAGTTTATTTGTGTTTCCATTTGGGTACATCATGCAGTGGTTCGGCTCAATTCCTGTGAGGAAAAATGATAGTCAAACATGTCGCCAATTAATCAAACTGTTAAAAGAAAACGATAGGATGCACCTGGTGATATGTCCAGAAGGGACTCGCCATGCCACCAATCGGTGGAATATGGGGTTCTGTGCAATAGCCAAGTTGACAGGTACTCCTGTTTTTGCAGTCTATATTGATTATCAAGAACGAGGGATAGGCGTTAAAGGACAAGTTTCAGTTAAAGACAAACAAACGGCCACGGCCGACTTGATAAATTATTATCAACATACGAAAGCAAAAAATCCAAGTGATTTTATCTTGCCGGTCTTACCAAAGAAAGAAAAAAATGAAAACATTTAAGTTTAATAACACTGTTATTGCCAACATTGTATTTCTGCTCATTGCTGTGATGAATAGCAATCAGGCGGCTGGCTGCAGTGCTCCTTGGTGTGACTCACATGTATATGTAAAAGCTATTGGAGGAGGTAAAGTATATGCTACTGGAAAATCAGACCAGCAGACTGTCGCTAACTGCACCGAGACAGAAGCAACATACACTGTCTTGAGCAACTCACATAATAGCAGTAATTTCCCTGCACCTACGTACCTTGCCGCTAAGCCTGATGATGGCTGGAAATTTGTGAAATGGGAATGCATGGACCAACAAGGTACATACTCTACAAGTGGTGCGACAAAGAAAGGAACGATTTTAACTGATGCATTACCCAATGTTCAAAAGTCTGGCGTGTCAAAACGTGGTGGAACCAACACAGGTGCAGACGGCGAAACAACCACAGCATGTACGGATATCAATGCTACTTGGTACGCATACTTTGAACAAGTCGTGACTCAACTGGTCAAAGTAGAGTCAGGGAATGCGTCGCTTGGAACAGCAGTTATTGACAAGAGCGAGAATGACATTGGAGATGAAGTGACAATCACTGCGTGGTGCGGAAACACTAACAACTCTCCCCGCAGCGAGACAATCATGTTCCTTGGGTGGTATAAACGAAACGAGACAACGGGTGAAGAGGAGTTTGTGACACGTGAAAATCCCTATGTGTTTACGATAACGAGCAGTAATCAAGGTACTTATGTGGCTCACTTTGACAGTGGGTATTCATTCTGGCGAGTGAAAAACAATAAACACAATAACTATCTCATGGCGAAAGCTAAATATACTGGTGAGGTGAGTTCAAATCCGCTTACTATGCAAAGTGCTTTAAGTACCCAGATGGGTTTTGACAACGACTTAGCGGCCGCTCTAACCGATGCTGGTTCCATGATGCAAATTAGTGTGACAGGCAAACAATCCAACACGAGCAAAGAGGTGTGGGATATTTATGTTCAAAACGAGCACACCAATCAGTATTATGGGGAAGAAATGATAGCAGAGGGGGTGTTCCTGCAACTAACGCATCAAAGCAATAACACTTATATTATAAATGGTAACAACAATTCCTTTTACCTCTATGAAAATCCAATCGATGTGTTCACAGGCGGCTCCAGTTTGCCGCAGTCGGGATATTGGCAACTGGAGGGAATGGACAAAGACTTGACAACCAAGGAGAACTACTTTTCAGTAGATCCGGGCGAGTTTGTGGGGCCTGACAATAATGGCTACTATTGGACAACGTTGCGCGTGTGTTTCAACATGAAGTATGAAGCAAGTGAAATCACCCCGTTTATTGTTAGTGCTGTCGATGAAAACACTGGTACAATGGAATTAACCGAAGTAACTGGTGGTGTCATTCCCGCAAAGACCTGCGTGTTGCTGCGATGCAACTCTACGGACATCAAGCGAAACGTGATGATACCCACTACTGCAGAAGCCTCGTTTAATGACAGCGGAAATTTGCTAACCAGCAGTACCTACTACTACAAAAATCAAAGTGTTGACAATTCCTTAAATCTTAAAGGCATCATGATAAATGATGGTTGCTTAGGATTCGGTGGAAACACGCTGACTGAAATTGACGGGAACCGCGCCTATCTGGTGGCCGACGAGGATGTAATGCTGCCGGAGATGGAGCAAGTAGTGACGCTGGCTGGGCTGGTGAGTGAAGGCGAAGTCGGCAAGAAGTATGCCGTGACCGACCTCACCTGTGTGGCTGTGCGCGAGATTGACGACGAGCACACGGCGCTTTATTGCAAGGACGATAATGCCGTGGCCGCTGATGCACGCCAGGTGATGGCCGACGGGCAGACCGACTACATGGCGGCCAACGGCTTCGGTGCTGCCGCGGATTACGACCAGAGCCACTGGCTGGAGCTGACCATTCCCGGAAAGGTGGGAAGCTCGTACAACCCCATCGGGCGCCGGCTGACCGACGTGAGCGGCACGCTCACCGACCTGGAGAACCCGTCGCTGACGGCCCGGGCCTTGCCCACGATTGGCGACGAGAACGCTTATACGCTCAATAATTACATCGTGCCCAGCCTGCAGGGAACGCAGGCGGGCACCAACGGCCGCACCTACTTCTTTGTCACCCCGCAGGTGATGGAGGTGGCCACAATCAACTGGGCGCAGTGGGATGCCACGGCTCAGAAGTTCATCACGCCGCCCAGCACCACCCCGGGTGTCAACACGGCCGGGCTGCAGGGCGAGTTCTTTGCCAACTTCTCCTACGCCGAGGGCAGCGAGCTGATTGAGAATTACCCCTACAGCTTCAAGGCGGTGCTGCGCAGCGAGCCCGGGACGGAGGCCAGCGTGGTCAAGGCGCCGCGGCGTGCCGGCGGCACGAAGTCGCTGGTGGCCTATCCGCTTGAGCCGCTCACTGTGGAGCGCCAAGACGGCCAAGTGGTGACGACGGTCGACAAGGTGACTGCCGGCCGGCAGGTGCTGCGGGTGGATTACTGCAACCTGCAGGGACAGGTGAGCCACACGCCCTGGCCGGGATTGAACATTGAGGTGACGCGCTTCGACGACGGCACGGTCACGACCCGCAAGGTGCTGAAGTGATTTTCAACCGTACCCAGGGCGGCGTGACATGTCCCCCTCTAAGATAGAGGGGGTGGCCCGAAGGACCGGGGGCGTGTGCCAACCGGCGACGCTGGCTCCCACTCAGGAGTGACACACTCCTCAGTCGCTTCGCGACAGCTCCCCTAACTTAGGGGAGCAGTTGAAGTCCCCCTCTAAGATAGAGGGGGTGGCACGGAGGGCCGGGGGCGTGTGTCCACACGGCGACGCTGGCCACTGTGCAGGGCTCACACACTCCTCCGTCGCTACGCGCCACCTACCCTAACTTAGGGGAGCAGTTGAAGTCCCCCTCTAAGCTAGAGGGGGTGGCCCGGCGGGCCGGGGGCGTGTGTCCACACGGCAACGCTGGCTCCCACTCAGGGTCACACACTCCTCAGTCGCTTCGCGACAGCTCCCCTAACTTAGGGGAGCAGTTGAAG
>JAFUWD010000083.1 GCA_017483645.1 Muribaculaceae bacterium | reverse complement strand
TCGCAGAGTCACTCAACGCAAAGCTCAAGAACTTCAGAGCGCAAGTCAGAGGCGTTGTAGACACCAAATTCTTCCTCTACAGAGTCTCGCTCATCTTCGGATAAGACCGTCCCAAACACAGGTTTTTGCAAGTGACCCGATTTTTATCTATATTTGCGAAACGAAGACCAATACAGAACACATCATGAACGAGAACTATTCCATGCCGCCTGTGCCGCAGTCCCAACCGCCCCAGGAGCCGTGGCTGCTGCGTAACAAGCCCGGAGCCATCGGGCTGGGCCTGCAATTATTGGCATTGCCACTGATTATCATACTTCCCGAGGCTGCATTTTTAGCCGGTGCCGCAGGCTTCTTGTTGTGCATCGCCGGGCTGTTTATCAAGCCAAGGCTGCTGCCAGTGCTGGGTGTGCTCATAGGACTTGTTGTGAGCGGTTTTTTCCTGATTATCATGCTCGCGGCAGGCCAATACCGCCCCCCAAAACCCGTGGAAGATGACGAGGTGGTCATCGAAATGGTGGATGGCGACAGCATCAACGAAACCGCCGACACCACCCGGATAGAGGTGGAACCAGTAGAGGCAGAAACCGAATAACGTCAATTATCAACCGTTCGCTGCCAGGAATTTCTCGGCATCGAGTGCCGCACGGCATCCGGTGCCCGCAGCCGCTATGGCTTGGCGGTAACGCGGGTCGGCCACATCGCCTGCCGCAAAAACGCCGGGCACGTTGGTAGCCGTGGTCAAGCCGTCGGTCTTGATGTATCCGCCCTCGTCGAGATTGACCTGACCGGCCAGGAAGTCGGTGTTCGGCTTATGGCCGATAGCAAGGAAGAATCCGTCGATGTCGATGTCGAAGAACTGCTCTTGCTCGGTGCCTTTGAAACGCACCAGATGCGCTCCCTGAACTCCGTTTTCGCCAAAGAGACCCACGGTGTTGGTGTTATAAAGAATCTCAATGTTTGGCGCGTCGTTCACACGTTGCCGCATGGCTGCCGACGCGCGCAGGTAGTCCTTGCGCACTATCATGTAGACTTTGCTTGCCAAGTGGCTCAAATAATGTGCTTCTTCACAAGCCGTGTCGCCACCGCCCACCACGGCCACCACTTTCTTGCGGTAGAAGAACCCGTCGCAGGTGGCACATGCCGACACCCCCATACCGGCATAGCGTTTCTCGTCGTCCAGTCCTAAGTATTTGGCGCTGGCGCCGGTGGCCACTATCACAGTGTCGGCCTCAATGGTTTCTCCGCCATCGAGCAGCGCAACAAAGGGATGCCGGCTCAAATCAATGCTTTTCACAATGTCGGGCTTGATGGTAGCCCCCAAGCCCACGGCCTGCTGCCGCATGCGCTCCATGAGTTCGTTGCCATCGATTCCATCGGGGAAACCCGGAAAATTCTCAATGGTGGTGGTTTGGGTCAACTGTCCGCCGGGCTGCAACCCCTCAACAAGGATGCTGTTGATGCCTGCGCGTGTGGTGTAAATCGAAGCGGTGTAGCCCGCCGGGCCAGAGCCAATAATCAAGCAACGTGTGGTGGTCATAAGTGAAAAGAATAAAAATGAATGTCTAATGATATTTTATCGCAGGTCGACGACTTCGGTGCCGGGAGGCACCATCGAGGCATCGAAGGTAAAGGTGGATGCCGGCAGCGATTGGTGCGTTTTGTAACCGCTCAGGCTAATGGTAAACGTCTGCCCGTTGGTCATCTTGAAATGGGCATTTTGAAGCATGTGCGTGCCGGTGGACACATAAAGCCACATCTGGCTAATGTCGCTCTTGGTTTTGGGACGCAACATGATAGCGTAGCAACCGGGAATCTGGCCGGCGGCTTTCCACATATTGCAGTTTTTCTTGAAGCCTTGCGCGGCCGCATAGGGATTGAGCATCTGCAAATCGTCGGCCGTCGGAGTGGTGATATTGACCTCTCCGGTCGCGGTGGAATAGGTCCACTGTGTGGTGCCGTCGAACCATGTCTTCATATCGGGTGATATGAGCCGGAACTTGTCGCCGCTGAGCACAATGGTGCCGGCCGAGTTGCCTTGCTTGGAGGTGAGTTTATAGGTGGCTGTCACCATGCCGGCGCCACGCAGTGCCGCCACGGCCCGGTCGAGCACGGCGGCCGGTGTCTGCGCCGATGCCACGGCCGCAGCAACAAGCGCAAGGATAAGGATGGATGCAATTCTTTTCATATCGAGTCAAAAACTTGCAAACTTTATACCAAAACAGGGTCATGAAAACAGCTGGTCCACTTCAAGCGGTGTGAGCAACACCTTGCGGGGCTTGCCACCCACCGAAGGCCCCACGATACCGGCTTGCTGCATCTGATCCATGATGCGGCCG
The DNA here is from genome assembly GCA_017483645.1 of Muribaculaceae bacterium. Taxonomy (GTDB): domain Bacteria; phylum Bacteroidota; class Bacteroidia; order Bacteroidales; family Muribaculaceae; genus Sodaliphilus. The sequence goes on along the minus strand of JAFUWD010000083.1, from coordinate 24,030 downwards.
GCACGGTTGTAACCAATCTCATAGCGCCGCTGCAGCGAGGACGTGGAAGCCACGTCGCCCTGCACAATCCACTTGACGGCCTCCTCAAAGAGCGGGTCACGCTCTTTGAGATTGGCTGTTCCTGTCGTGCCGCCACCGGAAGCATCGGTGGGTGCCACATATTCAGGCAGAATGAGCACGTCGTGGTCGATATTCTTGTCGTTGTCCTCCTGCTCCTTGATAAAGTTGCAGATGCGCTCAATGTCGGGCGTGTCGACAAACGGGCACTGCAATCGCGTGATGTCGCCATCGATGGAAAACAGCATGTCGCCACGGCCTATGAGCTGCTGAGCGCCGGAGCGGTCGATGATGATGCGGCTGTCCATCATTTGCGACACGGCAAAAGCAATGCGGCCCGGGAAGTTACCCTTGATAAGACCGGTGATGACGTTGGCACTGGGGCGCTGTGTGGCGATAATCATGTGAATGCCCACCGCACGAGCCTTTTGGGCAATGCGCACAATGGGACCCTCAACCTCTTTACCGGCCGTCATGATCATGTCGGAGAACTCATCGACAACGGCCACGATGTAGGGCATGAAGTGATATTTCTTCTCTCCGTGCTCGTCGCGGATTTCCCGCAACTCGGTTTTCCACTTTTTATTGTAATCCTTGATGTTGCGCTCTTTGACCTCTTCAAGGATGCTGTATCGGTCTTCCATCTCCTGCACCAGGCTGTTGAGTGTGCGCACCACCTTTTGCGTGTCGGTGACGATGGCACGCTCTTCGCGGTCAACCTTGGCAAAATAATACTTTTCAATGTCGGCATAGACGCTGAACTCCACTCTCTTGGGGTCGATGAGCACCAACTTGAGCTCACTGGGGCCTTTCTTGTATAGCAGCGACGTGATGATAGCGTTCAGGCCCACCGATTTTCCTTTACCCGTGGCACCTGCCACAAGCAGGTGCGGCATCTTGGTGAGGTCGGCCACAAACACTTCGTTGCTCACTGTGCAGCCCAGGCACATGGGCAATTCGGCTTTGCTTTCCTGGAAGGCCTTCGACTCGATGACCTGGCGCATGGGCACCACCTGCGGGTCGCGATTAGGCACCTCGATGCCGATGGTGCCACGACCTGGCATGGGTGCGATGATGCGAATGCCCAAGGCGGCAAGGCTCAGGGCGATGTCGTCCTCCAGGCCACGAATCCTGCTGATTCGCACACCGTCTTGCGGGATAATCTCAAACAGGGTCACCGTCGGGCCCACATGAACCTCGATTTGCTTGATTTCTATGCCATATTTTCCCAGCGTCTCGGTAATTCGCTGCTTGTTGGCTTCCTGCTCCTCCTTGTCCACGCTGTTGCGCATCTTGATGTCTTGCAAGAGGTCGAGCGTGGGGAATTTATAATGAATATATTCGCCCGTGGGGTCGTGAGGATTGCTCAACACGCCTTTTTCAATGGCCCTGATGCGCGCCGGCTCATCGGTCAAGACTACAGGAGCAGCAACTCGCGGCAGACGCGATTGGCGTTGCTGGCGAGGTCTCTCGGTTGCGGCTTGTTGCTGAACATCGGCCTCCTCTTGATGATCTTCGCGGGCACCGTGATGACGCACATTGCCCATCAGGTCGGCCAAGTCAACATCACGCTTTGACTTTTCGGTATCCAACTCGTCGCCTTTGAAATTGCGGCGCGTGGGCATGCGCTTGCGGGCCTGCTCAACGAGAGCCTTGATGGTGTTGTAACAAAGCATCACCCAAAGCATCACCACGATGATGTTCACCGCAATCATGCCATAGATTCCCACGAGGCCATGCAACCATTTGTTGGCAAAGTATCCAAATCCGCCACCCAGCGGGAAGAATGTCAAATTCATGCCATAGGTGCATGCCCCCACTACCATCGACACTGTGAAGATGCTGAACAGCGACACCAATGTGTAGGAGAAGAAATGGGTTTTGCGGCCTTTGCGCACCATGCGCCATCCGATGGTGCAACACCATATCACCAAAATAAAAGCAGCCACACCCACGCCATCGGCAATAAGCAGGTCGCTCACCTTGGCGCCCACCACGGCACCTGCATTCTGAGTGCGTTCCGGGTACTTGGCGTTTTCAATCACCGTCTGTGTGTCCACATAGTTCTGGTCGGTAGCACCGGCCCCCGAAAAAAACGATACAAAACTGATGAGCAGGTAAAAGCCTAAAAACAACAAAATCACCCCCATGGCAAAACGAGTCCGGCCATTCTTAAAGAAAGCCATAAAACGCTGCCCACGAGTTAATTTACCATTTTCGATGGCCTCTTGTGCCTCCACATGCCGCCTGTACTCCTCACTCTCGGTGATGTTGCTGATGTCAGGATTGAGCGGTTCTCTGTTCATATTTTTTGACATATTTCTGCAAATATCTAATTAGCCCATAAAATTACTACAAAATTTTCAATTGTAAACAATTTTGGGCCGAAAAAATTCGCGAAAGTAAATTTTTGTTCTGTTCAGTCACGCAGCCAGAACGTGGGGGTGAACAACACCAGCACGGTGAACAATTCCAAACGTCCCACCAGCATCTCCATTGCCAGCATCCACTTGGCGGCATCGGGCAACATGGCCCACGAGCCGTCGGCACCGGTGATTCCGTACCCTACGCCAAGGTTGCTCAACGCCGAAAGCGATGTGTAGATGGCATCAAACATGGGTATGTTCATCATCACCAGCACCAATGCCACCAGCACAGCGATGATGAGATAAATCGAAAGGAAAGCAATCACCGTGCTCACCCGGCTTTGTGGCAGTGCCTTGCCATCAATGCGCACGGTGGTCACAGTGTTGGGGTGCAACACGCGGTAAAGCTCGTTCTTGGCATTCTTCACCAGCACAATGAGGCGGTCGAGCTTGGCACCACCCGATGTGGAGCCCGCCATACCACCGAAGAACATGAGCACCATCAGCACCATTGCGATGAACTCGCCCTGTGTCTCAACACTCATGGGCGGGAAGCCCGTTGATGTCATTGCCGAGAGAACATCGAAAACCGAGAACACAGCCCGCTCGAGCATTGTACCCGGGAAGTTGATGACAGCCATGCGCACAAACACCAGCGCCGAGCAAAACACGATCAAGCGGATGTACCATCGGAAGACGTCGGAATGCCACACTCTCCGGAATTTTCCACTGATAGCCATATAGATGAGCGAGAAGTTCACGCCGCCCAAAAACATGAACAACATCAGCACAAAGGCAATGTAGGGCGACCGCCAAAATCCCACACTGCTGTTTTTTGTGGAGAAACCGCCGGTCGACATGGTGGACATAGAGTGGCACACCGCATCAAATCCGTCCATGGCCGGAAGCAAGAGCAACGTCAGCAGCACAGTCAGTCCCAAATAGACCATCCACAAGTCCTTGGCAGTCTGGTTAACGCGCGGGCGCAACCGCTCGTGAGTAATACCTGTGACCTCGGCGTTGAACAGCGTGATACCGCCCTTATAGTTGAGCATAGGCAGCACCGCCAGCGTGAACAGAATGATTCCCATGCCACCGAGCCACTGCATCAGTGACCGCCAAAACAGGATGCCATGAGGCAACACCTCCACATCCTGCACAATGGTACTCCCAGTGGTAGTGAATGCGGCTATGGTCTCAAAAAAGGCATCGGTAACGGTTTTCAGCGATCCGGTGACCAAGAATGGTATCATTCCGAACAAGGAGAAAAACACCCACACCGATGAAGTGAGCAACAACCCTTCACGCTTATTCATCGACGAACTTGAAGGCTTGATGCGATAAGCCATCAACGCACCGGTGAGCAAGGCAGGAAATGCTGTGCACAATAATGCCACGACGGTGTCGGTTTCCCGATAATACCACGCCACAATTGCGGGCAACAGCATGAACAATGCCTCGACCATCAGCAGCCATCCCAGCATGCGCAGCACGATGGGATAATTGACCTTGCGTGTGAGTGTGTGTCGCATTTCAGCTGAACAATTTTTCGGTTTTATTGATTGCTCCCGCCAGGCAAAATACCACCACATGGTCGCCTGCCCGGAGACGGGTGTCGCCGGTTACCAGTTGCCCCTCGCCGTCTCGCACCAGTCCGGCCAGCGTCATGTCATGGGGCCATTTCACATCTTTCACGTCGGCCCGGGTCACTTTCGATCCTTCTTGAACCACCAGCTCGGCCACCTCGGCGTCGGCCAACGCCAAGCACTTCGATGTGGTTTTGTCCTTGTCGAGCATCATTTGGAAGATTTTGCTCGAAGCCAGCAGTTTCTTATTAATAATCGTACCAATATTGAGTGCTTCGGCTTCATTGATATACTGCAAATCTTCCACCTCTGCGATGGTCTTGGGCACTCCGTGCTCCTTGGCCATCATACACCCCAAAATATTGGCTTCGCTGCTGGGGGTGAGGGCCACAAACAAGTCGTAGTCGCCTATTCCCTCTTCTTCCAGCAGGTCGATGTCGCGCGCCGAGCCATGCACTATGCTGCTGTCGGGCAGGCGGGCTGCCAACTCCTCGCAGCGCTCCAGATTTTCCTCAATCACCTTGATGCGGTAATCCTTGCCCAGGAGCAGGGCCAGCTGCTCGGCGATGGTGTTGCCACCCACCACCAGCACTTTCTCCACTTTCACATTCACTTTTCCGCAAACTTCGGCCACTTCGTCAATGTGCTCATGCGTGGTGGCAATATAGGCGATGTCGTTGGCCAAAATACGGTCGTCGCCACGCGGAATGATCGTTTCACGATTGCGCTTGATGGCAGCCACATGAAATGCGCGTGTGTCGTGGGTGATTTCGCGCAGCTGATGACCCACGATACGCGAGTTTTCACGCAATTTCACTCCCACAACCACCAACTCGCCATCCATCAGTTCAAACCAGTTGCGCACCCATGTGCGATGCAGCGCGTTTCGCATCTCCTCGGCGGCCAGATACTCGGGATAGATGAGGTCGTCAACCCCCATCTGCTGGAAGTATTCCTGATGTTCCTTGGAAAGAAACTCAAAATTGTCGATGCGCGCCACAGTGGTCTTTGTCCCCAATCTTTTGGCAATGGCGCACGCCAGCACATTGGTGGTCTCATAGGGGGTGACGGCGATAAACAAGTCGGCACCGCCAATGCGCACACTCTTCAGGTCGCGAAACGAGGTGGCGTTGCCCTGATAGGTCATCAAGTTATAATTCTCCAGGCTCACGAGCTTGCGGGCATCGCTGTCGATGATGACGATGTCCTGTTCTTCGTTGCTGAGCATCTTGGCCAGATGCGAGCCCACTTCTCCGGCTCCGGCAATGACTATCTTCATGATGGTGGCAATGTGTTGATGATACGTTGAACAGTGGTTGCAATAGATGCCGCGTCGATACCACACTCAGCTTGCTGTTGAGCCACGGTGCCCTGGTCGATGAAACGGTCGGGGACACCCAGCCGGGTCACAGGTATCGGCTTCCCGTGCGCAGTAAGCCATTCGCCCACGGCACTGCCCAGCCCACCCACGGTGGTGCCGTCCTCCACGGTGACCACATGGTAATAGTGCTCGACCACTTGGGCCATGATGTCGTCATCGAGCGGTTTGAGGAAAATCATGTCGTAGTGTGCCACCTCAATACCCTGGGCACGCAACTGCTCCACTGCCTGGGCGGCGGTGTTGGTGATGTGACCCAATGAGAGGATGACCACTCGCTTTCCTTCGCTCAATTTCCGGCCACGGCCGATGACCATTTCCTGCATGGGGTTCTTCCAATCCTTGAGCACGCCACGACCGCGGGGATAACGGATGGCAAACGGCCCGTGACAATCGGGAAGCTGCGATGTGAACATGAGGTTGCGTAGGTCATGCTCGTTGCTGGGAGCGGCCACCACCATGCCTGGGATGCAGCGCAGATAAGCTAAGTCGAACAGGCCGTGATGCGTCACGCCATCCTCACCCACCAGCCCTCCTCGGTCGATGCAGAAGGTGACGGGCAGCCGGGCTATGGACACATCGTGTATAATCTCGTCGTAGGCCCGTTGCAAAAACGAACTGTAGATGGCCACAAAGGGTTTCAGTCCTTCTTTGGCCAGTCCTCCGGCAAAGGTCACTGCATGCCCTTCACTGATGCCCACATCGAATGTGCGGCCAGGCAACTCCTGCTGCATGAGCGACATGGAGGTTCCGCCGGGCATGGCGGCTGTGATGCCCACAATTTTCTCATTGACCTTTGCCAGCTCCACCAGCGTTTGGCCGAACACATCTTGGTACTTGAGCGGGGCCCATTCGGCCCGGTCCTTGACGCGCTCGCCGGTCACTTCGTCAAATCGTCCCGGCGCATGCCATGTGGTGGGGTCGGCCTCGGCAGGCGCATAGCCTTTCCCCTTGACGGTGTGCAGGTGCACCAACTTGGGGCCAGTCATGTCTTTCACCTCGCTGAACACTTTCACCAAGCGTTTCACGTCGTGGCCGTCGAAGGGACCGAAATAACGTATATTCAAACCCTCGAAGATGTTTTGCTGCCCGGTGAGCAGCGACTTCATGGCGTTATTGAAACGCAGTACCACTCCCTTTCCGCTGTCGCCAATCACACCGTGGCGACGGAGGAATTGATAGGACTTATAGCGGATGTTGTTGTATCGTTTGCTGGTTGACAACTCGGTCATGTACTCGCCCAAAGCACCCACAGGCCGGTCAATCGACATATCGTTGTCGTTGAGAATTATAAGCAGGTTGTTTTTGTGATTCGACGCATTGTTCAAGCCCTCAAACGCCAAGCCACCACTGATGCTCGCATCACCTATCACTGCCACCACATGACGATTCTCGTCATGATTCAACTCGGCGGCGATGCTCATTCCCAAGGCCGCAGAAATCGAGTTCGAGGCATGTCCCGCCACAAAAGTGTCGTATTCACTCTCGGCCGGATTGGGAAATCCACTTAACCCTTCCTGTTTGCGATTGGTTTTGAAACGGTCGCGCCGGCCGGTAAGTATTTTGTGCGCATAGGCTTGATGCCCCACATCCCACACAATTCGATCTTTCGGCGTGTCGAACACATAGTGCAGCGCCACCACGATGTCCACCGCTCCCATGCTCGACGCGAAGTGTCCTGGATTGGTCGACAATTCATGCACAATGAACCGCCGCAACTCGTCACACACGGCAGGCAATTCATCGACCGACAATTTTTTCAAGTCGGCCGGACTGTCGATGGCGGCCAATAACGGAAAATGCTCCTCTATATAAGGGTCTTGGGTCATACGGTCATTCTTTTTTATTTCGGACGTACTTCTTGTAAAGTGGCACAAACACAATGATGCCGCTGGCCACAATTGTGAAGATGGTCATTCCATCGATGCGCGTGGTGCGAGTGAGCAGCAAATAACACAGTGCCAACCACAACAGCACGATGCAGGCAAAACGTATTTTGTTACCTTCGCTCATCCGATGTTTCTTTTAAATGGCAAATATAGTAAAAAGCGTTCTCAACTCCAAATTTATTTCTCCCGGGCGGTTATGTTGCCGTACTCCCCAGTTCCTGTCAATTGAAACGGGAGAAGAGCTCAAAACTCTTTTTCTTGGCTTGGTCCACACTCTGCTTGTCGGCAGCGTCGATACCATACTTGGAAGCAGGAGGAATTACCAGCACAGTGCCGGGAGGCACGGCATTGGGATTGTCGATGCGGTCCTTATTCTCCTCGTAGATGTAGACCCAGAACTCTTGCCGGCCGTAATGTTTCACAGCCATCTTGGTGAGATAGTTGGTGGCCGAAATAGTGTCGGTCACCTGTGCGGCGGGCTCAGAGGTTACCGCTTGCGCCTCGGCATCCTCACTGGTTTCGACCGATGCGGCGGTGAGGTCCACCGCTTGCTGCTGTGCCGTGGTGTCGACACCATCGGATGGAGTGGAGGGCACCTTACCGGCACCACCGCCGGCCAGCCACCATGCAAGCAGCGCCAGCACCAGCATCGAGGCCGCACCCATCATGAAACCTTTGAGTGTGGCACGACGCAGATTTTGGGAATCTTCCGAGGGCTGCAAATCGCTCTCATGCACCATTTCCTGCTCTCCTATTGGTTGTTTCTCGGACACAGATACAGACACAGATACAGGTTCCGGTTCAGGCTCAGATACAGGTTCCGGTTCGGGGAATGAAACAGGCTCCGATTCGGCAATCGGTGCCGCTGTCATGAGCCGGGCAGGCTTGAAAGGCGGGGGAGCCATTTCAGGCTCGGGAGCCGACAAAACATCCGCTTGCCCTTCAAATTCTGTTTCAAGTTCTTCGTCCAGCCCTGCGGAAGATTCAGCTTGTACAGGCTCCGCATCAAGCATCTCGTCGGTGATGTCGTCATCAAGCTCTATGGTTTCAAACTGCGCAAAGGGCTGATTCAGTTCGTCGGCCAGTTTCTTATCCGGATCGAAGACCAATTTGTTGTGGCTGGGCACCTGTGTGCGCTCGCCGGTGTTCACACTCACAATGTCGCGCGCCGCCACACGGGTGAGCCGGAATGTGCCCAATCCCTTAACAGTGACGTTGTCGCCGTCAATGAGCGCTTGCGAGATAGTGGCGAACAATTCTTTAAGAAACAGCTCGCTCACGCGCCGGTTGCTCTTGGTGGCATCAGCCACCAAGTCGACCAACTCGGGAAATGTTATTTTTGCATTCATGACGGATTGCGTTATTTGAGTTTATTTTTCAACACATTGCTCACTTTGAACGAGAGCACCACGCGCGGCGGTACAAGCAGCCGCTTGCCCGTGCTGGGCATCACGGTGATGCGCTCGGCCCGCTTGCGAGTCTCAAATGTGCCGAACCCGGGAACAGCGATACTGTCGAGCTCGCTACTGCGAGTTCTGACCACCGCAACGAAAGCATCGAGCAATTTTTTCACATCGGTCTTGTTCCGACCCAACTTGCCCGAAATCTTGTTGACTAATTCTTTATTATCCATACCGCAAAATTACTCATTTCTTCACAATGGGCAAGGTGGCGTAAGAAATTTTGTGTAAATTTGTACTCCCTAACCCAACACTTCATCAAGATGCAAATCTCAATTCTCGACGGATATGCCGGCAATCCCGGCGACCTTTCATGGGACCGGCTGCAAGAGTTGGCCACCTGCCATATCTACGACCGCACCCTGCCCCACCAGGTGGTGGAACGGGCGGCAGGACACGAAATGCTGCTCACCAACAAGGTGGCCATCACAGCCCAGCACATGGACCTGCTGCCGCAGCTACGCTACATCGGCGTGCTCGCCACAGGATATAACATCGTGGATGTGGAGGCGGCTCACAGCCGTGGCATCGTCGTAACCAATGTGCCGGCCTACAGCACGGCCTCGGTGGCACAATTGGCCATCGCCCACCTGCTCAACATCTGCTGCCAGGTACAGCATTACACCCTTGAAGCCCGGCAAGGCGTGTGGAGCCATAGCCATGATTTCAGCTACACCAGCACTCCGGTAATGGAACTGGCTGGCAAGACGATGGGCATCGTGGGGCTGGGGCAAATCGGCAGTACCGTGGCACGCATGGCGCTGGCATTGGGCATGCGTGTGCAGGCGCTCACCAGCAAAGGGGCCGATGCGCTGCCGACAGGCATCGAGAAATGCCCCACCCTGCATGAGTTGTTAACCACCAGTCATGTGGTGAGCCTGCATTGTCCCCTGACAGCCGACAACCGCCACATGATTGACGCCGAGGCATTGGCGCTGATGCGCCCCGATGCCATCCTGCTCAACACCAGTCGCGGCCCGCTTGTCGACGAGAACGCGCTGGCCGAGGCGTTGCGCAAGCGCCACATTCTGGCCGCCGGAATAGATGTGATGGAGAACGAGCCACCATGCCCCGACAATCCACTGCTGGCTCTCGACAACTGCTACATCACGCCGCACATTGGCTGGGCAAGCACCGAGGCGCGCCAGCGACTGATGGACACCACCGTGGCCAACGTGGCCGCCTACCTCCAGGGATGTCCCATCAACGTGGTGTGAAGCAGCAGAATGAGAAACCACAAATTCCAGCTAAAGCCAGAATTTGCGGTTTCCTATTGTTGAATCTTTAATGAAACGCTCACTTCTTGTAGCCGTGGACGAGACGGTATTTCCGCACGTCACGGAACAGGTCGGTGGCATAGACAAAGTTGTTCAGGTCGTCATTGTCCTGGTCGTAAACCTCGTCTTTGGTGCCTATCCAGCCCACATGGCCCTTGTTGATAAACACAATGTTCTCACCGATGCCCATCACCGAGTTCATATCGTGGGTATTGATGATTGTGGTGATGCCATATTCGTGTGTGATGTCGCTGAGCAGTTCATCAATCACTATTGATGTCTTGGGGTCGAGACCCGAGTTGGGCTCGTCACAGAATAGGTACTTGGGATTGAGGGCGATGGCCCGGGCAATGGCGGCGCGCTTCTGCATGCCACCCGACAACTCGCTGGGGTATTTTTTCTCACTGCCGGTGAGATTCACACGGTCGATACAGAACTGGGCGCGGTCCATCTGCTCGCTGTGGCTCAGCGTGCTGAACATCTTCAGGGGGAACATGACGTTGCCCATCACCGTCTCACTGTCGAAAAGCGCCGAGCCTTGAAAGAGCATTCCTATCTCCTTGCGCAAATCTTTGAGCTGGCGGCGGTCCATGACTGTGATGTCGCGGCCATCGTACAAAATGTGTCCCTCATCGGGCATGAACAATCCCACGATGTTTTTGACAAGCACCGTTTTTCCCGAACCCGACTGACCGATAATGAGATTGGTTTTTCCGTCGAAGAAATCGGCTGTGATGCCATGCAACACCTCGCGGGTGCTATCACCTTCGGCAAACGATTTGCGTATGTTTTGAACTTGTATCATTGCAGCATCACTTTAGTAAGAATCACGTCAACAAGCAGAATCATAATGTTGCTCATCACCACGGCATCGGTACTGGCCTTGCCCACTTCGACCGAGCCACCCTGCACGGTGTAACCGTAATAAGCCGAAATACTACTGATTACAAAGGCAAAAAAGAGCGACTTGATAAGCGCAAACCACACATACCACTCGATGAACATCGTCTGAATTCCATAAATATATGTGTCCACATCCACAATTGATGTGAGAACACAAATCAAATAACCGCCAAAGAGGCTGGTAGCCATACAAATCACTACAAGGAAGGGCAGGATGGTTATCAAACCCAAAATTTTGGGCATCACTAAAAAATTCGCCGAGTTAATGCCCATGATGTCGATGGCATCAATTTGCTCGGTCACACGCATGGTGCCGATTTCGCTGGCGATATTCGACCCAATCTTACCCGACAAGATGAGGCACAAAATGGACGATGAGAACTCCAGCAGGATAATTTCTCGCGTCGACAGACCCACAGCATAACGTGGCAACAGCGGGTTATTGATGTTAAGCTTGATAAGGATGGTGCACAACGCACCGATGAACAGCGACACAATGACGATGAGCGGAATCGAGTCGATGCCCAGTTTGTATATCTCCGACATGTATCGCTTGAAAAACTCGCGCCACTTCTCGGGAACGCCAAACACGCGCCACAAGAACATACAGTAATTGCCGAAGGACTCTAACGAACGGGTTATAACCATATTGTCTTTCTTTTGCTTATTTTCGCGACAAAATTAGTGCAAGTTGAGTGCAGAACAAAATGAAAAACGCAGTTTTTTTATTTTTTATGCCTCAACGCAGCCTAATTTATCCAAAATTAGTGCAAGTTGAGTGCAAAACCCAAAAATCTGGTTCTGTTAAACCTTACAATCATTATATAGGGCTGCAGAACTCTTATTTCTTGGGGCAGTGCGGACAGTCGCGAGAGCCACAGCCGCAGTTGCAACCGTTGTCACGACCTTTGAATGTGCGCACCAGGCGCACCAGCACCCAGCACAATGCCAGGGCCACGATAAACAATGCTATGAGTGTTTGTGCCATAATGACGCTAATTTACAAATTTGTTTTTACATTCAGGCGAGCAACCTGGCCACCTGATAGAAAATGAATGTCACCACCCATGCCACGGCCGTGGTGTAGATAATCTCGAAAATCATCCAGCGCGTACCTGCCTCGCGCTTGATAGCGGTAAGCGCCGCGATGCACGGGAAATAGAGCAAGATAAAGAGCATAAAGGCATAGGCTACAATGGGATTGAACACATGGTTGCCTTGCTCGTCGGTGACCGTCTGCAACTTCTCTTTGAGTGATGCCGACTCTTCATCGGCCGTTTCGCCGGTATAGAGCACGCCCATCGTGGAAACCACAATCTCCTTGGCGGCAGCACCGGTGAGCACGCTCACGCCCATCTGCCAGTTGAAGCCGAGCGGCCGCACGGCTGGTTCAATGGCCTTGCCCATGCGCCCCATGTAGGAGTTTTCCACTTGCTCTTGCTGCGTTTGTCCCTCATGGCGAGGGAAATAACCCAATGCCCACACAATGATTGATGCCACAAGTATCACGGTCCCCATCTTGTGCAGATACTGCGAACCCTTGCTCCACATGTGGATGGCAGCATTCCGAGCCGTGGGAGTGCGGTAAGGCGGCAGTTCCATCACAAATTGCGTATGGTCGTGCTTGAGCAGGGTCTTGCTAAGCAGAATGGCAGTGAGAGCGGCCACCACAATGCCCACCAGGTAGAGGCTCATCAAAATCAAGCCCTGGTTGGCTGCGAAGAATGCCGACACCAGCAACAAATAGGCAGGCAGGCGCGCCGAGCACGACATGAACGGCACTGTGAGAATGGTGATGATGCGGTCGCGGCGGTTTTCGAGTGTGCGTGTGGCCATGATGGCCGGCACACCGCATCCGAAACCTATCAAATAAGGGATGAACGACTTGCCATGCAGACCAATGCGGTGCATGATGCGGTCCACGATAAAGGCTGCACGAGCCATGTATCCGCTGTCCTCAAGCAATGAGATGAAAAAGAACAGAATCAAGATATTAGGTAGGAACACCAGCACACCGCCCACACCGGCGATGATGCCGTCGACCAGCAGGTCGCGCAGCACTCCGGCGGGCATCACGCTGTCGACCCATTGCCCCAGCCATGTCACACCGTCCTCAATCCACTGCTGCGGGTAGGCCCCCAACGTAAAGGTGGACTGAAACACCACCCACATGAGCAAGAAAAGCACCGGCAGACCCAGCCATCGGTTGGTGAGCACCACGTCGAGGGCATAACCCAACTGCTTTTTGTCCTTGTTTGAATTGGTGGTAAGCACCTCGGCCAGCGCCCCACGCACAAAACCGTACTTGAGGTCGCTGACGATGGTGACAATATCGTCGTTGTACTCGCGCTGAATCTTTTCACGCAGTTGGTCGGCCTGTTGCTTTATTTGAGTGCCATTGTCGGCTGTGTCAAGCAGTTCCAGGGCATGACGGTCGTTCTCGATGATTTTGAGCAGAGTATAGCGGTTCAAATCGGGCCGCAAGGTTTCGAGTTGGGAAATAGCGGATTCCACGGTGGGACCATAGTTCACATTTTTGTGAGTGGTCTTGTGCTCACTTTCCTCAATGGCTTGATAGCAAGCCTGAAGCACACGGTCCACACCTCGTCCGTCGCGCGCGGTAATGGGGATGATGGACGCCCCCAGCAGACGGCTCATGGCTTCGATATCGAGCCTGTCGCCTGATTTCTCAAATTCATCCCACATGTTCAGGGCGATGACCATGGGTATGTTCATGTCCATGATTTGGGTGGTGAGGTACAGGTTGCGCTCCATATTGCCGGCATCCACAATATTGAGAATGGCGTCGGGGTGTTTGTCGCGCAGATAGGTACGCACATACATCTCCTCGGGACTGTACTCAGTGAGTGAGTAGGTTCCCGGCAGGTCAACCAACTCAATCCGTTGCCCGTCGATAACAAAACTGCCTTCTTTGCTGTCCACGGTCACGCCGCCATAGTTGCCCACCTTCTCCCGTGCACCGGTCACATAGTTGAAAAGCGACGTCTTGCCGCAGTTGGGGTTTCCCACAAGCGCCACTCGCAGCACATTGTCGGCCATTGGATCCTGCTCGTCAAGCACCGTCTGTGTGGTGCCATTGTACATGAGGCCACCGACTGTTTCCGGCAACTCCACATCGGCATCTACCACCATCACCCGTGCAGCCTCCACGCGCCGCAACGAGATGTGGCTGCCCAAAATCATGTATTCCACAGGGTCGAGCAAAGGGGCGTTTTTGATGACTGTGATGTCGGCTCCGCGCACAAATCCCATTTCGAGCAGTCGCTGCCTGAATGCGCCGCCGCCTTGCACACGGGCCACCTTCACGCGGGCCCCCACCGGCTCATTGTCGAGCGGACGCAATGACATTTGTGATATATTTTCTTTTTGACTCATGAGTGCATAATATTTCAACTTGCAAAAATAAGGGTTTTTCGTTGTGTAGTGCATCGCCATTTGTTGGGTTTTTGACTTGATTTCATCCCTATTTGTGGGTATTGTTGCGAAAAAGTGGCCGAAAATTGCTATTTTTGCAAAAACAACACTAAAAAACGATTTCATGGCGAAAGATTTTCTTTACGACAGCACGAGCAAGATGAGCGACCTCATCAGTAACCATCCGGAGCTGGTGATGATGCTCCCCAGGCTCGACATGGCACTGGGATTCGGCGACCGTTCCATCGGCGACGTGTGCCGGCGGCACGGCGTGGATGCAGACTTTTTCTTGCTGATGTGCAACGTCTACACCAACGACAATTATGTGCCGACCGGACAAACTCTCGACGACATCGACATGAGCCGGCTGGTGGATTACCTGCGGCGCTCGCACAACTACTACATGGGCAAGCGCCTGCCTCACATCGAGGGACACTTGCAGCACATCGCCACCACCATGCCCGACAAGGCGGCCAAGGCGTTCATGAAATTCTTCGCCACCTATAAGAGTGAGGTGGGCGCTCACTTTGCCTACGAAGAGCAGCATGTGTTCCCGCACATCGAGGCGCTGCAACAATGCAAGAGCGATGACACCTACCAAATGTCGTCGTTCATCGACACGCACAGCAACATTGAGGACAAGCTCGACGACTTGCTACAGATTATCTTCAAGTATCTGCCAGAACAGGCCACGGGCGACGATGCCATCAGCGTGGTTCACGACATCCTGATGTTGTCGCACGACCTGCGCAAGCACGCACTCATCGAGGAAAAAATTCTGGTGCCCTACGTCACCCGTCTTGAAAGGAGCATGGCATGAACAGAATCAAGATTTTAATTGTGGAGCCGGCCGAGGTGGTCGTGGAGGGCCTGTCCACTTTCTTGGGCGACCAACCTCGCTTTGCGGTGCTTTCGCCGGCCTACGGCACCGAACGGCTCACCGAGCGCATTGTCGGGGCACATCCCGATGTGATTGTGGTGAATCCCACACTCATCGACAATCCCGGCACGCTGCGCGACGATGCTCCGCAAGCGTCGGTGGTGGCGCTGGTCTATCAATATGTGGAGCCCTGGCGTCTGAAGGCTTATGATGCGGTCATCGACATCAGGATGAATCGCGCTGCAATGGTCGACATCCTGGCCGGTGTCGCCCAAAACGAGCAGCAAGCCGATGGCAACGCCGAAAGTGCCAGCTATGAATTGTCACGACGCGAAACCGACGTACTTGTGCTTGTAGCAAAGGGGCTGACCAACAAAGAAATAGCCGAGCAGCTGAGCGTGTCGGTACACACGGTGATTTCACACCGCAAGAACATCATGCACAAGACGGGCATCAAGAGCGTGGCCGGACTCACCGTCTACGCCATGCTTAACAATCTCATCGACGACACCACACTGGTGTGACCCGTCGTGCGTCTTAATAATACTTGATCTCGCGCTGGTCCATCTGGTAAAGGACTGAGCCGTTATCGCCACTTTCGTCCTCCACTGGATTTCCCTCTTCATCAAGTTCGGTGCTGTGCACTGTCACCAGCCGCAGGGTCCAGTTGCCATGCTCATCAAACTCTAAATAATCATACCGCTCTTCGAGCGTCCATTCGCCGCCGCCCTCATAGGTGCCGCTGCCTTTGATCACATCAACCTGCCCCTGCTGATCATAAGAGTAGGTGATTTCAGAAACCTCGGTCCATCCGGCATACTCCACCTTCACCAGTTGATTCAAGTCATTATAGATATAGGTGACACGGAAATCACTCTCGTCGTCATCTTCGGGGTCATGGTCGTCGTAGGCCACCACACGGCCCAGCGCGTCAACATCCACCTTGGAATAAGGATGATTGCCTGACTGAAGCTTGCGGGGCGATGCCCAGTTATAAACGTTCCCCAAATGGTCTTGGAGGATGATGCCTTCGCGGTCATAACGGATATCTGTCTGCCGATGATTCTCGTTAGGTTTCGAGGGCACAAACTCTCCGTCTTCCATCACCACATAGTAGCGTGTGGTCACTGCCTGTCTCACATCGCCACGCAAGCCATAACGCGGCCCGTGCTCGGCGCTAACAGTTAAGGCTCCTGCCAGCATGGCTGCTGCCACTATCATTCGCGCTGCTTTTTTCATTTTGTTATAAAATTGGTTGTTTTGGCAAATTTAATCAATTATTGGCAAAAAGCAATTCTTTGACGGCCGATTTTTGCAATTCATCGGTTTTTTGCTTACCTTTGCTTGATATTTGAGTGGATTCGAGTATCAGCTAACAACCATGTAACAAACAAACCAACCCTATAACGCTATGTTTATCATCGGAATAGCGGGCGGCACCGGCTCGGGCAAGACAACCGTGGTGCGCAAAATCATGGAGCGCCTTCCCCAGGGCGAAGTGGGAGTGATTTCACAAGACTCGTATTACAAAGACTCGAGCCACGTCCCCCCCGAAGAGAGGCAAAACATCAACTTCGACGAGCCTGCGGCTTTCGACTGGAATCTGCTGCTGGAGCATCTGAAGAAACTCAAAAACGGTGAATCCATCGAGATGCCCACCTACAGCTACATCACCTGCTCCCGCCTGAAAGAAACTGTTCCCATGGGACCGCACGACGTGGTGCTGATTGAGGGCATCATGGCCTTGACCGACCCGCGGATGCGCAAGATGATGGACATCAAGGTATTTGTCGACGCCGACGGCGACGACCGCCTGATTCGTGTCATCACACGCGACTGCCTGGAACGCGGACGCACCGCTGAAGAGGTGATTGAGCGCTACCAGCGTGTGCTCAAGCCCATGCACCAGCTGCATATTGAGCCGTGCAAAAAGTTTGCCGACATCATCGTTCCCGAAGGCGGCCATAACGAAGTGGCCATCAACCTGCTCACCGACTACATCAAGAGCCGGCTGGAAAAAAAGAAAAACAAATCCTGACACATTCACACATCTCAGCCACTTTGAAACTGCCTAAAATATTCCACCGTCCGGCCAAAGAGGCACGCGACCGACACGCCGACATCGCAGCCGCCCTCAACAAGAGCGGCGAGGAGGGCACGCTGGTGCTGAGCACCGACAACCTGGTGAAGAAATATCGCCAGCGCACGGTGGTGAACCATGTGTCAATCAACGTGCACCAAGGAGAAATCGTGGGGTTGCTGGGGCCCAACGGCGCTGGCAAGACCACCACTTTCTACATGGCCACCGGCTTGGTGACGCCCAACGAGGGCCGGGTTTTTCTCAACGATGTGGACATCACCAAACTGCCTGTCTACAAGCGCGCCCAGCTGGGCATCGGCTATCTGCCTCAAGAAGCGTCGGTGTTCAGGACACTGAGTGTGGAGAACAA
Organism: Muribaculaceae bacterium; assembly: GCA_017483645.1. Lineage (GTDB taxonomy): Bacteria > Bacteroidota > Bacteroidia > Bacteroidales > Muribaculaceae > Sodaliphilus. The sequence goes on along the minus strand of JAFUWD010000083.1, from coordinate 6,349 downwards.
CATCCGCACCATCTTGGAGATGACCGACACCACGCCCGAATATCAACGCGACAGGCTGGAGCAACTCATCGGGGAGTTTCACTTGCAGAAAGTGCGCAAAAGCCTGGGGAACCGCCTGTCGGGCGGCGAGCGCAGGCGATGCGAGATTGCACGTTGCCTGGCCATCAACCCGCGGTTCATCATGCTCGACGAGCCGTTTGCTGGTGTCGACCCCATCGCTGTGGAAGACATCCAGAGCATCGTCTATAGCCTCAAGTCGAAAAACATCGGTATCCTCATCACCGACCACAATGCGCCCGAAACACTGTCAATCACCGACCGCGCCTACCTCCTTTTTGAGGGAAAAATTCTGTTCCAAGGCACCAGCGAGGAACTGGCCGACAACCCCGTGGTTCGCGACAAATACCTGGGCCATAACTTTGTGTTCCGTCGCAAAAACTTTGACACCACGCCATGAAATTCAGCGACATATTGGGCAACGAGCAAGCTGTGGAGCAGGTGCGCAACCTCATTGACGCCGACCGTCTGCCGCATGCGTTGCTGCTGCATGGCGAGGCCGGCATTCCCAAGTTGGCACTGGCACGCGCGGCGGCACAATACCTGCACTGCCAGAACCGCACCGACGGCGACAGTTGCGGCCACTGCGCTGCTTGCCGACAGCATCAATCGTTCAACCACACCGACACCTTCTACAGTTTCCCCTATGTGAACAAGAGCAAGGACTCGAAGAAGCCCAGCGTGTGCGACGATTTCATGGCCGAATGGAAAGAGTTTCTCACAGCCAGCGATGTCGAAGACTACGAGCGATGGCTGGGCATCCTCAAAAGCGAGAATTCACAGCCCAGCATCATGACCGCCGAGAGCACACAAATCATGCGCAAAATGAGCATGACTGCCTACACCTCGCGCTACAAAGTGCTCATCATGTGGCTCCCCGAAAAAATGCACCCCCAGTGCGCCAACAAACTGCTCAAACTCATTGAAGAGCCTTACGACGACTGCAAGTTCATCTTGGTGAGCGATAACATGAAGGGCATTTTGGGCACTATCTTGTCGCGCACCCAGCGCATCGAGCTGCGACTGCCGTCGGTGCAAGTCATTGCCGACCACTTGGTGCGCCGCTACAGCATCGACCCTCAGGACGCACTGGCCATTGCCGCACCGGCCAACGGCAACGTGAATACCGCCGAGCACCTCATGGAAGCCAACAACGAACTGGAAGAGTTCCACACGCAATTCATGGAACTGATGCGCGCCGCCTACGTCTACGACACAGGCCGCCTGAAGCTGTGGAGCGACACCATTGTGGACTTCAAGCGTGAGAAAGCCCAGCGATTTCTTCGTTATGCCGCACGACAGGTGCGCGAGAATTTCGTCTACAACTTGCACATGCCGCAACTCAACTATCTCACCCGGCAGGAACAGCAGTTCAGCAGCCGGTTCGCGCCATTCATCAACGAAACCAACGTGCAAAGCATGCACGACGAGCTGAGCCGGGCCGAGCGCGACATCAGGGGCAACGCCAACGGCCGCATCGTGCTTTTTGACTTGGCGCTGCGCATGGGAAATCTCATCCGCAGCCAGGTCAAGCGCTGACACATTCTCAATATCCTCACATCTTTTTCTCACTTCTATCCATACCCCAACAACCATGTCTGCCGCAACATTCCTCAGCCAAGTGGCTCAGTTTTATGCCGACCAACCCGATTTGGCTGAATACTGCTTCGTGTTCCCCAATCAGCGCAGCCGCCAGTTTTTCTTCAAGGAATTGACGCCCTTGCTGCATGTGCCGGCACGTCTGCCCAGAGTGTGCGACGGAAACGAGTTTGTGACCGGCATCACACATGCTGTGCCCGTGAGCGGCATGGAGGCGGCTTTCACCCTCTACGAAGCCTACCGCCAGGTGATGGGTGACCGCGCAAGCGCTTTCGACCATTTTATCTATTGGGCCGACATCATCCTCAACGACTTCAATGATGTGGACCGCGACATGGTGGACCCGCATCAACTATACACCAACCTGAGCAACCTGCGCGACATCAACACCGACTACATCCCCGACGACCTCAAACATGAAATCCGACGCATTTTCAACATCGACCTGGCCGATGGCGGCGACCGCTTCTGGAAACAGGGGCAGACGTGGAAAGACAGCGTAAACGACAGTGATGTGAAGGATGAGTACTTCGGCCTGTGGGACGCCCTGCATCGCATCTACGAGGTATTCCACCAAATGCTGCAACAGCGTGGCCTCACCACCGCTGGACGAATGATGCGCAATGCCGTGAAAATCATTGCCGGGATGGCGCCCGAAGAGTTGCACCACAAGCGGGTGGTATTCGTGGGGTTCGGACTGCTATCGGTGAGTGAAATCATGATTTTCAAGTCGCTGCAGGCCAAGGGTGTGACACACTTCTGGTGGGACGACGCATCGCCGGCGTTTACCAACGACAACAACCCCGGCGGCGCCATGGTCAAGGCCTACGCCCGCATGTTCCCGGCACCTGCGCCCCTCGCGCCGTTGCAGCATGAGCAGCACATTCGCTCCATCAAAGTACCCTCAAATGTGGGACAGGCCAAGTACGCGTTTCAGGAAGTGCTGAACATCAAGCAAGGAACGGCCGCCGACACACTGGCCAACGCCATCGACACCGCCATCGTGCTGCCCGACGAGGGATTGCTGCTGCCACTGATCAATGCTGTGCCGCCCGCCATCGATAAGCTGAACATCACATTGGGCTACCCGTTGCGCCTGTCGGGCATCGTGTCGATGATGCGCATTGTGGCAAAGGCCCACAAGCAAGCCGGCATCGACGGCGTGACCGGCCATAACGTCTATTACAGGGAGGATGTGAAAGACCTGCTCTCGCATCCCATCGTCAAAGCCACATTCGGGCAGGAAGCACTGCGGCTGAGCATGCTGATTGAACAAGAAAACAAGTTCAACATCGACGCCTCGGTGTTCGATGCCACCAGCCTGCAACCGCTCTTGGCCACCGTGCCCGACACCGCATCCACAGCCGATGTGCTGGCTTACATCGACCGACTGACAGCGTTCACCCGCGACCTCATGCTACAAGTGCAGCGGCGCGACAACCCCTCGCCCGACGACCCCACCCTGCCCTTGCAGGCAGCGTTCATCGAGCAGTACGCCGGCACACTGGCACAGCTGCGCCAATGCATCGAGCGGCATGGCGTGCCGGTGGCCGACAGCACGCTCTTCTACCTTATCGACCGCCTCACCTCCACACCCATTGTTCCCTTCAGTGGCGAACCGCTGCAAGGTTTGCAGGTGATGGGAGTGCTGGAAACCCGCAATCTCGACTTCGACAACATCATCATCTTGTCGATGAACGAACGCGTGTTCCCCCGCAAGCACAGCATCAACTCCATGATTCCCAACGATTTCAGGCGGGCGTTCTATATGTCGACCCATGAGCAGCAAGAAGCCTTGTCGACCTACTACTTCTACCGCATGATTTCACGGGCAAGCCATGTGTCGCTCATCTATAGCTCCAGCACACAGGATTTCGGGTCGAGCGAGCCGTCGCGGTTCATAGCGCAACTTGAGCGCATCTACCACCTCCCCGTTGAGCACGTCACCGTCAAAACCGAAATCACTTCTTTTGCCGACCTTACCATCAGCGTGGCCAAGCGACCCGACCATGTGCTTCCCTTCAACGGAGGCACGCCCAAGCGCTATCTCTCGGCCAGTTCCATCAACCAATACATCAATTGCCCACTCAAGTTCTACCTGCGCCATGTGCAAGGACTGAGCGACGACAATGATGCCAACGATTTCATGGGCTACGACACCTTTGGCGACATCGTTCACGACACCCTGAAAGATTTGTATTTTCCCGACCCCAACGCCCGTGGCCGGAAAGTGACCGCCGAAATGATAACCGATTTCTTGAAAAACAAGATGCGCGCTGTGGTCACGGCCAACATCAACCGCATCTACCTGCACAACGCCGACCACGACGCTCCCCTCAGGGGCGATGCCTATATCCTGTTCGACACCATTACCGACTTTGTGCGACGCGCCCTCGAATACGACCTGAAACAACTCCCCGACCCTGCCGATTACATCGAAGTGCTGGAATGTGAGGTGGACCACTCGATTGACAACATGGTGCTGCCGGGCGGACGCACCCGCTTCAACTTCATCTTCAAAGCCGACCGCATCGACTGCGTTCACAACAGCAGCAATCCGCAGCCCACGGTGCGCATCATCGATTACAAAACGGGGCAGGATGCCACCACCTTCAAGGACATCGCACAGTTGTGCGACCGCACGCTCGCCGCGCGCCCCAAGGCGCTACTCCAGCTCATGCTCTACTGCAACGCCTATCACCAGGTGCACCCCGAGTGCGACCGCATCGAACCCATGATCATGAAACTGCGGAAAATCGATGAGAGCGGCATGACCTACAAGCCCGGGAAAGAGCCGGGCAAGCAATATGTGTTCACACCCGACGACGAGCTGAACATGAAATTTGCGCACGACCTCGACGCCATGCTGAGCGAGCTGTTCAGCCTCAACACTCCATTCACTCAAACCGAGCAGCCCAAAAAGCACTGCGACTACTGCCACTTTGCCGACCTCTGCCGGCGCTGACCTGCCGTTTGCACAGGTTCAAAAAACTTATTATCTTTGTCCCATATTCAACGACAAACAACAATTACTGAACAACTAAAAATTGAATGATATGAAAAAGACACTCTTACTTCTGGCATGCGCCGCCATCGTGAGCACCGGTTTCGCCCGCACTCCAATCGCGCAGATTATCGCCACCGAGAAACAGAACATCGAATCGCTCCAAAACCTGCAACAAAAAGCCAAAGAGGCCAAGGAAGAAGCCGACAAGGCAAAAAAGCTCGAAAAACAAGCCAAAGAGCAGGCCAAGCAAGCCAAAGAGGCCGAGAAGAAAGCCAAAGAGGCCGAGAAAAAGGCCAAAGAGCAAGCCAAGGAGGCCAAGAAACAGGAGAAATTGCTGAAAGAGCGCCAGAATGCCCAGAAAAAAATCAGCAAAGAGCAAAAAAACATTGAGAAATATCAAAAGAACATCGTCGAGGAGCAGGCAAAACTCACCGACCCCGACCTGAAGAAGCAAGAAAAGGCTGCCAAGAAAATCGAAAGCCTGAACAAGAAAATCGAGAAATCGAACAAGGAAATCGAGAAGGCCCGCAAGAAATTGTGACCTTGCGCCTCATCAGCCATCATCCGGCGGCTCGCCCCAACATCCTGGCGGCGAGCCACCCGCTTTTTCCTGCAACCGCATCAACAAAAGCCATGCGCCATGGAAGCCCTACATAATCATGGTTTTATTTGCATAATCCAAAACAATTATTTAATTTTGCCAATGTAAAAAAATGTGGTGTTAATCCTAAAATCAAATCATCATGAAACGTTTCAACCTTAAAACACTTTTCACGCTGACAATGCTGTTGATTGTTCCTGTTGCACATGCCTACGACTTCATGGCCGACGGTCTTGCTTACAACATCAACCCCGATGGAACTACGGTCACCCTGACGTATCTTAATCCCCCTGCAAATCCTGGAGCTTACAATAATCTAAGCGGCGCAGTTTCAATTCCCGATAACGTTATCAATAATGGCATATCGTATCCAGTAACCGCCATCGGCAACGCTGCTTTCTATTGCTGCAGGGATATAACATCAGTGACGATTCCCAACTCTGTAACTGAAATAGGCAGCGGCGCATTCTATGAATGTGCCGGCTTGACAGGCATCACAATCCCCAACTCCGTCACATCAATCGGCAACCTAGCGTTCAAAGATTGCTCAAGCCTGACAAGCGTCACCATCCCCAACTCTGTCATTCATATAGGAGTGGTTGCTTTTGCTAATACTATATGGTTAAATCGTCAGCCCGATGGCCTCATCTATGCTGGTCTTGTGGCGTATAGATACAAGGGTACCATGCCAAGCAACACAAATATTATAATCAGAGACGGGACCCATGAAATTTGTGCTTATGCTTTTTCTGGCCACCCCGGCCTGACAAGCGTCACCATCCCCAACTCTGTCACCTACATCGGCGACGACGCGTTCGGCAATTGCAGCGGCTTGACAAGCATCACCATTCCTAACTCCGTCACCTCAATCGGCTACAATGTGTTCGGAGGGTGCGGCCTTACGAGCATCACCATTCCCAACTCCGTCACCTCAATCGGCGACTATGCTTTCTCTTATTGCAACAGACTGACGAACGTCACCATTCCCAATTCCGTCACCTCAATCGGCGACTATGCTTTCTCTTATTGCAACAGACTGACGAACGTAACCATTCCCAATTCCGTCACCTCAATCGGCGACTATG
>JAFUWD010000082.1 GCA_017483645.1 Muribaculaceae bacterium | reverse complement strand
GTCTCCTTGTTTTTTTGTATCTTTGCATCAAAACAGACCGACACATGAAAATCAAGACTGCTGAATTCGAGATAAGCAACAGCGACTGGCGCAAGTGCCCGGCAACTTCGATTCCCGAGTATGCCTTCATCGGGCGCAGCAACGTGGGCAAGTCGTCGCTCATCAATATGCTCACCGGCCGCAAGGGCCTGGCAAAAACCAGCGCCACTCCTGGCAAGACGCTGCTCATCAATCACTTCAAGGTGAATGGCGAGTGGTACATTGTGGACCTGCCGGGCTATGGCTATGCCCGCCGCGGCAAGGAAGAGCGCGAGAAGTTGCGGCAAATCATCCAGGGCTATATCTTGGGCCGTGAACAGATGACCTGCCTCTTTGTGCTCGTCGACAGCCGTCACGAGCCGCAAAAGATTGACCTGGAGTTCATCACCTGGCTGGGCGAGAACGGCGTGCCCTTTGCGCTGGTGTTCACCAAACTCGACAAGATGGGCCGCGTGGCCGGCGCCGACAAGGTGGAAGCCTACAAGCGCGAGCTGCTCAAGAGCTGGGAGGAACTGCCCCCGGTGTTCATGACCAGCAGCGAGGACGGCCGTGGTCGCGACGAGTTGCTCGATTATATCCAAACAATCAACCGCTCGATATAATTTTTCGGATCCCTGTGCGTTTATAAAGTATGATGACACGAAACTTATTGACAGCATTCGTGTGCATGCTGTGCGCGCTTGGCATGGCTGCACAGGTCAAGATAACGGGCAAGGTGGTAGACGAGAGCGGCCAGCCCATCGAGTTTGCAACGGTGCGCGTGCTGGGCACCCAGGTGGGTGTGAACACCGACACCAAGGGCCAGTATGAGCTCACGGTGGCCGCGCAAGACACATTGGTGGTGGAGTTCACCTGCATTGGCTATGCGGCCGTCAAGCGCCAGCTCATCAAGCCCCAAGGCACCATCACCCTCAACCCCAAGCTCTATGAGAAAACGCACGAGTTGACCGAGTTGCAGGTGACCGAATACAAAAAGCAGACCAATACCATGCAGGGCATCGACATGGAGTCGATTCGTCTCACGCCCGACGCATCGGGGGGCAGCGTGGAGGCCGTGCTCACCACCATGGCCGGCGTGAGCAGCAAGAATGAGATGTCGTCGCAGTACATGGTGCGTGGCGGCTCTTACGATGAGAACTCGGTGTATATCAACGGCATAGAGGTGTACCGCCCGCAACTCATCAGCAACGGTCAGCAAGAGGGCTTGAGCATTATCAATCCCGACATGGTGAAGAGTGTGAACTTTTCCACGGGCGGCTTCAACGCCGAGTATGGCGACAAGATGTCGAGCGTGCTCGACATCGCTTACCGCGAGCCACAGTCGTTCGAGGGCAGTCTTTCGGCCAGTCTGCAAGGCGGCAGCCTGTCGCTGGGGCAGAGCAGCCGCAAGTTCTCGCAGCTGCACGGCTTCCGCTACAAGCGCAACTCCTCGCTGCTCGGCTCGCTGGAGTCGAAAGGCGAGTACGACCCGCAATATTTCGATTATCAGACACACATCGTGTTCAAGCCTTCCGACAAGTTCAAGGTGTCGTTCCTGGGCAATGTGTCGATTAACAACTACCGTTTCACGCCCGTGAACCGTGAGACCAGTTTCGGCACGTCGACCAACGCCAAGTCGTTCACCGTCTATTTCGACGGCTATGAGAAAGACAAATTCCACACCTACTTCGGGGCTTTGTCGCTCAACTACAAACTGAGCCGCGGCACCGACCTCACCCTGCAGGCATCGGGCTACCGCACCGACGAGCTGGTGACCTACGACATTCACGGCGAGTACTGGCTCGACGAGGCCGGCACAAGCGGCGAGCAGTCGGTGGGTGGCGAGCTGGGTGTGGGAAAATACCACGAGCATGAGCGCACACGCCTCAAGCTCAACGTGTACGACATCAGCCTCAAGGGCAACACCGGCCTGAACAATCACAACCTGTCGTACGGTCTGACGATGCGTCGCGAAAGCATCTACGACCGCTCGCGCGAATGGCAGTGGCGCGACAGCGCGGGCTATTCGCTGCCTCACGTTCCCGGCCAGGTGAATGTGGTCTACAGCCAGTCGTCGAGCCACGACCTGAACACCACACGCTTTGCGGCCTATGTGCAGGACACCTACAAACTCATGACCGACCGCGGCCTGTGGTCGATTAACGGCGGTGTGCGTGTGAGTTATTGGGACTTCAACAAGGAGACGCTGGTGTCGCCGCGATTCAGCATCGGCTTCGTGCCCGAGCGCAACAACAGGCTGTCGCTGCGCCTGGCCGGCGGCCTCTATTATCAGGCCCCGTTCTATAAGGAATACCGCTACGAGCGCACCGACACGCTGGGCAACGCCTACATCGACCTGAACCGCAACATCAAGTCGCAGCGCAGCATCCATGCCATCGTGGGCGGTGATTACACTTTCCGCGCGCTTAACCGCCCCTTCAAGTTCACCACCGAAATTTATTATAAAAATCTGGCCAACCTCATCCCCTACGAGGTGGACAACCTGAAGGTGGTGTACAGTGGCCTGAACGAGTCGAAAGGCTATGTGGCCGGCATCGACTTGAAACTGTTCGGACAGTTTGTGGAAGGCACCGACTCCTGGATTAGTTTCTCGCTGATGAAGACGCAGGAAACCCTTAACGGGGTGAAGGTGCCGCGCCCCACCGACCAGCGCTACAGCTTCGCGCTGTTCTTCACCGACTATTTTCCCAAGCTGCCTCGCCTCAAATTCTCGCTCAAAGCCATCGTGAGCGACGGCCTTCCCACCACCTCGCCGCGCATGACCCGCGACCAGGCTTATTTCCGGCAGCCGGCCTACAAGCGTGTGGACGTGGGCCTCAGTTTCCAGCTCGTGGGTGGCGAGCACCGTCCCACCACGGGATTCCTGAGGCATTTCAAGAGCATCTGGCTGGGTGTGGACGTGTTTAACCTGTTCGACATCTCAAACGTGAGCAGCTATTACTGGATTACCGATGTGAACGCCATCCAGTACGCTGTGCCCAACTACTTGACACGCCGTCAAATCAATGCGCGTCTGCAACTGAACTTCTAAGCATTTTTTGCGGCATAGCATTTGCGATTGTCGATGAAATGCATTATCTTTGTTGAACCGTAAACAATTTCTTATTAACAAACCATAAAAACAACAAATCAACATGGCAAAACCTTATGTAATTGGTATCGACATGGGCGGCACAAACACCGCCTTCGGTATTGTGGACGCCCGCGGCAATGTGATTGCAAGCGACTCGATCAAGACAGCTAAGCACAGCAACATCAACGACTACATCGATGAATTGTATACTGAAATCAACCGCATCATCGTCGCTGCCGACGCCGAGGACAAAATCAACGGCATCGGCATCGGAGCCCCTAACGCCAACTACTACACCGGCGTGATTGAGGACGGCGTGAACCTGCCCTGGCCCACACCCATACCTCTGGCCGACCTTGTGAGCAAGAAATTCGGCATCCCCTGCATCATCACCAACGATGCCAACGCGGCTGCCATCGGCGAGATGACCTACGGCGCGGCACGCGGCATGAAGGATTTCATCATGATAACCCTGGGCACCGGTGTGGGTAGCGGCATCGTGATCAACGGCCAGATGGTCTACGGCCACGACGGATTTGCCGGCGAGCTGGGCCATGTGATTATGAAGCGCAACAACGGCCGCATGTGCGGCTGCGGACGCACGGGCTGTTTGGAGGCTTATTGCTCGGCCACCGGTGTGGCACGCACGGCACGCGAGTTCCTGGAAATTCGCTCCGACGAGTCGAAACTGCGTGAGCTCGATGTTGACAGCATCACCTCGAAGGACGTGTTCGACGCCGCCATGGCAGGCGACAAGCTGGCCAAGGAAATCTTTGATTACACAGGCACCATCCTGGGTGAGGCGCTGGCCGACTTCACCACCTTCTCCAGTCCCGAGGCATTCATCATCTTCGGTGGCTTGGCCAAGAGCGGTGACCTCATCATGAAGCCCATTAAGGAAGCGTTCGACAAGAATGTGATGACCATTTTCAAGGACAAGGCCAAGATTCTCTTCAGCGAGATGAAGGAGGCCGATGCCGCCATCCTGGGTGCTTCGGCACTGGGCTGGGAAGTGAAAGAAGCCTGACACATACCGTAAAAAAACATGACCCCAGGGGAAGCACCGCTTTCCCTGGGTTTTTTCGGGCTGTTGTGTGCAGTTCTCCCCATAAATAAAGGAGGAAAGGGCCGCAGCCCGAGTGTGTGTCAGTGGATGGTGGGTGGCACCACCTCGGAACGCTCGATGAGGTAGGGCACTTCGGGGTCGCGCATGATGCGGTTCACATAGTCGAGGAAGAAGGTGTTGATCATGTAGGTCTGCTTGTAGTCCTTCATGCCCTCGTAGCGTCGCTGCAGGTCGGGGTAGTCGACGAGAAGCTGGCTCAGCACGTTATGGTCCACCTTGTGCAGCCGTTTGTTCTCGAAATCGAGCAAGTAGAGCGGAGCCACAGTGTAGTATAGCTCTTCCTCATAGTCGTAATTCCCCGTTTCAAAGAACAAATCGAGCAGGGTGGTGCCGAAGTTGCGATGCGGCCGGTTGTGTTGCACAAAAACCACTTTGGCGTTGAAATACATGGGAACAAACGCTTCCATGTGCTTGCTTTCGCCTTTGAAATTGCGCTGCAGGTATTGGCCATTCATGAGCCACAGGGTGTCGCCCACGGCCACGGCCACCGTTTTGCGTTGCAGCATGCGTTGGCAGTCCTTTTCATCGGGTGTGTCGATGACGATGTCGTAGGGTGTGACGGCCACTATTTCGGGGTCGATGAGCATGGTGTCGGGCCATTGGTCGAGGATGGCCGCCCAGGAGTTGTAGACGTAGACCGTGTCGTGTGAAACCGGTGCATAGGTCTGAGCATGCGCCGCTGTGGTCCCCAGTGCGAGGGCTATGGTCAATATGAGTGCCGTTTGAAAGCCTTTCATAATGTGAGTTGTCGTGGTTAGGTCCGGCAAAGTTACAAAAACATTGCCAAATTTGGTATTTTTTCTTAATTTTGTGCAGATGAAACGCGTTGTGATGATAGGAGCGGGCAATGTGGCCACATCGCTGGCCCATGCGCTGAGGGGCCGGTGCCAGTTGGCGCAGGTTTACAGCCGGCGCATGGAGCATGCCCGGTTGCTGGCAGGCGTTGTGGGCGCCGAGGCAGTTGACAACCCGGCTGCCGTGGCAGGTGATGCCGATGTGTATGTGGTGGCTGTCCCTGACGATGCGATAGCCGGCGTGGTGGAAGCCGCTCCGCCCACCGACGGGCTGTGGCTGCACACGTCGGGCAGCGTGCCGATGGAGGTTTTTGCCGGCCGTCGATGCCGTTACGGCGTGCTGTATCCGTTGCAGTCGTTCTCACGCGACCTGCTGGTGGACTTGAGCCGCGTGCACTTTTTTGTGGAGGGCAGCTCGGCTGCCGTGACAGCGCAAATCACCGATTTCACTCGGCGTTTTCTGTCGGAAAATGTGACCTTTGCCGATAGCCGTCGGCGTCGCAACTTGCATCTGGCGGCCGTGTTTGCCTGTAATTTTGCCAATCACATGTGGTCGCTGGCCGCCGACGTGATGGCCCGTGACGGCTTGCCCTTCAACGCCATGCTGCCGTTGATAGAGAGCACGGTGGAGAAACTTCACCACCTGTCGCCGTCGCAGTCGCAGACCGGCCCCGCCGCCCGTGGCGACGTGGAGGTGATGCGCCGGCACCTGTCGATGCTCCACGGCGATGAGGAAGAGATTTACCGGCTGTTATCGCAAAGTATCATGAACCATAAAGCTCAGAAGTGATGATTGACTACGACTTGACAAAAATAAAGGGAATCGTGTTTGATGTGGACGGCGTGCTGTCGCCTACGGTCATTCCCATGTACCCCGACGGCGAGCCCATGCGCATGGTCAACGTGAAAGACGGTTACGCCATGCAGCTGGCCGTGAAAAAAGGGCTGCTGATAGCCATTTTGAGCGGGGCGCGCACACGCGCCGTGCAGGTGCGTTTTGAGAATCTGGGCGTGAGCGATGTGCTGCTGGGCGTGCCGGTGAAGCTGCCCGTGTTTGAACAGTGGATGGCCGCCCACGGGCTGAAAACCGAGCAGGTGGCCTATGTGGGCGACGACATCCCCGACCTGCAAGTGATGCGTGCCGCCGGGCTCGCCGTGGCCCCCGCCGATGCCGCCCCCGAGGTGCGCCGGGTGGCCGGCTATGTGAGCCCTTGCCAGGGCGGCTATGGCGTGGCCCGCGACTTGCTGGAACAGGTGATGACGGCGCAGGGATTGTGGCTCGACGACCACCAGGCGTTCGGCTGGTGAAGCCCGGTTGCGCGGCATCAGAGCAGAGTTGCTGTCTGCAGGCCGTGAGTTTTAACAATTTAAACGTAAAATATATTAAATTAACCACGTTTTGTTACCGTGATTATGGGCAAAATGATAATTTTGCACTAAATAATCAACGATAACAAAACAAGTATTTTATTATTATGGCTGAATCTGTGAATATCAGGGAATTAAACGACCTGATTGCAAGTAAAAGCAATTTTGTGAACCTCATCAAGCAAGGAATGGACCAAACCATCGTCGGGCAGAAGCATCTGGTCGACTCGCTGCTCATCGCGCTGCTGGCCAACGGCCATGTGCTGCTCGAAGGTGTGCCCGGCCTTGCCAAGACGCTGGCCTCGCTTGTGGATGCTCGTTTCAGCCGCATCCAGTTCACCCACGACTTGCTGCCTGCCTACGTGGTGGGAACCATGGTCTACAGTCTCAAGCAAGAGCGCTTTGAAGTGAAAAAAGGCCCGGTGTTTGCCAATTTTGTGCTGGCCGACGAAATAAACCGTGCTCCGGCCAAGGTGCAGAGCGCCCTGCTTGAAGCCATGCAGGAGCGTCAAGTGACCATCGGCGAGCAGACTTTCCGTCTCGACGACCCCTTCCTGGTGCTCGCCACCCAGAACCCCATCGAGCAAGAGGGAACCTATCCGCTGCCCGAGGCATAGGTGGACCGTTTCTTGATGAAAGTGGTGATTGGCTATCCCAGCAAGACCGAGGAAGCCGACATCATCAAGATGAACATCACCGGCGAGCAAAAGACCATCCAGCCCCTTGTGTCGCCGGCCGACATCGTGGATGTGCGGCGTGTGGTGCAGCAAATATACATCGACGAGAAGATTCAGAAATACATTGTCGACATCGTGTTCGCAACACGCTTCCCCAGTGATTATGGTCTGAACGACCTTACGGGCATGCTGTCGTTCGGCTCATCGCCCCGCGCCTCCATCAACATGGCCCTGGCCGCTCGTGCATACGCCTTCCTGAAAGGCCGTGGCTATGTCATACCCGAGGACGTGCGCGCCGTGTGCCACGATGTGATGCGTCACCGCTTGGGGCTGAGTTACGAGGCCGAGGCCAACAATATCGGCGCCGATGAGATAGTGAGCGAGATTCTTGACAAGATTGCCGTGCCCTGATAGCGGGCGAGGCATCAGTATCCGTTGTCTGAACCACTGAATATCGGAAAAAGAGATGGAACAAAGCGAACTGCTGAAGAAAGTTCGAAAGATAGAAATCAAGACCAAAGGATTGTCGCAAAACATCTTTGCCGGCGAGTACCATTCGGCCTTCAAGGGTCGAGGCATGACCTTCAGCGAGGTGCGTGAGTACCAATACGGCGATGATGTGCGCGACATCGACTGGAACGTCACGGCCCGCTACAACCGCCCCTTTGTCAAAGTCTATGAAGAGGAGCGCGAGCTCACTGTCATGCTCATGGTGGACGTGAGCGGCAGCAAGGACTTTGGGGCCGTGGGACAAAGCAAGCGCGAGGTCATGGCCGAGATTGCCGCCACGCTGGCCTTCAGCGCCATCCAGAACAACGACAAGGTGGGCGTGATTTTCTTCAGCGACAAGATTGAGAAATTCATTCCGCCCAAGAAAGGGCGCAAGCATATCTTGCTGGTGATCCGCGAGCTGCTCAATTTTGAGCCCGAGAGTCACGGCACGGATGTGAACCACGCGTTGGAGTATATGACCAGCGCTTTGAAAAAACGTTGTACCACGTTTTTAGTGAGCGATTTTATCGATGAGCACGACTACAACAAAGCCCTGTCGATTGCCAATCACAAGCACGACGTGATAGCCATTCAGGTTTACGACAAGCGTGAGGCACAGTTGCCCGATGTGGGGCTGATGCGCATGCGGGATGCCGAAAGCGGTGTCGAGCGATGGGTCGACACCGGCAGCCGGCGTGTGCGCCAGGCCTACGACCGCTGGTGGTACGAGCGCCAGCAGCAGATGGTGGCCACGATGCAACGCTGCCGTGTGGATTTGGCCAGCGTGGCCACCGACGAGGATTATGTGAAAGCCCTCATGGGACTGTTTAAACAAAGAGGATGAAACCACGAATTATATTAGCACTGATAGTGGTCTTGACGGCCACCACGGCTGTCCAGAGCGCCCCCACCATGATAAAAGCCCGTCTTGACTCGGCGTTATTGCTCATGGGCAAGACGTCGGCTCTGCATGTGGAGATAGTCCAAGACAAAGGTGTGGCCGGCACGCTGACGGCCGACCACCTCGACACACTCAGCGCCATGGTGGAGATTGCTGGCCGCACTATGCCCGACACCGTGGACTTGGGCAACAACCGCGTGCAGATTAACCGCGACCTGATTATCCAGTCGTTCGATTCGGGTATGTATGCCATCGGCCCGTTGGCTTATGTGGTGGGACGCGACACGTTTGTTAGCAATTCGCTTACGCTCAAGGTGATACCTGTGAACGTGGATTCGCTGAAAGACATTCATGAGATAAAACCTGTGGAAACGGTTCCCTTCAAGTTATTTGACTGGGTTCCTGATTTCATCGCCGATTACTGGTGGGTGTGGCTGCTCTTGCTGCTGCTGACCGCCGCCGGTGCCTATGCTTACTTCAGGTGGTACAAACGCGGTATCAACCCGTTGCGTCCCGAAAAGAAGCGTCTGCCCCCCTATGAGGAGGCCATGCTCAATTTGCAGACCCTCAAATCCCGCCAGCTGTGGCAGAATGGCCAGGAGAAGGAATATTTCACCGGCTTGACCGATATTTTGCGTGTCTATATCGACCGTCGTTTCTCGGTGAATGCCGTGGAAATGACATCGAGCCAGATTATCGACACCCTCAAGCGCAACGACGAGACGCGTGCCGTCAACGAGCAGCTGGGCATGATACTTGAGATGGCCGATTTTGTGAAATTTGCGCAGGCACGACCGCTGGCCGACGACAACGAGATGGCTTATCAGCGCGCCGTGAACTTTGTGGAGGCAACACGCCCCGTCGACGACAAGCCGGCCACTTCGTCCGACGTCCAGGCAGGAAAGGAGGGGCAGTCATGAGTCTGCAACTGATGCACCCCGGCCTGTTGTGGCTGTTGCTGTTGCTGCTGCCGCTCATCGCATGGTATGTGTGGAGTCAGCGTCATCATCCCTCCGAACCGTCGCTGCGGGTGTCGTCCACGCGAGCTTTTGACGGGCTGGGAGCCGGTTGGCGCGTGTGGCTCAAGCATCTGATGTTTGTGGTGGACTTGTGCATGGTGGCGTGCCTGATTATTATCTTGTGCCGCCCGCAGAAGCACGATTCGTGGGAAACCAGCGATGTGGAAGGCACCGACATTGTGGTGGCGATGGATGTGTCGACGTCGATGCTGGCCCGCGACTTCCGCCCCAACCGCTTCGACGCCGCCAAGGAGGTGGCCACCAAATTTGTGGCCGGCCGCGACCACGACAACATCGGCCTGGTGATTTTTGCCGGTGAAAGTTTCACGCAGGTGCCCATGACCATGGACAACGCCACGCTGGTCAACGCCATTCAGGAAATCAAGATGGGCGTGCTGGAAGACGGCACCGCCATCGGCGACGGCATTGCCACGGCCATCAACCGCATCAAGGACGGGAAGGCGCGCAGCAAAAGCATCATCCTGCTTACCGATGGCTCGAACAACACCGGCGTGGTGGCACCGCTCACCGCGGCACAGATAGCGCAGAAGTACGGCATCAAGATCTACACCATCGGTGTGGGCACCAACGGCACCGCCGAGTACCCGGTGGCCATCGACTACGCCGGCAACATCCAGTACCAGCGCATGCCTGTGGTCATCGACGAGGCCACCCTCAAGAAAATAGCCACAGCCACCGGTGGCCAATATTTCCGTGCCACGAGCACCAGTGTGCTGCGCGATGTGTTCAAGGAAATCGACGCGCTGGAGAAGACGCACATGGACGTGCAGCGTTTCACCCATGCTGAGGACAACTACGGCCCCTGGTCGCTGGCTTTGCTGGCCCTGCTGGTGCTGTCGTTGCTG
>JAFUWD010000081.1 GCA_017483645.1 Muribaculaceae bacterium | reverse complement strand
TGTTCGTCAAGCCACGATTTCGCTATTGCTTCTTCTCTCCCAAGCGTCACCGCTTGAAACTTGCAAGTCGCTATAGGGTTCGTCGGTGACTACGCCCCGTGTGGACTTTCACCACAGATGTATAACATGCCCGTCATACCCAAAAAAGGCTCCCGGCACATCGTGTGCGAGGGAGCCTTTTCTATTATGGCGCCAATGGGCAGTAAAAATCACGGGCAGGTCGTCAGGGGATTAGAGCATATCATTTCGCTTTCTATCCAGCCTGTGTGATTTCCGATTTTCACCTGATGCCAATCGCCTTTCACATCGAGGGGACGTGCAATTGTTTCATCCGAGAACCAGTAGACGGGCTTGCCCTTTTTACTGGGCGTGGCACGCAGGCACCACCGCTTGCTGCCATAGTTTCGGGTGGAAAAAGCAAGCACCGAATAGTGAATCCAGTATTTGCCTGTAGGTGACCCCACGAGGGGTATGTCCGCAGCCTCTTCGGCACCCTCAATCCATTCCACTTGCCACCAGCCATCGCGAGGATTGGTAATCCCAATCATATAAGTGCAAGTGTCGGGCAGAGTCATCACCACTGTGCCGTGAGGGGCACTTCGGAGGTTGGTAAAAGAATCAGAGTCAGAAATCCAAGCACTTGTGCTGTTTTGGCCCACAACGGTGACAGCAACCGTGAGCAACAGGGCCAGCAAACCGAATCTTTTCATGATTTAGACTTTTTATGAGTTAATATTCTATTGATATTCGCGGATGCGCACTTCGATGCCATCGGGCTGAAGCAATGCCGGCAGCGCACTCACGTCGGTCGTCCCATAATGATAAGGGAAGAGGACGCGCGGGCGCACCATGCGGGCAGCATGCACCAGCTGGTCAGGTGTCATGGTATAGGGTTGATTGCATGGCAGCAGGGCCACATCGATGGTCCCCAAAGAAGCCATCTCAGGGATGTCCTCGGTGTCGCCGGCCAGATAGATGCGCAAGCCGTCGATTGTCAACACAAAACCGTTATCACGGCCACGAGGATGGAATTTCTCACGACCGGGTGTAGTGTTATATGCCGGAACGGCCTCCACTGTGATGTCGGGCGCCAAATGAAGGGTGTCGCCATTGGCCATCGCTGTGCCACGTCCCAGCATCTGCGAGCAGCGGGCATTGGTCACCACCTGCGTGTCGGCAGCAGTGAGAAGGCCGATGGCCGTGGTGTCGAAATGGTCGGCGTGCTCATGGGTCACCAGGATATAGCGCGCACGAGGCAACGCCGTATAATCAACACTGCGGTCACCCAGACGGCTCACCGGGTCGACCTCGATTTCCACGCCCTCATAGACGATGCGCACACTGGCATGCATCAGTGCATACAAAGTCACCTGCTTGCCTCCGGGCGTTTGAAAAACATCGGCATTGGCCGGCAACTCCGTGTCGGCGCTTGCAGTAGCGGCCCGCTCACCTCCGCCGGCACATGCTGTGTGGGTATTCAGCCCCACTGCGGCCACGGCGCAGGCCATCAGTTTTGTTATGGTATTTTTCTTCATGGCATCACGGTATTTCGGTTATCTAATGAAGTGCATCGGCTGCCAGGGTTCGAGTTGCGGAGCATCGCCCTCGCCAGTGTGGATTTTACGCAGCAGCCATGCCATGTTGCGCGCCAGCGTGCGCATGGTCTGCATGCCCTCCACATCCTGTGCGGCCTCGCCTGTTTCACGGCCATAGGCAATGTTCCAGTATTGCGACGTGACAATGGGCATATTCATCATCTCAAAGGGCATGAGCATCATCTGATAGGCCGCCGATGCACCGCCACGGCGGCAGATAGCCACAGCGGCCGCAGGCTTCCCCGCAAATTTGCTGCCGGCCGGATAAAGCATGCGCTGCATGAGCGACAACAGGCCGCCGTTGGGCTGTCCGTAATAGACGGGCGACCCCACGATGATGGCATCGGCCTGGTCCATGCGTGCCGAAATTTTGTTACACACGTCGTCATCAAAAATGCAATGCCCCAGACCTTGCTCAAGGCATTTGTTGCAAGCGATGCAACTGCGCACCGGCCGCGTGCCCAGAGGCACTATCTCACTGTCTATCCCCTCGGCGGCCAGCGTGGCGGCAATCTGCTCAAGAGCGACTTGGGTATTCCCCTTGAAACGCGGGCTGGCGTTTATCATCAGAACTTTCATCTTGATTTAGTTTTTAACCATTTGCCACAAAGATAGCATATTTTTCCAAAAATTTCGTAAATTTGTAGCATATTATCCAATTCACATCACTAATTATCTTCTGATTGACATGAATCGACGAGAAATGATTAAAATGGCCGGCACCGCTGCTGTGGGTGCCACCGTGCTGGGAGTTCCCATGAATCTTAACGCTCAAGAACCGGGTCAGCGCCGTCGGCGCAAACTCATGGTCATCGGTGCCCATCCCGACGACCCAGAAACCTGTGCTGGCGGCACGATGTGCCTCTTTGCCGAAGCCGGGCACGAGGTGGTGTGCGTTTATCTCACACGAGGCGAAGCTGGCATTGAGGGCATGGGACCCGACGAGGCCGCGGCCATTCGCGTGAAAGAATGTACGCGCGCTTGCGAAATTACAGGCGCACGCCACATCTTCATGGACCAGATTGACGGCAACACCGAGGTCAATGTGAAGCGATACAAAGAGATGCGCGACCTGCTCGAACGTGAGAAGCCCGACATTGTCATCACCCACTGGCCCATCGACTCACACCGCGACCATGCCGCCTGCGGTATGCTCGTGCTCGACGCCTGGCGCCGTGTGGGGCGCACTTTCACCCTCTATTACTGCGAGGCCATGAGCGGCACTCAATCACAGATGTTCCATCCCACGCACTGGGTCAACATCGAGTCGGTGCTCGATCGCAAGCATCAGGCATGCAACTGCCATGTGAGCCAGCACATGGACGACATTTACCTGTGGCACGGCCCCATGGAGAAATTCCGTGGGCTGGAATGTCGCTGCGAGGCCGCCGAGGCATTCGCCATCCACACCACCGGCCTCCCCACCCTGCCTTAACTCGCCAAATCGAAAAAACAAGAAAGTGACAATCGTTTGATAATCAAATAATTGCCACTTTCTTTCGTGAACCCGTGGGGAGTCGAACCCCAATCGAAGGAACCGGAATCCTTTATTCTATCCATTGAACTACGGGTCCGTGCTGAAAAGCATTTTGCTTTAGCGACTGCAAAATTAGTATTTTTTTTGCAACCTCGCAACGTCTTGTCCCAATTTTGATGGATGACATTCTTCTCGCTCAGATTTTAGCACTGCGATGATGTGTTAAACCAGCACCACACGCTCACAGCCCCTATCGGCTGGAATGAGCGGCAGATGAAGCCGATGGCTGTCACATTGCCGTAAGCTACAGCGCCATCCATCAGCCTTATTCTTCGGTGCGATATTCAAGGATGTCGCCGGGCTGGCAATCGAGTGCGCGGCAGATGGCATCGAGCGTGGTGAGACGCACTGCCTTGGCTTTGCCGGTTTTCAGAATCGAGAGGTTGGCAATAGTGATGCCCACGCGCTCGCTCAACTCGTTGAGCGACATCTTGCGCCGCGCCATCATCACGTCTAAATTGATTACTATCATGGCTGTTATTTCTTTTTCAATTCTTCAGTGGTAAAAACAAAGGTAAGGTCGGAGGCTTTGTCCTGCGACCGCAATAACACGGCCAGGGTTTTATCTTCGGCGACCACCAACTCCACAAGTTGGTTCCACCGCTCGCCATATTTCGACATCTGCCCGAGCCACATTATTTTCACCATCGGGGCATTGGCGGCCATCATGGGCAGGTAGCCTGCCGCCTGACCGGCAAGGGTGATGGTCATGGTCACAGTGTCGGTGGAAGCCGTGAACGACTCCACCGTCCAGCCGTCGCTAAAAGAGATGGGGCATTGTGCATTGGCTTTTGCAATGTAAACGTCGAGCGTGGATTCGTTGTTCTGAGCCACACACAAGAGGGCCATCAGCACAAACGCAATGATTGAAAATAATTTATTCATGTCGATGTGAATCAAATGGTTAATTTTTGTTCTTCGGCTGCATCACAGGCCAATTTGTAAAGAAGTGCCACAATGAGTGCCACAAATGTGTAAACAAACGGTGTGTCGGTGAGAACCACATCAAAATGCTCGGATGCGGAACAGGCGATTCCCATATTATCGCCAATAAATGAATGGATGGGGAGCACGATTGCGATGACCCACAGCAATACCACATTGGCATGGTTAAATATTGTTCCACCCTTCAAATATTTGAGAATATTGAAGACGAATGCTGCCGTCAATCCAGCCATCAACAAGATGGTAATGCGGTTTATGGTGAAAATGGTGAGTTTAAGCCCCATTCGAGGCGAATTCCAGTTAATTACCCCGGCCCCACTGCCTTTGGTCAACACGAAATAGGTCTGGACCGCATAGAAAGCCACCCACAGCACGATGCCGATGAGCGCTATAACGCAAACCGCTTTCAGAATTTTGTAAGATTTCTTTTCCATTTCATCTTCTATTATAAAATCTTTTGGAATTATTTCCGATGCAAATATATAAAAATTTATCGAAACTCAATAAATTTATTTCGATATTTAATATATTTTAATCCTTTTACAATTAGTTTGAATGGGAACAGGGTTGACGTTTGCTGCCACCCTACCCGATACAGGCGTTTTGCCGTCGAGCATTGTCGAAGCGGGAAAATTGTATTATATTTACCACCCTTTCAATTGTGAAGGCGATGAAGAAAGAACTGATAAACATCATTAAGTATCTCGCCACCTATGGGCTGTTGCTGGTGGGACCGGTCACAATTTTAGCGGTGGCCACCGTCGTCAACGACCATTTGCATGGCGGCACGATGGACAGCGACACAGTGTGGCAAACGCCCTACATGACCACCGGGGTGACGCTTGGCACCCTGCTCTGCATCGTGGTGTTTTTGTGGAAACGATGGGCAGTGATTGGTATGGGGCGCATCACTCGCTCCGACGTGTGGATGGTCGCGCTCATGTCGGTACTGCTGTTTGTGGGCTGGTATTTTCCTGAGGACTACTTGATCAGGGTCTTTGATGTGCCCGATAACATGACGGAGCAAGATTACGAGAACCTGACAGGCGGCATGGTGGGCTTGATTGACACAGGTTTCATAACGCCTGTGGCCGAAGAACTGCTGTGCCGGGGAGCCATCCTCGGAGCTCTGCTGCGGCTCATGCCCCGCAGGCCCTGGGTAGCCATTGTGGTGCAGGCAGTCATCTTCGGGGTGATTCACATGAATCCCGTGCAGATGGTGTTCGGTTCGTTCTACGGCGTGATGTTAGGTTGGCTCTGCTGGCGCACCGCCAGTCTTCTGCCCGGCATGGCGATTCACATATTCAACAACGTCAGCGCCCTTGTAATGCCTGAATCATTCAGCAACGCCCTATCCGACCTAAATGCCACAGCCACAATCACCGCAATAGCGCTGAGCCTGTGCGTGTTGGCCTGCAGCATCGTGTGGTTCGAGAAAAAATACAAAGCGGAAAAACACGATGCGTGAATTGCCAATGCCTCAAAGCATTAGCGCTAATTTCGTCGGACTCGCGGCTACAACAATCCAAACCGAGGCTGTCAGAAGCGGACACCAACCAAGCCCACGAAGTTCAGAGTGGAGTTGATGAGATAGGTTTCTTTGGATTTAAAGCGATGGTGGTCGGCATAGAATTGCAGCCCCACAAAATACCGCTTGTGATTGTACACAGCACCAATGCGCGCCCGCAAATTGAGCGACCATTTACTCACTGCCTCATCGTTGTTACGAAAATGATTGTGACGATAGCCCACATAGGGGGTCGCGGTGAAGTTGAGCAACCACTTGCGCCCCAGCACCCAGTTGTAGCCGTAACCGAACAACAGGCAGTAGTCATTATAAAGTATGCGGGGGGCATCGGCTTGTGTGGGAATAAGTTCGCGCGTGGATTCGGGCATCTTCTCCACGTCGAACTGCACATCGAAGTGCTGAAAGCTGATGCCCGCCAAGAACGAGCCGGCGCTGCGACGCTGATATTTCGAGAAGCAGTAGGCCGCTGCCTGTGCGTAGCGGCGATTGTTGAAGAAATAATACGCTGTGACACCCATCGCTTTGCGGTTGATTCCCGACATCCTGAACTCGTGGCTGTCGTCGTCCACACGCTTGTCGGTATAGGTGACATTGATCTCGTTTTTGTTTTCCCAATAATAGGCATCGGCGGCAAATCGGGCACAGGTAAACGAGAAGTCCACTTTGTTCGAAAGTTTGCCACCATGCACCAGGTTGCTCACAGCCACCGAATAGCCCACACTCACCGCCATGAACGACAGCGACACACCGATGTTCGACACCAGATTGCTGTTCATCACCATGCGTACGTCATCGAACGGCCGACCGACATAGGAGTCAATCCAGTTGTCGCTCTTGAGGATTAGTTTCCAGTTTTTGCCAGTGCTCTTCACATAGGTGGTGTCATAACTGTTGAAGGCCCGGTCGCCCCATTTGTAGGTGCGCCAGCAAAATTTCAGGAATTTGGGATAGCCCATGGTGCTGTCATTGAAATCGACTTTGCCATGCTTCATGGCGCGCCACCAGTAACCTTTGTTGCGTGTGGTGTCGTATGGCTCGTTGAGCTTATTGTCGATGCGCTCCTTGATTCGAGTTTTGAATTTTTGGAACCGGTTTTGTTTTTTCGCCACCGTGTCGGTTTGTTGCATCATCGACACCGAATCGCTCAGCATCACCGACTGGGGCATTTCCTGGCTCCACGACAGCATGGCAGCCACAAACATCAACATAAAAAACAAGATATATCTTTTCATATCTCATACAATAAACAGATTCATATTCAAGTGGGTTCAGAAATCACTGAAAAACGACGGACGAATGAGCAAGCCCAAGCGAATGCGACAATGGTACTTGTTATAGTCAAGCATGTTCTCGCCATAGCCGTCGTAGAAGTGAAGCATGATGAACTGGTTGTCCTTCTTGCGGATGCGGAATCCCAAGTTCAAGATGGTGTTGAAGTTGAGATCCCATCCCTTGCGCTTGACGAAGGTGACATCGGCAACCCAGCGCTTGTTGGTGGAAATAAACTGTGCACCCACCTGGAAGATGCCGCTGTACTTGAGGATGTCTTTGTTCTGCTGCCCGTCAATGATGGGAATCCACGTCTTGGCATGCACCATGAGACGCGGGTCGATGAATGCCGACCCGGCAAACGACACCTTGTTCCAGCTGCGCGACGCCTCGCCGTCGCGGCCGTTCGACTCGTGCTCAACCATGATGGTGGCGTTTCCCACGAGTTTGCCTTTATAGAAAATTAACTTCTGTACTCCGATGCCGGGGTTGAAGTTCAAGTCGTGAAAAGGCAGCGACTCCTCGAAAATGTTCCACATGGCCTTCTGTGAATAACTCAGGAAAAGGTGGCTGTGGAAGGGAAGTATCGACTTGGTGAGGCGCTGGCGGAAACTGATTTGGAACTTCACGTCGCTGTTGAACTCGGTGGGTTTCTGGTTCAAGGCCGTACCCAGCACAAAGTAATTGTCCTTGAAAATGCCAAAGAACGGACGGTTGTCGAAATCGTGAACGATGCTGTCAACATTGAATTGCTCTTGCGCCTTGCCAATGTTGATGGTGGTGAGCTGCGCACGTGACGTGCCGAATGCACAAGCCAGTCCTATAAACAATAAAATTTTTATGGTTTTCATATTCCAGATCTGGTTGAGGCACTTATAATACGGTAAAGTTCACAATATTGATTCCGTGATATTTGGCGATGATGGTGTCATTCCGCCAGACCAAGATGGTGGAAGTGGTATTGCCACTGTCGGGATCTCCCGACAATTCTATGGACATGACATACAAATCGTCACCGTAGCTAATCATTTCATCAACCGATGACCAAAATACGTCCTTGTCGTCCGACAGCAAATGCCGGGGCTCCCCATCAACCCACACAGTCGCCACTTCGCGGCTTTCTTCATTATACTCATAGCCGCCGGCGTAGACATGCTGGCTGGTACGGGCCACAGTCACGATGTTGGCCATCGGCCACCCGTCTTCGCTGGTGATGTCGTAGCTGCGCGGAAGCAGTATCAGTTGCTTGTCGACCCAGACTGCCGGCTCATTGCCCACGCGGCCGCCGATTACCAAGTGGTCGTCAATAGCGCAAATGGCACGGGCCGACGCGTTAACATCCTCGCGTGGCTTGGGAAGCACTTCCTTGGCATATCGGCCCTTGTGCTCATAATAGTACACGGCATCGTTATAGCCACCCTTGTTTTGCTTGACATCGCAACCCACCACATAACATTTACCTTCGAAAACCGACATGCACTTGGTGGTGGTTGAAAAGTCTTCACAATCTTCAAGAGGAAAGATGCCACTGTTTCTCAACACATTGGGATAATCGAATAAGTAAATGTAGTAGTCCCATTTACCGATTCCCTCGGTCTCATGCTCCACATCATCAATGAAATCGATGTGCAGCGTGTTCCATTTCCCGTTTTTCCAATAGCCCACACGGTCTTTCGTGCTCTTACCCGACACAAAATAGTCATCGCCATCACTGATGATTTCGCTTGCGAAGTCACAATTCGGAAGTTCCATGACCACACGTCCGCTTTGGTCATAGATGTGTCCATCGCCAGTGAGCAGTAGCACCGTACGTTCATCAACGGGCTTGATGCCACCCTTAGGCTCGTCTTTGCTGCATGCTACCAGCAACAAGGCCAGCAGCAAGGCCGACATGAGGGGTAAAAACTTTATTTTCATCATCTTCTCATCTTCGTATAGTTCACAAAGGTAAGCATTTTTTAGCGATTGTGAACTATCAGTGGCACATATCTACCTTTTTTTATAAAACTAAGGGCGATTTCATCCGATAATGCTAATCGGGCACTTGCCCTTGTCAAGGCCGCTGTGGTTTGCTCACGATTCCGGCAATCCACTCAAACAACTCGTCGAGGGCATAGTCGCCGCTGTGCGGACGGTTCCATGCCAGCAGGAAGTTGACATCTTTTCCTGTGTTTTGCAACTTCAGGGCCAAGTTCACGGGCACAGGGAAGGAAGTGTCGCGGTCGCGAGCACCGTGACGTATATACCAGTGAGGCGCCACGTCGGCCACACCGCCGTCAATGAAGTTCATCGGGTTCATCAGGCGCACATTCTCACGGATTTCATCGGTGAGCACAACCCCGGTCTTCGAAGCGCTGTAATCGGTGAAATTCACGCTCGACCCATTGGCGTCGCCAAACTCCTCGTTCTCGCCCGAGGCACGCCCACCGGCCACCTGCCGAGTGTCGAATGCCGGAGCGGTCTTCAGCGGTTGGGTCGAAACCACATAATTGAGGTAAGCGGGCATGTCCAGGTCGATGATGTAATCGCCCGGCTTGCCGCCACCAAAACCGCCACGCGGCATCATGGGTCGCATGGGCACGCCCGCCTGAGGTACTCCGCCGTTGATGGGCGGCATGCCACTCATTTCCTCCTTGTCGAACTGAAAGCCGATGCTGTCGGGAATGTCGGCGCCTGCATTCTTGGCAATCTGCGCCGCACGGATGAGTTCGCTCTTGATATAATCCAGATAATTGTCGGCGGCGAGCGGTGTGCCGTCGGGTGTGCGCAGGTTCAGGCTTTCAAGATAGGCGGGGAACAGTGCTTTCAGCTCATTGCTCACAGCCAGCACATCGGCATCGCCCTGCTGACGGCTTTCCGTGCCGTTGAAAAGCCACTCGTAAGCCATGTCGGCATGGTCCAGGTCGATGATGGGGCAATAGCATACCGAGGCCAGCACATCGTCGCGCTGACGGGCGGCACCCATGGCCCGGAGCATCGGCTCATAGGCCGCGGCATTGCCTGTGGCCCCCATCAAACTCGACATCGCGCCACCGGCGCTGGTGCCGTCGGTGATGATTTTCTCGGCATCACCCGGCATCATGTCGTCGAACTGCCGCAGATAGCGGATGGCAGCCTTCAAGTCAAGTATGGCAGCCGGCGCGCGGCCCGTGTAGAGGGTCTGTCCCTTCTTGATGCCGGCCTTTTTGTCGGATTGAGCGGCCACCACCGTCGAGTTGCGGCCACGACTGCCCGGAATTGCCACCACATAACCTTCTTGCAGCGCACGGCCAGTGGCATCGCCGGCCTTGGGCTGCTGAGCGGCCGCCGCCATATATCCGCCCACATAGGTTCGCAGCAATATCGGCGTTTGCTGAGTCGCCCCGAGAGGCACGTACACGTTAATGGTCTGGTAGGCCGAATCTTCCACATTCGTCACATAGTACATGCCCTCATAGGCCGTGTACTGCACTTTCCGTCCGTCGGGCATCGTCAAGGTCCTCTCCACACCGGCCGAAGGGTCAAAACTGAGTTGTGCTGGCCGCGGCGTCATTTTCGACTTTGCACACATCCCCGTCACAACGACCAGCGTAGCCAGCCCCACTGTCAAAATCCTCTTCATAAATTGTTTCTTTATAAGTTGTTTCTGCAAAAATAATCAATAATTCGTCACAGGCGGCTCCCCATCCCCCGTTTTTTTTTCTTTCTCAACACGGCTTTTCCAATCATAGACAATAAAAAATCAGTTGATTGTTTTCATTCATATTTCAAAGAAAAGTGATAACTTTGCATGTTTTTTTTGATAGTAGTGCCAGTTGAAATGCAACCAACTGGCAATATTTCAGCTATTTTGTCAACCTCATTTAAACAAACACATATAGACATGAGAAGAATCAACAATTTCATTTTTGCCACAACAATTGTTGTGTGCAGCGCAATGATGGCCTCTGCGGCCCAAGATGAGAAAAACGGCCATGCGTATTTTACGCAGTCGGAGTTACCCAACATGGTTAACTTTTTGCCGCCGCCACCCGAATTTGAGTCTTCGCGTTTCGCAGCCGACGAAACACAATACCTTTGGGGCATTCGTCAACGCCAAGACCCCGAGCGCACGGCCATGGCTATTCGCGACGCTGATTATGGAATGCAAACCATCATTCAGGAGTACTGCCCTATTCTCGGCCTTGAAATCACCAAAGAAGGCACACCCGAGCTCTACACCCTCATGCAGGACGTGGGTGCCACTTGCGACAGCATCAGCGACCGCGCGAAAAAGGAGTATGGTCGTACCCGTCCTTTCGTGTATTACAACCAACCGACCCTGGTGCCCGAGCAGGAGGAATCACATCGCACCAACGGCTCCTATCCTTCGGGGCACACTGTCCTGGGATGGACGATGGCCTTGCTGCTGTCCGACATCAACCCCGCTGTTGCCGACGAGCTGCTGGCTCGCGGTTATGAGTACGGACAGAGCCGTGTCATTGCCGGATACCACTGGCAGAGCGACGTGGATGCCGGACGCTTGGGGGCTTCGGTGCTTTATGCCAAATTGCAAGGTAATGAGCGCTTCCGCGAGCAGCTGGCAAAAGCTCAGCAGGAATTTAAAGAACAGACGGGTGGTGTCACTCATGTGAAAGAAAACACAATCGCTAAGCCTGCCGGCACATCAAGAGCTTACACCATCAACGGCACTCCCGCCACCAGTGAGACACGAGGCATCATCATCCAAAATGGGCAAAAAACACTCAGATGGTAAATCATTGACTCATATCTGACCATGTGCGAGCCATGCAGAATCTGCATGGCTCGCTGTGCGTAATTATCAAAACAGGCTGCCACCATTGTTTATTATAGTGTTCTTGTTCAAACTCCCCGCTTTTATTAAAAAATTTTGTGCCTTTTTTACTATTGAAATCAGAAAAACACTTATCTTTGTAACTTGGATATTTTTGGAGCCTCACCGAGGTGCATCTTTTTGGATGACAATGTCATCGGGCAATAAAGGCGACGTAAGTATTTAAACATCGAATCAAATTCTAACACAATAAAAGTAATAATGAAAATGAAAAAAGTAATGACATGGGCTCTGGCGCTAAGCGCGATGGCAGGCGGACTTGTCTCGTGCGGAGTGGATGTCCCTAAAGAGAAAGAATCGTCGTTTGAAACGATAACGGTGAAGAAATCGGACATTGAGATGCCAGTGAAATTCAGTGCTAAAATGAAGGGACAATCCGATGTGACAATCTCCCCGCAAGTGAGTGGACAGTTGATGCGCATCTGCGTCACCGAGGGCCAGCAGGTGAGCCGCGGACAGGTGCTGTTCGTCATCGACTCACGCAACGCCCAGCACGACCTGCAGTCAGCACAAGCTAACTTGCAGGCCGCGCAGGCCAACTTGCAGGCCGCACAGGCTCAGGCCAACAGCGCCAAGTTGGAGTACGACAGCAACAAGAACCTCTACGACAAGAAAATCGTGAGCAGCTACACACTGGAGAACTCGCAGAACACCTATCGCCAGGCAATGGCCGCCGTGAGCCAGGCCAAGGCCTCGGTGAGCCAGGCACAATCGGCAGTGAGCCGCGCCAAGGTGAATTTAGGCTTCTGCACGCTCACCTCGCCGGTGGCCGGCGTGGTGGGTGAGATTGGAGTGCGCGCCGGCGACCAGGTGTCGCCCATGACGCAAATGACCATCGTGAGCGGCAACCGCCAGATGGAAGCATGGTTCTCACTGCCCGAGTCGATGCTCGAAGAGGCAGCTTCGTCGGGTGCCACAAGGCAAGACCGCGAGAACTACATTGACAGCCTGCCCGATGTGACGTTTATCATGAAAAACGGCACCGAATACATCCACAAGGGGCGCGTGACCACCCTGACAGGCATGGTCGACGCCGCCACAGGATCACTGTCGTGCAAGGCGTTGTTCCCCAACCCCGATGGCCTTTTATACTCGGGAGTGCAGGGCACGGTAGTGCTGCCATTTAATTTCAAGGATGTGATGGTGATTCCGCAGAACGCCATCGTGCGGCTGCAGGACAAATCGCTCGTCTACAAAGTGAAGCCCGACAGCACTGTAACAGCCATTGTGGTAACAACCACCGATGCCGGCAACGGCAAGGATGTCATCATCACCAGCGGTTTGGAGGTGGGCAACCGCATCGTGACCGAAGGAGCTAACAATGTGCAAGAAGGACAGCGCGTGCTGTTTCCTGAAGCACCTAAAAAAGATTGATATCCATGAAGAATAATATCTTCATCAACCGATATGTGATGGCATGTGCCATTTCCATTGTCATCACACTGGTGGGCCTCATTTGCATCAACACGCTGCCCATAGAACAGTACCCTGACATTGCACCGCCCACGGTGCGTGTTTCAACCTCCTACACCGGCGCCGATGCCAACACCATCATGAAGTCGGTGATACAACCTCTGGAAGAGAACATCAACGGTGTGCCGGGCATGACCTATATCACAAGCTCGGCCACATCAACGGGCGAAGTCTCGATTCAAGTCTACTTCAAACAGGGTACCGACCCCGACCTGGCGGCAGTGAACGTGCAGAACCGCGTGAGCCGCGCCACCGCACTGCTGCCTTCGGAAGTGAACAAGGTGGGCGTGCAGGTGATGAAACAACAGAACAACATCTTGCACATTGGCGCGCTGAAGAGCGTGGACGGCAAGTATGACTCGGACTTTATAGCCAACTACATCGACATCAATGTGCGGCCACGGCTCATGCGCATCACCGGCGTGGGCGACGTGATGTCGCTGGGCAACACCTACGCCTTGCGCATCTGGCTCAAGCCCGACGTGATGGCACAATACGGGCTGGAGCCCAACGATGTTTTCGCAGCCATCGGTGGCCAGAGCTTTGTGTCGGCCACCGGTTCGCTGGGCGAACAATCGGAGAACGCCTATCAATACTCTATGGAGTACAAGGGAACGTTGAAGTCGGTGGAAGAATTCAACGACATCGTGCTGCGCACCAGCGACAGCGGCCACTTGCTGCATCTGAGTGATGTGGCCGATGTGGAGATTGGCGCTGTGAGCTATAACTACACCTCGAACATCGACGGAAAGCCGGGTACCATGTATATGGTGTTCCAGGCTCCCGGTGCCAACGCCACCGAAGTGAACGCACGCATCAAGCAACTCTATGAGGAAATGAAGCCGACGATGCCGGCCGGGCTGGAATTTGAGATTCTGCAGACCAGCGACGACTTCCTTTTCGCCGCCATCCACAACGTGGTGGAAACGCTTGTCATCGCCATTATCCTGGTGATTCTTGTGGTCTAC
The DNA here is from genome assembly GCA_017483645.1 of Muribaculaceae bacterium. Lineage (GTDB taxonomy): Bacteria > Bacteroidota > Bacteroidia > Bacteroidales > Muribaculaceae > Sodaliphilus. Next base: position 9,234 of record JAFUWD010000081.1, on the reverse strand, counting down.
TTCTTCTTGCAGAATTTCAAGGCCACTGTCATTCCTTCCATCTCTATCATCGTGTCGCTGCTCGGAACTTTCGCCATTGTGTCGGTTGCGGGCTTCTCACTGAATATCCTGACGCTGTTCGCCTTGGTGCTCGCTATCGGCACCGTGGTGGACGACGCCATCGTGGTGGTGGAAGCGGTGATGGCCAAAATGGAAAACGGCATCACCGATGCCCATGAGGCCACGCGTCAGGCCATGAGCGACGTGTCGGTAGCCGTCATTTCGTGTACCTTAGTGTTTATGGCAGTGTTTATTCCTGTGGCGTTTATGCCCGGCACATCAGGTTCGTTCTTCACCCAGTTCGGTGTGACGTTGGCATCGTCAGTGGGCCTGTCGTGCGTGTCGGCTTTGACGCTATGCCCTGCCCTGTGCGCCATTATGATGCGCTACTCAAAGGACGGCAAGCAGAAAAAAGACCTTAACTACTACGTCACCCAAGCCTACACCGTCAGCTACAATGCCATTCTCAATAAATACAAGAAGAGTGTGGGCCGCTTCATCAAGAAGCCTATGATTGCTGCCGTTTTGCTTGCCGGTGCTGCTGTCTTGCTGGTGTTCTTCATGCGTGGACTGTCTTCTGGCCTTGTTCCCGAAGAGGACCAAGGTGTGTTTTTTGCCGAGGTACGCGCACCCGAGGGCTGCACCTTGCACGAGACCGAGGAAATTGTGAAGAAGGTTGAGGAGAAGGTGAAAAAAATTCCCGAATTGGAGAGCTACGCTGTGGTGAGCGGCTACGGCATGATGGCCAACCGCGCCGCCAGCTGCTATGCCACCCTGATTGTGCGATTGAAGAATTGGGACGAACGACCTGGCATGAACCATTACATTGAGCTTGTCTATGGCCGATTCGCTTTAGACTGCAGGGATATTAAAAACGCACTGGTAATCCCCTTCCAAATGCCTCAAGTGCCGGGGTACGGCTCAAACAGCGGCGTGAGCCTCGTGCTTCAGGATATGCAGGATCGCCCCATGTCGGAATTCAACGACGCCGCCAACAACTTCCTCGCCAAACTGAACGAACGGCCGGAAATCATGGTGGCCATGTCGACCTACTCGGAACGTTTTCCGAAATATCAAGTCGAAGTCGATGCCACACAATGCGACCGAGCCGGCGTCACGCCTGCCGACGTTCTCAACACGCTGGGTGCTTATTGCGGCGGCTCCTACGTGGGCAACTTCAACCAGTTCGGCAAGGTGTACCGCATCATGGCCAACGCGTCTCCTGAATATCGCCTCGACCCCTCGTCACTCAACAATATCTTTGTGCGGGTTCAAGGGGGTAAGATGGCACCGATTTCTGAGTTCGTCAACCTCAAGGAAGAGGTGGGTTCGGCATCGGTCGAGCACTTCAACCTGTTTCAGAGCATCACCTGCGGTGTGATGACCGCAAGCGGCTACTCGGAGGGCGAGGCCCACAAAGCCATCGCCGAGGTGTTCGCCGCCGAGATGCCAAATGGCTACAGTTACGAGTATGCCGGCATGTCGCGCGAGGTGGAGGAGACTGCGGGCTCGAACGCCACAGCACTCATTTACTGCATTTGTGTCATCCTTATTTACCTCATTCTGGCATCGCTCTACAACTCGTGGTTCACACCGTGGGCCGTGCTGCTCAGCGTGCCATTCGGACTGATGGGCTCGTTTGGTATCACTTGGCTGGCCTCGCTGCTCCATCTGCCCGGCATGGACAATAACATTTATCTGCAGACGGGTGTGATCATGCTCATCGGACTGCTGGCCAAAACAGCTATCCTTATCACTGAGTTTGCGAGCGAGCGACGCGCCCAGGGCATGAGCATCCGCGACGCGGCTTTTGCCGCTTGTGAGGAGCGTCTGCGCCCCATCCTGATGACCGTTGTCACCATGATTGCAGGTATGATTCCGCTCATCATTGCCGGTGGAGCGGGTGCCAATGGCAACCGTGTGCTCGCCCTTGGTGTCACCGCCGGTATGGCCGTGGGCACGCTCGCACTGCTCTTTGTGGTGCCTGCGTTCTTCATTGTGTTCCAGAAACTGCATGAGAAATACCAAGGCGGCGCACCCGTCGAAACTGTGGCGGCCGAAGCCACCCCGGTCGAAACGCCTCCCCAAGAAATCAAATAACATTCTTATAATTGAAATGAAACGTCACATTTATATCACTTTATCTGTTGTCGCATTACTGGCCTCGTCATGTGGCATATACAACAAGTATGAGTCGAACAACAAGATTCCGGCCGATGCCATCGGGCTGCATTTCAGCGATTCGATTGCCGGTAATCTTCCGGCGCCCCTCTCGTGGCGCGAGTTTTTTACCGACCCACTTTTGCGGCAACTCATCGACACGGCACTGGTGCGTAACACCGACCTCAACTCGGCACGCATTGCTGTGGAGCAGAGCGAGGTGTCGCTTCGGGTGGCAAAAAAATCCATCCTCCCATCACTTTTCTTTTCGCCATCGGGCTCAATAGCCCATTTCGACGGCAACACGTCAAAGACTTACAATGTGCCGTTACAGCTCAACTGGGACTTCGGTCAATTGGGGTCGTACACCAACAAGAAACGTGCCGCCAACGCTGTGCTGCTGCAAACCAAGGCACGCGAAGAGGCCGTCCACGCCAACCTCATTTCGACCGTGGCACAGCAGTATTATCTGCTGCAGCTCCTCGACCGGCAGCTGGAAATCCTGACGCTCACCGACAGCCTCTGGAACGCATCGCTTGAGATGCAAAAGGTGCTTTGGGAAAACGGCAAGATTTATTCCACCGCCGTCAACCAACAGGAGTCGTCCTGCCTGAATGTCAAGACGCAGCTCGTGGACATGAAACGCGAGATACGGAGCGTGGAAAACGCCATCTGCCGCCTCCTGGCCATCACACCCCAGCACATTGAGCGCAACAGCTGGGGAAGTTTCTCCATTCCGCAAGTAGTGGAACAGGGAGTCTCGGCACAATTGCTTGAGTACCGACCCGATGTTCGGCTGGCTGACTACGCCATGGAAGAGGCCTTCTACAACATGCAGACCGCACGCTCGGCTTTCTTCCCCGGCATTTCACTCACGGGAGCGGCCGGATGGACCAACAATGGTGGCGGAGCCATCATCAACCCCGGCAAAATTTTGCTCAACATCGTTGGCTCCATCACCCAACCCATCTTTGCACGCGGACAACTGAAGGGCAACCTTGAGATTGCCAAACTGCAACAAGAAGACGTGCGCAACCGTTATGTGCAGACCGTCATTGAGGCAGGAAACCAAGTGAACGAAGCACTCGCCGACTGCCAAGCAGCCAAAGACAAATATGGCTATTATCGGCGTCAGGTGGAAGTGCTTGTCGATGCCTACAAGGGAACCCACGAGCTCATGGACAACGGCAAAGCCAACTACCTCGAAGTGATTACCGCTCAGGAGAGCCTGCTCAGCGCCCAGCTCAACGAGGCAAATAACATGTATGATGCAGCGCAAGCTGTCATCGAGCTTTACATCGCCCTGGGCGGAGCCACTCACTAAACCTGCGACAAACGTCACCGCGTTCTTCGCGGACACAAAATCCCTTTATATCAAGAGGGTGCGTCACGTTGGCGCACCCTCTTTCGTTTCCTTGTCATCAACCTTGCCCCGGGCCACCCTCAGCTCAAGTATAGCTAATCAAAACAAGGCCAAAGCATACTTCCCCACCCCATTTTGCTTGGCCGCTCCTCGCACAGCACAAAACGTGGTTTTCACGATTTTAGGGTAACGTGAAAAACTTTGGCATCATAAACATTTGAAAATCAACAATTCTAACATCATTGCATGAAACAGACTTTAAAGTAGGTTCTTTTATGTTTTAAAAATGATTTGTAACTTTGCCATTGTAACAATCAAAAAGTTAGTATTATTCACTTAAAATATTTTGAAGATGAAACGCTTAGATTTAAATTTCGCTCAAAGTGCGCAAGGATTCATGAACGTCCAAGCTGAGGCAGGAACCGCCTGCGGAAGCGCATGTGGAACAACCGACAAGCCCGAGGAGAAACCTGCCGCCTGTGGAAGCGCTTGCGGAGCCCCCGACAAGCCCGAGGAGAAACCTGCCGCTTGTGGCAGCGCATGCGGAGCCCCCGACAAGCCCGAGGAGAAACCTGCCGCTTGTGGCAGCGCTTGCGGAGCCCCCGACAAATAAACCGCTCCAATGGACTACTTCGCATTTCAGTGGCATATAACAGACGAATGCGACCAGCGTTGTAAGCACTGCTACATCTTTTCCGCACCCAATCGCCCCAAAATGGTGGAGATGTCGTGGAAAAGACTTGTGGCAGTGCTTGCCAATGTTGAACAGATGTGCCAGCGCATGAAACGGTTACCCTACCTGTACATTACAGGTGGCGACCCCATTCTTCATAGCCGGTTTTGGGATTTCCTGGAACTCGTTCATGAGCATAAAATTCCATTTACAATCATGGGCAATCCGTTCCACTTGACCGACGAGGTGTGTCGACGCTTGAAGGCTCTCGGATGCCGCAAGTATCAGTTGAGTATCGACGGAATGCGCGACACACATGACAGTTTTCGCAAACCCGGGTCATTTGACTGCACGCTTGAAGCCATCGGCACATTGCATCGCGCCAATCTGCATTGTGCGGTCATGACAACGGTCTCAGGAGTAAATATCAATGAAATCCCTGATATCATCGACCTTGTAGTGGAGCGCAAAGTGGATGTCTTCGCCTTTGGGCGTTATTGCCCGACGAGTCGAGACAAAGCCGCTCCCGACCGGGGTTGGCACATCGCCCCCGATGACTACAGAAAACTGCTGGAGCGTTGCTGGGAAAAGTATGAAAAGTATAAGGACAGCAACACCATTTTCAATCTCAAAGACCACTTGTGGACACTTTTCCTCTATGAAAAAGGGCTTTTCAAGATTCCTGACGGACTTGCCGAGGATACGATTTATGGCGGTTGTAACTGCGCCAACTGTCATTTCACTATAACTGCTGACGGTCGCTTGATGGCTTGCCGTCGCTTCGACAGTTATGTGGGTACTGTTGATGAAGATTTGCATGAGGTCTTTCATGGCTACCGCATGGATCAATACCGCCAGCACGAACAACTGGAGAAATGCGCCCGCTGCGAGTTGTTACGTTTCTGCCGTGGTTGCCCTGCGGTGGCATTCGGCTATAGCGGTAGTTTCTTCGCTCCCGACCCGCAATGTTGGAAATATGTTAATTGACACCAAAAGCTATAATGATGGACGCAACTACTTGCATTAAGAAATTGGGCTACGTGGGCATTCTCACTTTTGCCACTGTAGATGAGCATGGCGCACCACAAGCACGCTCTATTAGCGCAATCCACTTTGAGCCGGACGCCATCTATTTCTATACCGCTCGCGGCAAGAACTTTTGCCGCCAACTTCTGCGCGACGGGCGTGTGCAAATCCATGCCTTGACCAAATTCAAGGAGATGATACGTCTCTCGGCTGTCGCCAAACCCGTTCCCGACAATGAGCAAGAGCATTGGAAAGATGTGATTTTCAAGGAGCAATCCTATTTGATTAACGTTTATCCCGGTGACACGCGAAGCATTGGCATCATCTTCTGCATCAAGGATGCACGGATTGAGTATTTCAATCTCGGCACGCACCCTATCGAACGCGCCTACTTCACAATGGGCAATGCTGTTACCGAGCGAAAGGGATTTGAGATTACCGACTCTTGCATCGCCTGTGGCACTTGTGCCGCAAACTGTCCGCAAAGTTGCATTGAGGAAGGCGATATTTACCGCATCCAGCCTGAGCACTGCCTGCATTGCGGCAATTGCTTCGAGAACTGTCCTGCCGAGGCTATTATAAGATTAGACTGACGATATGAGAGCGATTGTGATAAGTGGCTGTTGCCGTGCCGACCAACTGCAAGTGAGTGATATACCCATTCCGCAGGTTAAACCCGGGTGGGTTCTTGTGAAAATTTATGCCGCTGGCTTAAACCACAGCGAGTCGTTGCTGCGCACTCATGAGGCCGACAACGACTACATCAACACGCCTATCGTGCCCGGCATCGAGTGTGTGGGCGAGATTGCCGACGCCAGCGACAGCCAATTTGGCGTGGGTAATCGCGTAATAGCTCTTATGGGGGGCATGGGACGTTCGTTCAACGGGAGCTATGCCGAGTATGCCTTGTTGCCAGAAAAGAATGTGTTCAAAGTGAGCACCCATCTTAATTGGCTCGCTCTTGCCGCAGTACCTGAGACATATTTCACCGCTTTCGGCTCACTCACCGAGGGCCTGCTCATACAAGCGGGTGATGTATTGCTGGTGCGGGGGGCGACAAGCACAGTGGGGCAAGCCGCCATACAACTGGGCAAGGCTTTGGGAGCGACAGTGATTGCCGCCGCAAGGCGTGAAAGCTCCTTTGCCGAACTGCAATCAATCGGCGCCGACCATTGCATAGTGGATGACGGCCGCATCAGCAAGACGACATCACCTATTCGACCGAATAAGGTGTTGGAACTGATTGGCCCCAAAACATTGCGCGACTCGCTACTCACTGTCACTCATCCCGGCTATGTGTGCCAGACCGGATTGCTGGGCAACGTGTTCACCGTGCCGCAGTTCGATGCCATCAAGTATATTCCTAACGGAGTGTTCCTGACAGGCTTCTTCTCTAATTTCCCCACGCAAGCCATTATGGATCGCCTGTTTGAAGTGATTGAACAAAAACGCATTTCTCCGCTCTATAAGCGGGTGTTCACTCTCGACCAAATTGTTGAGGCACACACTTTGCTTGAAAAAGGTGGAGCCGGCGGTAAAATCATATTAAAAATTCATTGAAACTATGTTTAAAAGTGTGCTTATTGACACCATGTTTCCCAATTGTCCCATTCGCAACGTGTTATCGCGCATCAGCGACCGATGGACAATCCTCATCATGCTCACGCTTGAAGCCGAGGACAAACCTATGAGATATACCGACCTGTTGGCACACATTCCCGACATCTCGCAAAAGATGCTCACCGTGGCCCTACGCAACCTCGAAGCCGACGGAATGGTTCTTCGCCAAGCCTACGCCGAAATACCGCCCCGCGTGGAATATTGTTTGACTGATAGGGCAAAAACCTTAATACCTCACCTTCACAGTCTTGTGAACTGGGCGACTGAGAACCTTGACGCAATACTCTCCGACCGCCAAGCATTCACCACCAAAAAATAGGGGCAACAAGAACAATTTCAATAATTATCAGAATTTAAAACCACATCAATATTGATGTGGTTTTTACTGTCTTTTAGCGACATAGCACAACTCAACCATGCACAAGCCGGCTTGGTTAATGACTGGAAGGTGGATTCACGCCAATAACGGCGGCATACGATGGCTTTTTGCGGTGAAGTTCAGTGTCGACAAAGCCTGCGTCATCAATCAGTTTTTTCAGTTGCTCCGGTGAGTAAGCGGTCATGCCGTCCACCACTTTTGTCCACACAGAATCGGCCTCGACAACCTCGACCATGACAGCACACTTTCCGCCGGGCTTCAACACCCTGCGGACTTCCTGCAGACAGTGGGGCAAGTTTGGCCAAAAATACACCGTTTCGACGGCTGTCACGAGGTCAAACTTCTCATCCCCGTATGGCAGATTCTCGGCCGACCCCTGGCTTATAAACACTTGCTTGTCAAGCACATCGGCATTCACTTTACGCGCTTTTGCCACGCTCTCCTGTGAGATGTCGATACCATAAACCAGCGCCTCATTGCTCCTGCCGAGCAAACGCTTCAGCGTCGCTCCGCCGCCGCAGCCGATGTCGAGCATCGTCCAGCCGGGCTGAAAATCGACAAAGTCCAATCCCCAGTTGGTGAGCGGCGCATGGCCAAAGTTCATGAAACGCAGCATCGCTCGCCCCATCCGCCCTCTCGGATGGGCACAATTCGTAAAGAATGATTTCAATAGTCCCATTTTAATGCGTTTTTGTTGTTCTGCCGCAAAAGTACAGGGCTTTGACCGTCACGGCAATACCCAATAATTGGGATTTTGTTTACGCAACAACCCAAACAGGAGTGAACAACCGCCTGCCCCCCCCAACACAGCGAGGGAGCAGCTCTCCCCCTAAGCTAGGGGGAGTGGCCGAAGGCCGAGGGAGTGTGTCCATTCGGCGACAGTGCCAGCCACGCTGGCCGAGGGAGTGTGTGACGGGGATGGTGGGTCAGATGAGCGAATTGCCTAAAATCACCTGCTTGAAGATTTCTTGCAAGTGCTTGAAGTTGTAGAGTCGGTCATTGACATCGGTGGGCCACCCATCACCAATCTTGGCGGGAATGGTTTGCAAGAGTTTGCCCTTGTCGAAGTAATAGCGGACCGATTGCTTTTGGCCGGTCTCATCGTCGTCGTAGTTGAAGAGGGCAAACAGCGGATCGCCAGTCTCGGGGTCGTAAAGGTATTCGCAGTAGAACTCGTGCCCGCCAATGTTGAAACTCTGGGTAACAAATTCCAAGTCGCTTTGCCAATTGATGCTGCCATCTTCGCACTGGTCTTCCTCGTCGAAGTCGAGACAGCTAAAGTAGAAGGTAATGTGCTCCTTGTGGGGGCCACTGCCGGGATACATCTGATTGATGTCGATGGTCATCTGGTTGGTCATCATGGGCTCTTCCTCAGCCATGGCAATATGATTGTGCACATCATTGTAGATGGCGCGAATTCGCTCAATCTGCTTGTTGTTGCCCGCAGCAATGGCCATGCCGATGCCTAAGATAAGCACAAAAGTGAGTGAAAGGATTCGTTTCATAATGGTTCATTTTATGGTTAATTTCACAAAAGTAAAGAAAAAAGTGGAATAGCAAAAGAAAACGCTCAAAAAAGCTGAAAACCAAGCCCATCTCAGGTTCTGTTGGATGCGACGGACACCAGCTTACGGCTCGCACGAAACAAGCCGCTCAACATCCAGTCGCTGCGCGACATCGTGGTCTTCATGCGAAAGCAACGATGCGCAGTTCCCGGAGTTCCGCCGCTCCGCAACCTACAAACTCTTTGAACCACCGATATTTGAGAATAAGAAAATAGCCCCTGGCTATTTTTTCTGATTTTCAAAGTTTAGAGTTGAGTGGTGAGAGGACTTCGGCGGCACAAAACCCTACCACATTGGACAGAAAGAACGGCAAAAAACACTCATTTTTAGTGTTTTTTGCCGTTTTGCAATCTCAACCTCAAAAAATTTACTAATTTTGTATTAAGTACATGACAAAAAATTAAAGATG
>JAFUWD010000080.1 GCA_017483645.1 Muribaculaceae bacterium | reverse complement strand
ATGCCGTTGATGGCCAACTGCTATTTTTACGGGAACCGATTGATTGCGCACTTGGGATTCCAACCGGGTTTCTCAAAGAAATATGATTCATGGATAACCGATTTGTCCATCCCGGTGGGCCTTTCCTACCGGTACAAGCGAATTACATTCGACGCCATTTACAAAATCGGTTTCTACACCAAGTCCGACGAAGACATGTATGTCGCCACCCCGTATCCCGGCTATGTGCCCGAGCCTTACAGCCGTGGCCACAGCGGAGTGCTGTCGCTCATGGTGGGTTATAATTTCTTTGCTTGGTAAGCCATTTCCATCACAGCAAAAAAGAATCAGTAGTTGGATAATGATATGGCATAGCCTCCCGGCGTGGTTCGCCCCCGTCGGGAGATTTTTTGCGATGACTGTGACGCAGGCAAAATTCAAATAAATTTGGCATTTTACCCACCTTACACTAACTTTGCAAGAAAATTATTTGTTATCAATGGACACAACAAAACGTAATATAGCCATCGTGTGCGGTGGCGACTCGAGCGAACATGAGGTGTCGATGCGCTCGGCACAGGGTTTGTACAGTTTTTTTGACCACGAACGCTACAATGTTTATATCGTGGAAATGACCGGCCTCGACTGGCATGTGGTGCTGCCCGACGGCGAGCAACCCCGAGTGGACCGCAACGATTTCTCGTTCAACCACCAAGGCAAGAAGACACGCTTTGACTATGCCTACATCACCATCCACGGAACGCCGGGAGAGAATGGCATCCTCCAGGGCTATCTGGACATGCTGCGCGTGCCTTACTCCACCAGCAGCGTGCTGGTGGAGGCACTGACGTTCGACAAATATGTGCTTAACAACTTTCTGCGGGCCTTCGATGTGAATGTGGCCGACAGCATCTTGCTGCGCCGCACCGACTCTACACGCCCCACCGACGAGGAGATTGCCCGGCAGTTGGGTCTGCCCTGCTTCGTCAAGCCCGTGGCCGACGGATCCAGCTTTGGCGTTACCAAAGTGAAAACCGTCGACCAAATGTCGGATGCCATTGAATTCGCCTTCAAGCAGGGTCACAGCATCATGATCGAGCGCTTCCTCGACGGCACCGAGGTGACCGTGGGATGCTACAAAACCCGCGACAAGGCCGTGGCCTTCCCGGTGACTGAAGTGGTGACCGACAACGAATTCTTCGACTACGACGCCAAGTACAATGGCCAGGTGCAGGAAATCACCCCGGCCCGCATCAGCGATGAACTCACCCGGCAGTTGCAAGCCCACACGCTGCGGCTTTACGACCTGCTGCACTGCAACGGCATTATCCGCATCGACTATATCATCACCCGCAACGCCGACGGCTCCGACCGCATCAACCTGGTGGAAATCAACACCACACCGGGCATGACAGCCACCAGTTTCATTCCACAACAAGTGAGAGCAGCCGGGTTGGAAATGAAAGATGTACTCACCGACATCGTGGAGAACCAATTCCGGCCGGTGTGATGACCGCTGAGGGCTGGCATTTTTTCGACGACCATCAGGTGCCGGCTATTGCGGCGCCCAAGCGGTTCACATTTCCGTTTCATTATGTGCCGCACCCGTTGGCAGTGGCTGCCGCAAGACAGTTGACGGACGAAGTGGAGCAGCACAGCGAATGGGCCGACGAATTGAACCAAGGCAAAATGCTCGGTGTGCTGGTGGCACGCGACAGTGATGGCCGGATGGGGTTTTTGGCCGCCTTTTCGGGACTGCTGGCCGGCACCAATCATTTGCCGGGGTTTGTGCCACCCATCTACGACCTGCTGGACCCTGACGGCGAGTTCAAACACACCGAGGCCGCCATTTCGCACATCAACGCACAAATTGACAGTTTGGAGGCCGACCCCACGCTGGCCGTGCTGCAGCAGCGGCTCGCCGACGCTCGCCGGCAAGCTGATGAAGCTGTGGCGGCTCACCGGGCGGTCATGACAAATGCCAAAGCCGAGCGCGACACCCGTCGACATCAAGGCCACCTTACCGAAAGCGATGAAAAATTGCTGGAGAGGCAAAGTCAACACCTGCGGGCCGAGTTGCGACGCATCAAGCAACGACACGCGGCCGCCATCATGGATGCGGAGAGCCAGCTGGCCACGGCACGGCAACCCATTGACCACCTGCGCAGGCAACGACGCTCCATGAGCGAGGCGCTGCAAGAACGCATCTTCAGCCTATTTGTGGTGCGCAACGCACGAGGCCAGCAAGCCAACCTGCTGCAAATCTTCAACGATTACAACGGCACACTGCCCCCGAGCGGAGCAGGCGAATGTTGCGCACCCAAGCTGTTGCAACAAGCCTTCACCTGCGGGCTGCAACCACTGTGCATGGCCGAATTCTGGTACGGCAAGTCGCCCGAGGGACAGGTGAGGCACCACGGCCACTACTACCCCGCATGCCGCAGCAAGTGCCTGCCCATCCTGTCGTTCATGCTTCAGGGGCTTGATGTAGACCCCAATCCTCTGGCATCACCGGCACCCGACAGCCCCATGACCGAAGTTTACGACGACCCCTGGCTCACGGTAGTGGTGAAGCCCGCGGGATTGCTGAGCGTGCCGGGCAAGCTGCTCGACGACTCGGCATTGAAACGGTTCGGCCAAGCCCATTCCGAAGCCACCGGCCCGATGGTGGTGCACCGTCTGGACCAGGAAACGAGCGGACTGCTGCTCTTCGCCAAGGACAAGGAAACCCATAAGGCACTGCAAGGGCTATGGACCACGCGCGCCATCAGCAAGCACTATGTGGCCGTGCTCGACCGAGAAGTGGAGCACGATGCCGGAATCATCAGCCTGCCGCTGCGGCCCGACGTTGACGACCGCCCGCGGCAAATGGTGGATTACGACCACGGACGCGAGGCCGTGACGCGCTACCGTGTGCTCGAGCGCTCAGCGGGGCGCACACGCGTCGATATGGAGCCCTTGACAGGTCGCACCCACCAGCTGCGTGTTCACGCAGCCCACCCACAAGGCCTCAACGCCCCTATCGTGGGCGATATGCTCTACGGCACGGCATCCGTGCGGCTCATGCTGCATGCCGAGCGGCTCACCTTCACCCATCCTGTCACCGGACGGGTCATCGACCTCGTGGCAAAAGCGCCATTTTAACACTTGGCCATTATAAATGCCCCCTGTGGCT
>JAFUWD010000079.1 GCA_017483645.1 Muribaculaceae bacterium | reverse complement strand
GATGACCTTGACGTTCACGCCCTCAAACGGAGTGGCGCTCACCTGTCCGGCCATGTTGACATACTTCACAGCGGCAATGTCCTCGGCGTTGATGGTCTCGACACCGGTGACGTCGTTCTTCACCACAACGAGTTTGAACGCCTGGCCCTCGGCCTTAGCCATTCCGGCGGGAGCGGCAGCGTCGGCCACGGTGAGGTTGAAAGTGTAGTTGCCGGCAGCGGGCAGCAGGAGGTTCTCACCTTCGCCCTCAAGCAGCGTGATGTCCTTGCCAAGCAGCTCTTCGGTGACAATGAATTTTCCTAGATTGTTGTCGTCGGCACCACCGAACCAAGTGGTGGCATTGTCGACGCGAACAATCTTGAACATGCGGCTTTCCTCGTCTTCGCCCACAACGTCGATAGTGGCGGTGTAGACGTCATCTTGAGCCTCGAGCTCGTTCTCCGAGGTGCTCCATCCGTTGAATCCACCGGCCACAAAGTATTTGGCCTCGACAGGCTTGGCGGTGACGGTCATCTTGCGGGTGTTGGCGTTGACGCTGATGATGTAGGTGCCTGCATCGTCAATCTTGAAGTTGGAACCATCCACCAGGTCAATTTCGGTAGCGTTCTCAATCATCTCGGGCGACACCCAGAATTCATCGCTCTCGGCGGCACCACCGTACCAGTTGATGTGAGTGTCGAGATTCTCGATGAGTTTGAACAGTGTGCCGGCGGGGAATTCAACCTCGGCCTCGAAGATGTCGTTGTCGTTCTTGGTCATCTCCACACCGTTGTTAACGTCCCAACCCTGGAACGAGCCGACAACAGCCAGGTTGCTGATGGGCTCCGGAGCAGCCTCACCCAGTGTGAAAGCGAACTCGGCGCGGGCGGGAACCTCGCAAACGGGCTCCTCACGAGGCAGTGCAATGAAACCGATGCGCTCGTTGGTGTTGGCGCAGGTGTAGAGGTTGCCGGCCAAGTCAAATGCGATGGCGTTGTTGTTGCGGTAGCCGGTGATGTCGATGATGTCGGAGAGGACCACATTTCCGGTCTCCATGGTGGCGGGAGCTTTGCGGGGAGCGCCCTCGGCATTGGCATCGGTCACTTTGTAAAGATAAATGTGGTTGGCCAGTCCAAAGGCAATCATCGAGAAGTCGGCATTGAAGGCCACAGCGGCACCGTTGGTGCGATAACCAAAGTCGGTGAAGTATTTCTCGTAGGGCTGTGTGTCGGCAGCGTCGTTCACATGAGCCAAGACGGGCACATCATCTTGTCCGCGATCTTGGAAGAGCCAGATGTCACCATCTTTGCCGTAGGCAAGGTTGGTCATAATGGGGTTCATTACATATTGTCCTTCAAGACCTTGCACTGTGGTTCCGGGTTCGGAAATGCTGTTGGCGGTGCCTAAGGCGAACTCGGTGAAGTGGTTGTGCGGAGTGGCGAAACTGTAGCCGATGTCATGCGAAAGAACAAGGAGCTTCAGATTCTCACCTTCGCCGGTCACGTCGAAAGCGTGAGCTGCAGAAGCCAGTTGTACGCCCTGCTCGGTGGCAAACCAGCGTGTGCCGTTTTCGAAGTTCTGATACGAGCCATTGAAAACCGGTGTCCACTCGTTCAGGTTGTCGGGGTTCATCTCATAGATGGGGCAGTTGTCCAGGTCGGCGACCGAAACAAAGATGCGTCCGTCCTTGCTGATTTTTACACGCTTGGGACCATAGATGGCCGAACTTGCTGCATCAAGGCCTTCGTAGCTCGTGTAATTTTTGTTAACCCAATTGATGCCGCCGTTGTAGCCGTAGGTTCCGGCGGCGTTCTTCACGAGGTTGAGCTGCGGGTCGAGCTCATAGACACCCAGTCCCACACCGTCTTTCACGCTGGTATAGTTGTTGTTTCCCAGCACGCCTGCGTGGCTCTCGGTGTAGAGAATGCGACCGAAGTGCTTGCTCTCGGGGTTGTTGTCGATGGCCAGAGCATAGGGTCCCCAGACTGCCAGGGAACTTCCGGCGGGATTCTTGATGTCGGTCAACGCTGTGGGTGCTTCCAGCGCTTGTCCCTCGGCAAAGACGGCCCAGGTGATTTCCTTGCCCGTGGGCAGGCCCTCGAGCGACACGGTGGCGCTGTGCTCACCCTTGGTATTCTCACCGTTGATGGCCACTGTCGACACTGCCTCGCCATCGGCGTAGAACGTGACACCCACGTTCACTGCGTCGGCATTGAGCGTGTAGTGCAATGTCATCTCGGTAGCATCAGCCGCAACAGCTTCGCTGCTGATGTTGTAAGCAAACGGGTTTTGAGCGCCGGCCATCAGGGCCAGGGCGGCAAACCCGGCAAAAAGTAACGATTTCTTCATTGCTTTTAGTTTGTTAAATGGTTAATAAATAAGGTTTATATCAATACAAGCACAAATATAGGAATAAAATGACAAAATGCCAAAGAAAAAACCGATTTTTTTGGAAAGTGTTTTCTTTGTGTGAGCGCGTGCCGCGTCGCTGGGTCAGTTCCCCCTCTAAGCTAGAGGGGGTGCCCGAAGGGCGGGGGCGTGTGTCCACACAGCGAGGGCGGTTGACACACTCCTCAGTCGCTTCGCGCCAGCCCCCCTCCAAGTGTAAATGAAGGCGGCGCGCCGTCCTGTGATGGGGTGGGGCGCGCCGCCTGTTACGATGTGGCTGATGTCTTACTCACAGGTTATTTTCCTGCGGCCACGGCCTTGATGATGGCGATGGTGAAGTCCCAGCCCTTCTGCACGGCGGGGATGTGGCAACGCTCTTGCGGCGAGTGCACGTCCTGCAGGGTGGGGCCGTAGGAAATCATGTCCATGTGCGGTGCCGTTTTCAAGAACAGGCCGCACTCCAGTCCGGCATGGATGGCTTCCACTTTGGGCTTCACACCATAGAGGGCCTCCCACTGGTCGATGGCGATGTGCAGGATGTGGCTGTCCTGACGGGGCTCCCAGCCCTGGTATCCACCTTCCTGGCAGATTTCGTCGGCTCCTGCCAGGTCAAAGATGCCGGCAATCTGGTTCACCAGCTCATATTTGCGGCTTTCGACGGCCGAGCGCGAGAAGGCTTCGATGACCAACTTGTTGCCCGGGCGCATTTTCACGCTGGCCAGGTTGGTCGACGTTTCAACCAGCCCGTCGATTTCCTTGCTCATGGAATACACGCCGTTGGGTGCCACAAAGGCTGCGGTGACCACGCGGCGTGCAGTGTCGTCGTCGATGATGGTGGCGGGCTCCACCACGCTCTCGCATCCAATCTCCATGTTGAGCTCGGTGTGCTTGTACTCGTTCTTCACCTCGGCGATAAACTCGTTGAGCACCACGCTCAGCGTCTCCTTGTCCTCGGGCTTGATGCCGATGATGGCGTGCGCGGCGTGCGCGATGGCGTTATGCAGGTTGCCGGCGTCGATTTGGGCCAGCTTGTAATCGGCCTTGCGGCGCAGTGCGCACAACAGGCGTGCAATGAGCTTGGTGGCGTTGGCATATCCGATGTTGATGTCGGTGCCCGAATGTCCTCCGTGCAGGTGGCTCAGGCTGACGCAGAACCAGTTGAGGCCTGCGGGTGCTTTCTCTTCTTTATAGTTCCACTTGGCCAGCGTCACCAGTCCGCCGGCGCAACCGATGGTAATCACTCCGTCGTCCTCGCTGTCGAGGTTGAGCAGGTATTTCCCTTGCAGCATATCGGCCTGGATGTTGCTTGCTCCGGTGAGGCCGGTCTCTTCGTCGACGGTGGCCAGTGCCTCGAGTGGTCCGGCCTTGAGGTCGGGGTCGGTGATGGCAGCCAGTGCGATGGCCAGTCCCATGCCGTCGTCGGCACCCAGGGTGGTGTTGTTGGCGCGCACCCATTCCCCTTCGACGATGGTCTCGATGGGGTCGGTGTCGAAGTTGTGGTTGGAGCCGGCACCCTTTTCGGCCACCATGTCCATGTGCCCTTGCAGCACGATGCCCGGCACGTTCTCCATGCCCGGAGCTGCGGGCCGGAACATCGCCACGTTGCCCACCTGGTCCACTTTGTATTCCAGGCCATGCTCTTTGGCGAAATTGACGAGCCATTCACGGATTTTTTCGAGTTTGCCCGACGGGCGGGGCACTTGGGTAATCTTGTCGAAGATTTGCCACACTTGAGTTGGTTTCAGTTCTTTTACGGTCATTTTTCTGTTGTTTAAAGCGTAAATATTTGTTAGTTATTCTTTCGGTGAATGAATTTTTGTTAAAACCTTCGTTTTACAATCGCTAAGTTACAAAAATAATTTGAAATGTAGGCTCTTTTCTCGTAAACCTTTTTTATATTTGCATAAAATTTTGAGCAATGATGGCAATTTTGCTTTTGACAGTGACTTTGCTCGCGCTGGCCGTGGGGCTGCTGGGGGTGAAAATCTTCTTTGTGAAAGGAGGTCGGTTTCCCAATACGCACATCCACGACAACCCCGAGATGCGGCGGCGCGGCATCACATGCGCTCGTGACGAAGAATTTTATCAATAACAACTAATAACGAAGTAATGAATTTTTTGAGACATTCTGTGTACCTGGTTCTTGTGGCCGTTATGACATTGCTGGCCGTTGCATGCAACCAGAAACCACCAAAGGCGGCCACCAATCCCGCCGCACCCATTGAGAAGTTGACCATTCGCTACGTGGATGAGGACTCGATTATGAGCCGTTACAACCTGGCAAAAGACATCAACGAGGCCATGTTCCGCCGTCAGAACCAGTTCGACGCCGCCCAGCAACAGCGAGGCAACGAAATCAACAAGTTCTCCAATGCCATGCAGCAGAAGTATAAAAACAACGGTTATCTGACCGAGGAAAGCTTCAACGCCGACCAGTCGAAGCTGCAAAAGATGCAGAACGACGCGCAGACCTATCTGGGCAATTTGCAGCAAAGCATTCAGAACGAGCTGAACCAAAGCCAGATTCAGCTGCTGGACAGCATCAACAACTTCATGAAGGAGTATGCCAAGAAGAAGGGTTACGACCTGGTGCTGCGCAAGAGCGCAACGCTCTACATCGACCCCAAATATGACGTGACCGACGACGTGGTTGACGGCCTGAACAAGCGCTACACCAAAGTCGAGAAAAAATAAAACGCAACCGCACTCAATGAGGAATTGGGGATGAACCACCACCGATGGTCGTGCTCGATTCCTCATTTTTTTAACCGACCGACACCTTATATAAATAATACATGGGTCTACTTGACGACAACAAACGTACGGTGAGCACCACCGAGCAGGAGCGCGCGGTGCTCGTGGGACTCATCACGCCGCAGCAGCCCGAGAACAAGGCCCGGGAATATCTGGCCGAGCTGGAGTTCCTGGCCGAGACGGCTGGCGCTGTGACGGTGAAGCATTTTGTGCAGCGCTGCAACGAGCCCAACCGCGCCACCTTTGTGGGAAGCGGCAAGTTGCAGGAAATAGCGCAGTATGTTCACGACAACGACATAGCGCTGGTTATCTTCGACGACGACCTTTCGCCCAAGCAGATTGCCAATGTGGAGCGCGAGACACATGTGAAGGTGCTGGACCGCACCAGCCTTATCCTCGACATCTTTGCCAAACGTGCCCAGACGGCCAACGCCAAAATGCAGGTGGAACTGGCGCAGTATCAATATCTCCTGCCTCGGCTCACCGGCATGTGGACCCACTTGGAGCGACAGCGAGGCGGTATCGGAATGCGCGGTCCGGGCGAGGAGCAGATTGAGACCGACCGCCGCATTGTCAAGACCAAAATAGCACTGCTCAAGCAGAAACTCGCCGCCTGGGACAAGCAGAAAGTGATTCAGCGCAAAAACCGCGGCAAGCTCACACGCATAGCGCTGGTGGGCTACACCAATGTGGGGAAATCCACGCTGATGAATGTGCTGAGCAAGAGCGATGTGTTTGCCGAGAACAAGCTGTTTGCCACGCTCGACACTACAGTGCGCAAGGTGGTGATTGAGAATCTTCCTTTCCTGCTGACCGACACTGTGGGATTTATCCGCAAACTGCCCACCCACCTGGTGGAGTCGTTCAAGACAACCCTCGACGAGGTGCGCGACAGCGACATACTGGTGCATGTGGTGGACGTTTCGCATCCACAATTCGAGGAGCAAATCGAGGTGGTGAACCGAACCCTGCACGAGGTGTGCGACGCCGGCAACAAAGAGCTGATTATGGTGTTCAACAAGATTGACCAGTTCAGCCATGTGCCCAAGGATGAGGACGACCTCACGCCACGCACCCACGAAAACATTCCCCTGGAGGAGTTTGAGCAAACGTGGATGGCCCGCATGGAGGGCAACTGTGTGTTTGTCAGCGCCAAGCGCCAGCAAAACATTGATGCCCTGAAGCAACTGCTGTACCAAAAGGCCCGCATCGTCCATTCACAACGCTTCCCTTACAACGATTTCCTGTACCAGACCTATGACGACCTGGACGGCGGTCAACAGTGATGAAAGAACCAATCAATACACCATAACCAAAACTTGACAAACTATGAGACTGATGGCAACCATTCTAACTGCAGCAGCAATCACGGCTGGAGCAGCCGCCCACCCCGGAAAAGTTTTTGCCACTCCCGAAGGCATGAAGTTTGAGGTGCTCAGCGACAGCACTGTCTCGGTAGGCAAGCTCAAAGACAAAAACCCCGGTTTCTCGGGTGTGGTGACTATTCCCAGCGGAATAACCGCCGAGGGAAAGAGTTACACGGTGACGAAGGTGAGGAGCTGGGGATTCTTTGGATGCAACGGCGTGACCGAGTTTGTGATCCCTTCCACCATCACTGAGCTCGACATCTGGGCCTTCTCGTGCTGCGAGGATCTGCAACGCATCGTGATTCCCGAAAGCGTGACCAGCATAGGCTATGCGGCACTCGACGGCTGCAAGAAACTCACCGATGTGACGCTTCCCTCCACCCTGACCACAGTGCCCGAGCGAATGTTCCAGAATTGTGAGGCGCTGACGCATATCACGCTTCCGCAGTCGGTCAAAACCATTCAAAACAGCGCCTTCTCTTGGTGCCGCGCGCTGAAGGAAATCAATCTGCACGAGGGCATCACCGCCATTGGAAATTATGCCTTTTCGGTGTGTGAGTCGCTTCCCAATCCCAAACTGCCCTCCACACTTCGCTCGCTGGGCAGGAATGCCTTTTCTTCGTGCGATAGCATCACCTCGGTGATTCTGCCCGAGGGGCTTGAAAAATTGGGCGGTGAGGCGTTCAGCGGTTGCGTCAATCTCACTCATGTGCGCATCCCTGCCAGCCTGTCGGACGTGGGCAACAGTCCCTTCCTGACCTGTCTAAAGCTGACATCCATTGATGTGGCGCCCGAAAGCAAATTGTTCTCGTTCCGCGACGGCATGCTGATGGATGCCGAGGGAACAAGCATCATCCAGGCTCTGCGCACCGTGGTTGGCGGGCGCGTGGTGATTCCATCCACGGTCACCACCATCGGCAAGCTGGCGTTCTACGACTGTAACAAAATCACTGAACTGGTGGTTCCGTCCAGCGTCAAGACCATGGAGTTCCGCAGCGTCCATGATTGTAAGAGACTGACGAAAGTGGAACTCAACGAAGGGTTGAAAGAAATGGAAGGCGAAGTGTTCAACGGCTGCAGAGAACTGCGACAGGTGTATGTGCCGTCGTCGGTCGAGCGCATGGGCGAGCGGGTGTTCGGTTGGTGCACGGCATTGGAGTCGGTGAGCCTTCCCGAGCAGTTGACCACCGACCAGATGACGTTCAACAACATGACGTTTGACCAAAACGACACCGTGGACATCATTGTGCGCAAGGCCGACGGCACCACACAGACGTTGCATCGCAGCGACTTGTTTGATGTCAAAACGCTCTATCGCTTCACGCACGACCGCCTCCCGCCGCCTCAAGAACCCAACGCCCCGCGTGTGCTTGAATAATCACGAAGCGGGGTGAAACACAAGCGAGGCCCGACGACGCATCAAGCGTCGTCGGGCCTCGCTAATGGTTGGGTTGTGAACTAAATCACTTGTTCAGAGCTTGTGCCACGTCGACGGCCACGGCCACGGTGCAACCCACCATGGGGTTGTTGCCGATGCCCAGGAAGCCCATCATTTCCACGTGGGCGGGCACCGAGCTGGAGCCGGCAAATTGAGCGTCGCTGTGCATGCGGCCCAGCGTGTCGGTCATGCCGTAGCTGGCAGGGCCGGCAGCCATGTTGTCGGGGTGCAGCGTGCGGCCTGTTCCGCCACCGCTGGCCACGCTGAAGTAGGGCTTGCCAGCCAGGGTGCGCTCCTTGAAGTAGGTGCCCGCAACCGGGTGCTGGAAGCGCGTGGGGTTGGTGGAGTTGCCGGTGATGGAGATGTCGGCGTTCTCGTGCCACATGATGGCAACGCCCTCGCGCACATCGTCGGCACCAAAGCAGCGCACCTTCGAGCGGTCGCCCTTGCTGTAGGCCGTCTCCTTGACAATCTTCAGCTCGCCGGTGAAGTAGTCAAACTCGGTCTGCACGTATGTGAAACCATTGATGCGGCTGATGATCTTGGCGGCATCCTTGCCCAGGCCGTTCAGAATCACACGCAACGGTCTGCGGCGCACCTTGTTGGCCTTGCCGGCAATCTTGATGGCGCCCTCGGCGGCGGCAAACGACTCGTGGCCGGCCAGGAAGGCGAAGCACTGGGTCTCGTCGCGCAGCAAGCGAGCAGCCAGGTTGCCATGGCCGATGCCCACCTTGCGGTCGTCGGCCACGCTGCCGGGAATGCAGAAGGCCTGCAGGCCCAGGCCGATGGCCTCGGCGGCGTCGGCGGCCACCTTGCAACCCTTCTTCAGGGCGATGGCTGCACCACACACGTATGCCCACTTGGCGTTCTCAAAACAGATCTGCTGAGTCTCCTCGCAGGTCTTGTAGGGGTCGATGCCATACTTGTCGCAGATGGCGTTGGCCTCCTCGATATCCTTGATGCCGGCGGCATTCAATGCAGCAATCACCTGCTTGATGCGGCGGTCTTGAGATTCAAATTTCACTTCTCTCATCATAATTCGGGTCCTCCTTATTCTTTACGTGGGTCAATATACTTGGGTGCATCCTCAAATCGGCCATAGTGCCCGGTTGCCTCCTTCAGGGCCTCCTCGGGGGCTTTGCCCTTCTTCAGAGCATCGGTGAACTTGCCCAGGCTCAAGAACTCATAACCGATCACCTCGTTGTTCTCATCCAGGGCCATGCGCGTGCAGTAGCCCTCGGTCATCTCCAGATAGCGGACACCCTTGGCGCGTGTGCCAAACATCGTACCAACCTGGCTGCGCATACCCTTGCCCAGATCCTCGAGCGAGGCTCCGACCACCAAACCACCCTCGCTGAAGGCGCTCTGTGTGCGGCCATAAACAATCTGCAGGAACAACTCGCGCATGGCGGTGTTGATGGCGTCGCACACCAGGTCGGTGTTCAGCGCCTCAAGCAGCGTCTTGCCGGGCAAAATCTCGGCGGCCATGGCGGCACTATGTGTCATGCCCGAGCAGCCGATGGTCTCGATGAGGCACTCCTCGATGATGCCCTCCTTGACGTTGAGCGACAGCTTGCATGCACCCTGTTGCGGTGCGCACCAGCCGATGCCGTGGGTGAAACCCGAT
>JAFUWD010000078.1 GCA_017483645.1 Muribaculaceae bacterium | reverse complement strand
TGACTGACAAGACCCCGTTAAGGGACTTTTTCGACAAACAGAATTTCAACAATGTCAAAGAACTCGATGGTTCAAGTGAACCGAGTTTGTTTGAAAATTTTATTTATTAACCGTCCACAATTTTTAGTGGACAGCAATGTGTTGTTATTATAAATGTTGTGCATATTATTGACTATCTCGGCCATCTCGTGGCGCAGCGAGCTTGGTTGCAGCACCTCGATGGCGTCGCCGCTGTGCAGTAGCTCCTGCACGAAGTCGAACTGCGGACGCAGGTAATACTGGAAGATACTATAATCGTCGTTTCGATCAATCTCTTGCTGCGACTCATGTAGTGGCAAATCGCGGATGTACCGAGCCTGATCGGCCATCACTTTCAATTTAATGATTTGCTTGTGGATGTCTTTATTGGCTATGATACCAAAACATCCGTCAAAATACTGCTCGGCGCTCCAGTTTTTGGGCATCTTGAATGTGACATCGGTAACCGATAGCTGCCGGATGCGGTCGAGGGCATAAATGCGCGGCTCGTCATAGCCCTCACTCAGCGCCACCATATACCACCGCTGGCGATATAGTTTTACACAATAGGGCTGCACATCAAAGTTATATTCTTCGTTTCTCCAGTAACTGTAATAGGTGATGTTGAGCATGCGGTTCTCCTTCATCGCCTCGATGATGGGCCGCAGGTAAATATGTCCTGAAGGTATATGCTCGAGCAAGATACGATTCTTTATGCTCTGACTGCCAGTCAAGGCGTTGCCCACGCAAAATGTGTTGAAAATCCACGAACTCAGTCCGTTCTTTCTGATGTCATCCTCGTTCTCGATATAGTAGGGATACTCGCCGCAATGCTCATTCTCGATGCACACCCCGAAAATGTCGAGAATGGCCGCGCGCCAATTATTAAATGTGCGCACGGGCAAATTTTCGCCTCGGCTCAAGTCCTTGTTCTCGCGCCACAGCTCATTAATCTCCTTGAAGGGAATCCTCTTGGCCCTATAGACGGTCTCTATCAGCCACACATATTTGCTCATCAAGCTCGGTCCACGATCAAAATCTGCCATAATCTAATGTTTTTTGAGGTTTACAGGGCAAAGATACAATAAACCTCTGCTAAATGGTGGCAGATGTTGCGTTTTTTGCGATTTTTTTGCAATGCAGATTTTTATGTGTGGGTGAGGACGAGGGTGGCGATCTTTAACAATTAATAACCATGCAGTAATGCTTTTTCCTGTTATATATTCCCCACATAAGTATGATGCAACTGAAATAATCATTGATATAATTAGGAAGATTATTGCTACTAAAATAAATAGCAGATTAGATTTAAATCTAATTACTTTTTTTCTTCACGTTCCTCGTCAGATAACGTGTCAATTCTTAGTTGTTCACAAATACTTCTAAGCGTTTTTACATTAGGAGTGTAATGCTCATTTCTATAAGAATTGTCCATATCCATTCCATATGTCAATAACACAGCTTTCCACGCTTTTCTTGCGGTTGACATTATACGTTCATATTTCTTACGGTTATCTGAAGTGTAACGGTCATAAAAGCTACTACGACCATAAAGGACATCAGATAGTTCATCATATTCGTCCAGCCCCAGTTCAAAGCCGACCTTGGAGTGCAGCACGATTTCAACCTGCACCGGCTGGGATCGCTCACCGTGGATCTGCGCTGCGTCGACATTTTCAACTCCAACGACACCAATGCCACCATCTTCGGTTATCGTGACCTCACCAGCCATAACACCGGACGTCGCACTTTTATGCTCGACCTCACTTGGAAATTCAACGAAGCCCGCTCAAAATACCGAGGTTCGGGAGCCGGTGACAAGCAAAAGGCCAGAATGTGACCCACGCAGTGGGGCGTGAGTCACATCGGCCATCCCATGATGACAATTTATTTGGAGCCTCTCACCATCCTGTAGGAATCAAGGACAAGCGACAAAACCTGGTCATCGCTCACGTCTGAATGGAGTTCGACACCGATCCAGTACTTTGGGTTTCCGTTATACGGAGCACCAATGGCTTGATAGCGCTCTTTCAACTCCACGATGTCGCCGGGATTGCATTTCACGGTAATCGACGTGAAGTCGTCGATATTGAAATAGCAGAACATGTGCCGGCGAACATAAAACACCAGTATCGTGAACTTATCCTTGGCAAATTTCTCGAATGGCGTGCCTTCGGTAACATCGGGCAGGCTGAGACAAAAATTTCTGAAATCCTCAATATTCATCACCTTTATTGGGCGATGCCGCAATCCACAAAGACGTTGTTATCGACGATGGTGATGCGCACTTGCTTATTTCCATTGTAAAAAAGCATCGTTTCGGCATCGCTTTCATTGCTTGGATTATCGTAGTCAAACTGCGTGAAACCACCCATCGACAGCTGGTCGAGCACATCGGCCAGCAGGGTGCGGCTGTAGAGGGTCAGCTCCACATGGATGTAGCCGTAGTCACTGCTCTCGCCATCATTGCAAGCGGAAATCACCACCGTGCTGGCGGCTACCGGGTCGGTGGGGATAAACTCATAGTTATCCTTGTCGTTCACACCGCCTTTGTGAAAACCGTCGATGATGGAGCACGGGCCGCCATACCCTTCCCCCACCAGCTCGTTCACATAGCCGTATGCCTTAAAATGCTTGGTGTAGTTTTCGATGACGGCAGTGGCATCGGCATCCTCATTGGCAAGGGTGATATAGCGGTAGGTAATCAGGTCGAATATCTCATTGATGGGTATCACATCTATTGCCTTCTGGGCATGAACCTGGCCCAGAGTGGCCAGCGCGACAATGAGCAAACTTAAAATTTTTTTCATAAAGAGGAAATTTATGTGCGTGATTTGAAAAATGATTATCGCGAAAGCTGCACCGTCACAGCCTTCGACACATCGGCAATGTGCACAGGCACGGTGAGTGTGCCGCTCGATTTGTCGTAGGCGACGCCGCGCGCTTTCTTGCCGTTGACAGTGATCTGGCGGGGTTTATAGCCAAGCGAGGGCACCACCAGGCGGTAGTCCTTGGCGGGCGATGCGCCTGCCAGCGTGCCCTCGCCCACGATTTTCAACTCATAGCCTGCTGCATGCGGAGTGGCCGTGAAGTGTATCAAGCGATGGCCACCGGGGACCAGCGTGCCGGTGGAGTGCAGGTCGTCATCGAAGAGCGTGAACTCCGACGGCTCGGCACCGGGATAATACACCACATCGAGCCGCGACGGGTCGTAGTCGCCCACGTTGTCCATCGCATTCCGTGCCAGCGGCACAAACGCACCGGCGCGGGCAAAATGCGGCAGCACATCGAGCGGGGCAGGATAGTGAATGGTGGTGCCACCGTCGTAGCGACGGGCGGGCTGGTTCATATCCACCCATGTGCCCTGGGGGAAGGTGATGAGACGCTCGGTGGCGCCCTGCTCCATCACGGGGGCCACCATCACATCACGGCCCCACAGATACTGGTCGGTGATGCTGTCGTAACGGCTGATGCCGCCCGGAGCATCATAAAATCCCAGCGGACGCACCAGCGGCAAGCCCTGGCTGGCGTTTTCATAGGCCAGCGTATAGTTATATGGCAGCCATGCGTAGCGCTCCTTGATGAGGCGCAGCGGCAGGTCGCCGTATTCTTTGTAATGATAAGGCTCGGCCTGATAGGTGGAGTGCGTGCGCAGCACGGGCGAGAACAAGCCCAGTTGCAGCCAGCGGATATAGAGCTCGCCGTCGCGCTTGTTGGCAGGGTCAACGGCAAAGCCGCCCACGTCGTGCGACATGTAGCCCAGGCCGCTCATGCCGGCATTGAGCATGATGGTGACTTGCGGCGCCAGCCCGCCCCACGAGCGCGACACGTCGGTCGACCACGGAAACACCGAATATCGTTGCAGCCCCGCTGTTCCGGCGCGCATCATGGTCATCAGGCGGCGGTCGGGATATTGCTTTTTGAATAGGTCGTAGATAATGCGGCTCCACTCATTGCCGTAGAGGTTGTGATACTGCTCGGCGGTGAGGCCGTTGTAATGGCGGATTTCACGCGGGTGCACCTCTGGCTCGCCCAGGTCGCCCCACCAGCCGGTCACCCCTTCGTCGGTGAGCTGGCGATAACGGTCGCTCAGCCACTGCCGTGTGGCGGGGTTCGACACGTCGAACATGCCGCCCTGCCCCACCCAGATGGTTACCGTGTGGGTAGTGTCGGTGCCGTCGGTCTTGCAGAAGAGGCCCTTGGCATCGAGCTGCCGGTAGTTGTCGATGGCGCGCCCGTTGGTCAGCACATAGGGTTGCGAAATGGTCACCACATTCACGCCCAGTTTTTTGAACTTGCTGAGCATGGCGCGGTGGTCGGGCCACTGCGTGCGGTCCCACTCCAGGCGCCCCATGTCTTCCTCCTTGCCGTACCAGTAGAGGTCGAAGACAATGCCGTCGAGCGGATATCCGGCGCGCTTGAGCGTGTCGACCACGCCCTCGCTCTCACGCTGGTCGCGGTAGCCGTACTTCGACGTGATGTAACCCAGCGTCCACAGCGGCGGCAATTCTTGACGCCCCACCAGCCAGGTGAAATTTTTCACGACATCCTCCACACGGCCGCGGCCGCTCACCACATAGTACGACACCGGCGCGGGCCTTGTGGTGCTGTATTCCAAGGCTTCAGGGCCCACATAGAGTGTCGATTTGCAGAAGTCATCGAACAAGATGCCGTAGCCTTTCGACGAGAGGACAAAGGGCATGGTGATACCCATGCGCTTGATACGCGGCTCACCGGCTTGGTAACCATAGTTCTGCCCATTGTAGTTGAGTAGCGTGTCGCCCGTCAGATTAAGGGAAAAACCACGCTCGCCGCCGCCGTAGAACGATTCGCCGCCACTGTGCAGCAGCCTGAGCGCGTCGCCGTCGCGGCGGCACAGGTCGGTCACATAAAACGTGTCGCCGCAGCTCATCGTCAGGCTGCCCAGCTGCTCATCGGCCACCACACGCAGGCCGCCGGCCGTTGTCAGCACCTTCATGCCGCCGCCCAGGTCGGTCACAGTGGCGCGAACATCGGCAGTGCCCATTGCCTTGTCCATGGCAAGCGACGGCAGCGAAGTGCCGCTCCATTTCGCCGGAACCACATCCACCCGCACGATGTCGTCGCTCACGGGTGTCACGCTGACGGTTTGATGATGACGTGCGTCCTCAAGTTTCAGTGTCACGGCCCCGGCATAGGCCCAGACCCACATCAAGGACAGCATCACACATGCAGAAAATCGGTGAAATTTCATCTTTCAAGATATGTTTTAAGGTCAATTATTCTTGTTTGTCGTGGTAAAGTTACGAATAAGTGAGCGCAAAACCAAATAATGTGCAAGGAGAATGCAATATTAAATTTATTTGATATTGCTGAGCCGCCGCCATTATTATTCAAATTTATTTGAGTTTTGCCGAACGAAAGTAACTTCGGCACAGCCAACGTTACACATAAGTGAGCGCTAAAACAAATAATGCGCAAAAAGAAAGCAATACTAAACCTATATGAAAATACTGAGTTGTCCGATTTATTCAAACACACTCTATTGACGAGCCTTTCTTTATGCCCGTCTCTTTGCCGTCGATTTGTAGTGATATAGTCACAAGTTAAGCGGTTGATTTACTGCAAAGGTAAACCAACCGCTTGATGCCTTAAAAGACGTTGCGTTAAAACGATGGCGATGAAACGCCTTTGTCATAGATGGTATAATATTTGTCGCTAATACGCCAAAATGGGGACTCGAAGTCGAGGTATTCGTCAGTAGCCTCGTGGAATGGGTAACTATTACCATACCAAACGAAGTCACTTCCCGAAATTGTCGCATAGATATTTATCCACGTCAGGCCTTTTTCCCAAAGCAGGTACCACGTGCCATTCAGCTCGCCGTCTTCTTCGGTTTCCCAATCAGTCCACACTTCCTCGCCACCGACAGTAACTTTGGTGCGGCGCAGCCACTTGGCATAGCCGGTCACTTTGCCGTCGGCAGTGAAATGGAGTTGCTCAAAGACTTGATTGTCATCGGTTTGTCGCTCTTGAAACCATGAGCCAACCACTTTATCATTGTATTTGCCTCTCAGTTCATTTGTTTTCAGTTCGCTCTCGCTTTTGGGGTCATCACTGCCACAACTTACTAAAGTCACGGCTAAGACCATAATCATCAAAAATGCAATCTTTCTCATCTCGCAAAGTATGTTTTAAGTTATCATTATCCGTGCTTGTTGTCCAAGCGCATTTATAAGAACGTTCAACAAGCGGAAAAGTTGCAGCGGATAGGCATATTTTAACGATTATTGTAT
>JAFUWD010000010.1 GCA_017483645.1 Muribaculaceae bacterium | reverse complement strand
CAAACCGCCGTATGCCGAACGGCACGTACGGTGGTGTGGGAGGAAAGGGAGCGAAAACCAAAACTCTCGCTCCCCGACCTACCCGATTGGTTCGCCCGACATGGGCATAATCTAATGGGTGCAAGTCCCGAGCGCGGCCTAATAGCGGCAAGCGCACAGCCAAAGGCAAGGGTGTCCATCGCGAGGTGGAATCTGAAGGAAGCCGGCGGCAAAGCACTGGCCTGACGGACAGAAACTTGATATTAAGGCATTTGCCCGTGGGTGAGACTGCCAGAGAAGTCAAAGCCCTATAGCTATTCGGAACGGGTGGTGTAAATCAAGCAGGTATAAGTGTGAAAGATTATGTTCTTAATCGGGGAGGTCTCATGGACGCATGGCGAAGATTCAGCTATTCGATGTACCATAGCGGAGTAAAGCTTGCCATGAGAAGTCAGCCGAGGTCATAGTACCCAAGGCACGTGTGCCTATAGGGAAGGACCGAACCGTGCAGCGTTTGGGTAATTGATAGTTATAATCAGCCTATGAGTCAGTTGCTCCTTTACGGAGGCTGTTTGCTGAAAGTATGACGGAATCAAAGGATAAGCAAAAGCGATGTTTGGCTGATGGTAACCGAAGACAACAAGACGCACGCCCTCGGAGGTGTCAAAGCACGGAACCGCCGTATGCGGAACCGCTTGTACGGTGGTGTGGGAGGACGCATGGGGAACTAATCCCCATGCTCCTACCCAATTCTTTGGTTTCGTCCAAGTGATTGTGGCTTGGCAAAAAATGAAAAAAATCTTTTGTTTTGCGCTTGCTTAATCGTAACTTTGCAACAATTATGGAGAAGATAGAAGTGAAAATAGTGAACCGCAGCACCAATCCCTTGCCGGCTTACAGCACCGAGCAGAGCGCCGGCATGGATTTGCGGGCATGGCTCCAGGAGCCGGTCACACTGCAGCCTTTGCAGCGTGCGCTCATTCCCACGGGCGTATACATTGAATTGCCGGCAGGTTATGAATGTCAAATCAGGCCCCGTAGCGGGCTCGCGCTCAAGCGTGGTCTCACTGTGCTCAATACCCCCGGAACCATTGACGCTGACTACCGGGGCGAGGTGGGCGTGATAGTGGTGAACTTAAGCAGTGAGCCACAAACCATCGAGAATGGCGAGCGCATCTGCCAGATGGTGGTGGCGCGCCATGCCACAGTGGAGTGGGTGTGTGTCGAACATTTGGCCGACAGTGAGCGAGGTGCCGGTGGTTTTGGCCACACAGGAGTCAAATAAACACAGTAAATTGACCAAAGAGAATTGAACGCAATGAGAAATATTATCGTGGTGGTGCTGGTAGTGGGGTTGCTCTTTCCCGCATTGGCATGGGGACCCGTGGGCAAACCGTCGGACTCTGACCGCCGCAAGGCTGAGTATCTTTTTTTGGAAGCGCAGCGCATGAAGTCGAAAGGTCATCCCGACGCCTTTTTTGACCTGCTTTCTCAGGCCCACGCTCTGGACCCGACCAACACAGCGGTATCGTTTTATCTGGGTTATTGCCTGCTGTCGATGCGCAACACCACCAAGGAACAAGCCTCGCAAGCCTTGTCGCTGATGAAGGACCACTTTGTAGAGGCCCCGACCGACCTGTATGAAACCACTTTCTACAGTGATGCCCAGATGATGGTGGGTCATCCCGCCGAGGCGCTTCAAGCCCTTAAAAAGCTGAGTGAGACCAACCCCAACAAGCTCGAATTGCAGGTGCGAGTGGCCGAGGCTTATGCCCGCACAGGCGATTACAGGCAGTCGAATGCCACTTACGACACCATCGAGGCTCTGCACGGCAAGTCGATGGCGGTGACCAATAAGAAAATCAGCAATTTCGTGGCAATGAACGATTCGGCTGGTGCCATAGCTGAAATGCGCGGCTTGCTGGCCACTGCACCACGCAATGCCTCTTACAACATCTCCATGGGAGGTGTGTTGCAGCACTTTGGCCTTAACGACAGCGCGCTGGTCTATTTGGACCGCGCTCAGCAGTACGAGCCCGATAATGGCTATACCTATCTTGCCAAGGCACAATACTATAACTTAATGGGCGACAGTGTGCAATACGACGAACAAATCTATAAAGCACTCATCAGTGAAAACCTTGATGTGGATGCCAAGGTGGAGGTGCTTACCGACTACACGCGGCAGTTGCTGCAAAGTGGCGACACCACCCAGCGGGTAACTCACTTGTTTGAAGTGCTCATCGACCAGCATCCGCACGAAGCGCACATCCACGACCTCTACAGCGAGTATCTTGTGGTTAGGGAAAAATATGCGGCTGCGGCCGAGCAACTGGGTTATGTACTCGACATCAACCCCACCGATGCCGCCGGATGGCGAAAACTCATGCTGGTGAACATTATGGGAGAGAACCTGCCGGCAGCACTGGCGGCAGCCGACCGCGCGCTGGCCTATAACCCCGACAGCCTGGACCTGTATCGGTATATTGCTCCCATTTATTATCAGATGAAAGAATATGACCGTGCGCTCGATATTTACGACCGTGCGCTTGCCATGATTGACTCCACCGATGTGGAATTGGAGTCGGACTTCTTGGGAGGCAAGGCCGACGCCTATTTCTCGATGGGCGACACACTCAAGGCTTTTGACACCTATGAGGAGGCACTGAAACTTTATCCCGGCAACTTCGGGGTGATGAACAATTACGCATATTTTTTGGCTCTGAGCGGACGCGACCTCGACAAGGCCGAGCGAATGTCGGCCATTGCGGTCAAAGCGTATCCTAACAGCGCTACCTATCTTGATACATATGCATGGGTGTTTTTCAAGAAAAAAAATTACTCCATGGCTTTGATGTATATCCGCAGTGCCATTGACAATGATGACACTCATAGTGCCGATGTGCTGGAACATTATGGCGACATTTTGTTTGTGAGCGGAGAAACGGAGGAAGCGCAGAAACAATGGCAAAAAGCCTTGGAACTTGACCCGGAAAATGCCCGTCTGCAACAAAAAGTGAAGACCGGAAAATTAAACGACAACGAGCAATGAGAAAATTACTGATGATAATGATGGCAGTGGCGATGCTGCAGTCATGCCACTCGAGCAAGCAAGTGGTTACAAATCCGCCACTGACAAGCGGACAGCAAACTACCACCACTACGACCACAACCACTCCTGCCGCCACTGCGGCGTGGACCACCATGCAAACCGGCGGCAATGTCACCATCAACGCGGGCAAGAAGATGTCGAGCGGCATGCAGATGCGTATGGTGCGCGACGAGGTGATTTTTATCTCGCTCAGGCCTTTGCTGGGCATTGAGGTGGGGCGGCTCATCATCAGAGCCGACTCCGTGTTTGTTATCGACAAACTGCACAAGCGCTATGTGGCCGAGGATGTGTCGCTTATAACAGGCGGTGTTCCCCTTACCGTGGGGATGCTGCAAGATGCCTTCCTGGGGCGCGAGTTCCAGGCCGACCTGGGCAGCAAATTCTCTTGTGACTTCTCACATGACACAACCGGGCAAGTGTCGAGCCTCAACATTCATTACAAAGGCCGCTCACAAGCCACTTATCAAGTGAACTATGCCGATGTGAAATATACGCTGGGTGGCCCGGTGGCTCATGAAGTGACCATTGCCACCCAAATCAAGGGAAAGGATATGTCGCTTGAATTGTCTTACAATAACATCACCTGGAACAATCAGGTGAAAGTGGACACCACCATTCCCAAGGGGTATACACGAATGGATGGCAAACAACTGTTCAGCATTTTTGATTTGTGACACATGGAGGTGAGTATCGTCATACCGGTTTATAACCGCGAAACCATTGTGGAGCGGACACTTGCCAGCGTTGCGGCGCAGACCTACCGCCCGCTGCAAGTGGTGCTGGTTGACAATATGAGCACCGATGGCACTTTGCAAGTGTTGCAGCGATTTCAACAGACGTATCATGCGTCCGACTTCAAGGTGGAGGTGATGCAAGAACCCCACCGCACAGCCGGCGCTGCGCGCAACACCGGTTTTACTGCTGCAACAGGTCGCTGGGTGCTTTTCTTTGACAGTGACGATGAGATGGCGCCTCGGCTGGTGGAGCGCTATGTGCGCACCATCGAGCGGCAGTCTGGGGAGCCTGATTTGGTGTCCACCCGGTCGACGCTCGTATGGGCCGACGGGTCGCGTCAAAATACTTCGCTTGCCAAAACCGACCTTTTCGGACATCAAATTCTCAATAGCCAGTTTGCCACGCAACGCTATGCTGTGCGCCGTGAGTTTTTTGCCGCCACCGATGGCTGGAATATCAATCTGCCGCGCTGGAACGACTATGAACTGGGCCTTCGCCTGCTGTTGGCGCGTCCTCGAGTGGCCTTCATGGGTGGAAGTCCGATGGTGACTGTCAATCACAGCGGCGAGCAGTCGATAACCGGCAACGGATTCGCTCCCAAGGCTGGTGACTGGGAAATGGTACTCGACATCATGCACACCGAGGTGGTGAGCTCTGCGCTCAAACCCCGGCATCGGCAGCGACTCAAGCGCTTACTTGATTACCGCCGCATGGTGCTTGCTGCGCAATATCAGCGTGAAGGCTGCCCGCAGCTGGCTCGCCCGCTTTGTCAAAAAGCCGTGTCGCGGTTGCGTGAGAGTTACGGCGACAGTCTCCGATGGCGTTGGTTCATGCAACCTTTGCTCAAGTGGATGTTTGGGCGCATAGTGGCCGGGAAGCGCGGCGCATCACAGATAGCAAGAATCGTTTTTTAACCCCAATCACAAAATATCATAAGGCGTGAAGATACTTTTCGTTGGCGACGGAAGCAATATGCATAATTGCCTGGCACAGGAATTGCGTGCCCGGGGGCATGAGGCATGCGTGGCCAGTGACGGCTCGCGCTGGATGAACGCGGGGCGTGACATAGATCTGCTTCGCAAACCCGGCTCGATGGGAACGCTGGCATATTTGGGGAAATTGTTGCGGGCGCTTCCCAGCATGCGAGGTTATGATGTGGTGCAGTTGTCGGGGCTCATCTTTCTGCAACTGCGTCCCGAGCGTCTGACCCATTTGTTCGATTATCTGCGCCGTCACAACACCCTTGTGGTTTATTCAGCTATGGGCACCGATGTGGTTTACTACGATGCCTGCCACGATGGGCACACGTTCCGCTACAGCGACTATTTGGTGGGCAGTGAGCCATCGCCCTATGTGGTGTCGGCTGAATATCGTGCCCAGCGTCAGGACAACTGGCGCGCACCGTTCATGCGCGCCCACAGCGACCATGTGCTGGCAGGCATTGACGGCGCGGTGGCGTGCCTATATGAGTACTATGTGCCTTATTTGCCCGTGCTGGGTGAGCGTGTGGTTTATGCCGGTATTCCGGTCGATACCCGTGCCCTTGAGTTCCGCCCCATTGAAAATGAACCCACAAAACTGCGTTTTTTCATAGGAATCCAGCCCGACCGCACTGTTATTAAGGGTACCGACCGCCTGCTTCAGGCGGCACGGCGCGTGTGCGACCGCTTTCCTCATTTGTGCACCCTCGATGTGGCCGAGCGTCTGCCCCTTGCAGAGTACACCCGTCGCATGAGTGCCGCGCACGTCTTGCTTGATCAAATCTATAGCTACACACCAGCCACAAACGCATTGATGGCCATGGCGCAGGGGCTCGTGGCGGTGTCGGGTGCAGAGCCCGAATATTATGACTTGATTGGCGAGCGTCACAACCGCCCCATTGTTAATGTGGACCCCACCCAAGAGGGCGACATCGACGCGCGACTGGAATGGCTGGTGCGCAACAAGTCGCAACTGCCCGCCATGAGTCGTGCCAGCCGCGACTTTGTGGAAAAACATAACGCCGCGCCGGTGGTGGCGCAGCGTTATCTTGATTTCTGGGCTAAAATAGCCTTGATGAAGGGTTGATTATCGCATTTGGCGGTCTACAGCGGCTTCAAGTTGCAATCCATCCTCCACACGTTCCACGACATCCCCGTTTTTAATGATGAAGGTGGTGGGCACGCCGCTCACCTGATAACTGCCCACATTGGCCGATTGTGTGCTCATGGGGTCGAAAACGGTAATCCAGGGCAAATTCTGCGCCGCTTGCCTCCAGGCCACATTGTCGGGGTCAAGGCTCACTTGATAGATGGCAAGTCCGCTGTTCTTGTACTTGGTGTAGAGGTCGTTGAGCAATTTGTTGTAGACGGGTGAGAACTCAGCTTCGTACATGGTGAAGTTGAGCAACACCACGCGATTGTGCGCGGCCACGTCCTGCAACTGGTGGGTTTTGCCATTGTAGTCTTGCAACTTGATGTCGAGCAGCGACGTTTCGGTGACAAACATGGTGTCGGACCGCTCGCTTGCGGCTATGCGGCGGCGTTTCTGCCCTTGAAGCAGCACGTCGACCAAATAGTCGGTACGCGGGTCGTTAGGATGGAAGCTGTTGAAGGCGTTGGCCACAGCGCCCACGATGCGCAAATCCTCATCGTTGAGCGGGTCGAAAACGGGTTCTCCGTCAATAAACTTATTGATGGCGTAGTAGGCAACGATACCGCCCGGGTCGCTCACGATTTGCTGGGCCAGCTGATGCTTCCATGCTTTGATTTGTTCGGGTGTACCTTTCCCCCCTGCCAGCTGCATGGCTTCGCGGTCGATTTTCATCACTTGCTCGGCATGTTCGCTGCCGCTCAGGGTGTAGTTGGAGCCAAACTCCTTCAGGGATGTCTTCACCGTGATGTGGTCCAGACTGTCGATGGGGAAGCAGATGGCCTGGTCGGCAATGCGCAGGCGGTAGATGTTGGGAAACTCGGGTGCTTGGCTGCTGATAGCGAATGCACCGTCATTGCCGGGCTTGACCGAGTCGACGATATACCACATACCGTTGCTCGACACCTCCAGCACCATTGCTGTGCTGTCGCCGGCACCGGTGATGGTGCCATCCACCTTGAATTTGTTGCCCGAGCATGATGCGAGCAGAGCCACGGTCATGATTATAAGAGAAAAATGCTGTATCTTCATTTTGTGATGATTTATTTTATTGCGCTGCAAAGTTAATCATTTTATTTCAAACCGCGGTTATGAAGCAGTGCATCGGCGGTGGGTTCCTGACCGCGGAAGCGCTTGTAGAGCGTCATGGCGTCGTCGGTGTCGCCGGCTTCGAGGATGAGATGGCGGTAGTCATCGGCCACGGCACGGTTCATCACGCCTTCTTGCTCAAAGCGTTTGAAGGCATCGGCCTCGAGCACTTGGCTCCACAGGTAGGTGTAGTAGCCGCAGGAGTACTGGTCGTTGTCAAAGATGTGCTTGAAATAGGGGCTGCGATAGCGGAACTGCACCTCTTGTGGCATGTGCAGCCGGCGTGCCACCGAGCGCTCGAAGGCGCGCACGTCGATGTCCTTGCACCAGTTGAGCTTGTGCCACTCGATGTCGAGCAGGGCGGCGCCCACCAGTTCGGTGGTCATGAAACCCTGGTTGAACTTGCGCGACTCAAGGATTTTGTCGAGCAGCGCTTGTGGAATCACCTCACCCGTGCGGTAGTGTCAGGCATAATTTTTGAGCACCTCGGGGACATAAGCCCAGTGCTCATTGAGCTGTGAGGGCATCTCCACCAGGTCACGGTCCACATTGGTGCCTTCCAAGCCGCGGAAGGGAGCTGTGGTGAGCATGCCGTGCAGGGCGTGACCAAACTCATGGAACACCGTTTCCACTTCGTCCAGACTGAGCAGTGAGGGCATATCTTTGGTGGGCGGTGTGAGGCTTGCCACGTTGAAAATGATGGGCCGCACATTCTGCCCCTGATAATTGTACTCGGCGTTCATTTCGCTCATCCATGCCCCTTGAGCCTTGGTGGCTCGGGGAAAATAGTCGGTCATGAACACAGCCACATGCTTGCCCTTCTCGTCGCGCACATCGTAGACGGTAACCTCGGGATTGTACTTGGGTGCGTCTTTCATCTCGGTGAAAGTGAGCCCATACAAGCGGTTGGCGGCATAGAAAATGCCGTTTTTCACCACGTTGTTCAGCTCGAAGTAAGGTCTCACTTCATCCTCGCTGAAATTGAATTTTTGAGCCTTGACCTTTTCGGCGTAGTAATAATAGTCGTAAGGAGCAATTTTGAAGTTGGCGCCGTGAGCGTCGGCGTAAGCTTGCATGTCGGCAACCTCTTCGGCCACTTTGGCAATGGCAGGTTTCCACAATTGCATCAACAATGCCTCGGCGCGCTCGACGGTACCTGCCATGACGGGTGCCACGGCATAGTCGTCAAACGTGTCAAACCCGAGCAGTTGGGCTTTGCGCTGTCGCAACTGGATGAGTTCGTTGATGTTTTTGGAATTGTCGCAGTCGTTGCCTCGGCTGGCGGTGTTGGTGTAGGTTTCATACATGTCGCGCCGCAACTGGCGGTCGTCGGCGCTGCTCAGCACAGCCAGGCGCGTGGCGCCTGTGGCGGTGAAGGCCCACTTGCCGGGCTTTCCCTTGTCGGCGGCCAGCCGTGCGGCGTCGTCGATGGTGCTTTGCGACAAGCCGCTGAGCCGTGTGGCTTCGTCTACCCAAATCACGTTGTTGGCGATTTCATTCATCACATTGTTGGTGAACGATAACGACAAATCGGCCTGACGCAGGTTGATGGCCTTGAGCGTGTCTTGAAGGGCAGGGGTGAGCAGTGCTCCGTTGCGCACAAAGCGTTTGTAGTATTTGTCGGTGAGACGGCGTTGCAGGCGGTCCATACCCAGCTGGTCGGCATGGTCGTGAACAGCCTTGATGCGCTCAAACAAAGCGGTGTTCATGTTCACCTCATTGTCCTGCGTGGTGATCATGGGCATCAGTTTCTCAGCCAGCTCGTGCATCTCGGTGGTGTTGTCGCTCTCTACGAGCGCCAGGAACACATATTGCACCTTGTTCAGGATTTCGCCGCTGTTGTCCAGAGCCAGCACCGTGTTTTCAAATGTGGGCTGCTCCTGGTTGTTGACGATGGCTGCAATCTGAGCGTTTTGCTGGTCGATGCCCGCTTGAAGAGCGGGCAGATAGTGCTCGTAGCGAATCTTCTCGAACGGCGGAATCTCATACTTGGTGGTGTAGGCCGTGAGAAAGGGGTTGGAACTCTGTTTTTTCACGTTTTTCTTGCTTGCGCCGCTCGCTGTCAGTGTGATACAGGCAAGCGCCGTCAGGGTTAATAATACTCGGTTCATAATAAGGGATGATTCTAATTATGCCACAAAATTAGCACATTGATTGCAAATACACAAAAACAAGGGGCTTTGATGAGTTATTTGCTTCCGATGGCAAAGGTGGTGATAATGGGGTAGTGGTCGCTGCCGCCTGCTCGTGGGCTGGCCGTGGTCACCGCTTGCAAATTGCCACGATAGAGCATGTGGTCGATACGGAAGTACAATCGGTTGGCGTTATAGGTGTAGGTGGGCCAGAATGCGCAGTCCTGCCATGCGTCGCGCATGTCGTCGTCTCGCACCGTTCGGTAAGTGAACGACAGCGGAGTGTCGTTGAAATCTCCGCAAACGATGGTGTTTTCAGGGCTTTGGTCAAGAATGGCGCGCAACTGTTGTGCTTCGGCCGCCCGTCGCCGGCATGCACTGCCCACCTTGCTCATCAGAGAGTGGCGCACGTCGCTCATCTGACTGCGCGTGCCCTTTTCCATGCGTGTGAGCTGCATATACAATTCTTTGTCATGGTCACTGAGGCCGATGGATTGCATGTGAACGCCGATGATGCGCAACGACGTTCCTTCGGGAAGTGTCACATCGAAAGCCTTGGCATAGAAGTGATACTCGGTGTGGATGTTGTCGGGCGACATCCAGCCTTGTTTCAAGGTGGTGTCCTCAAGCACGGTGTAGGGGTGCTTCGACAAGATGGCAATGTCGTGATAGCCATGAGAATGATAGGGGTAGAGGCTGTCGATGCGTTGCCGCAACGACTTCACTGCTTCGGTTCGTGTAAAGTCAAGCGGGCCCAAAGCCGTTTCTTGTGTGATGACAAAATCGGCATTTTGCTCCAGAATGAAGCGCATGGTGCTGCTGGTGGAGTCGGCCTTGTTGCGCATGTGGTTGATGAACCCGCTCACATTCATTGTCAGTACCGTGAAAACGCTGTCGTTGCTCACCTGGGGAGTGGGTGTGCTTAGATTCATCGGAAAATGCACATTCGAAGCAGGCCAGGCCACCGCCAGAGCCGCAACCATGACGAAAGCTGCCCGCCACTGGCGCAGCAGCACGGCTGCCACCAGCAGCACAGTCGCCCCGGTGGCGATGATGGGAAAAGCCATAACCGCAAAGGCCGGCAGCGTCCATGTGCGCGGGTCGATATGTCCGCCATAGGCAGCAATAATCAACATCAAAGCCGATACCAGCGCTATGACGGTGCAAATTGACGACCAGATGTGTGACAATCGTTTCATTGGGCAGTGAATGAATCTTGTTCCGTTACATTATCGTTTGCGCGATGCGTTGAACAGAAAATCTTTCTCATCGTCGGTGAGGGCTGTGTAACCCGACTGCTTGATTTTGGCCAGGATGCGGTCCAGCCGTTCTTCGTCGACCGACTGTGCACGGGACTCTTGTCGTGCCGATTGATGTTCGGAACTTACGTTTTCAGCTTTTACTCCGCCAGAGCCACCCTGTTTTTTGCTGCCCAAGCGTTTCACCGCACCTACCACTATGTCGATAACGGTGTTGATGGGATTGGTGATGTCGTGTCCGCGCTTGATGTTCAAGGCCCACAAAGCACCTGTAAGCGCCCCGCCCAAGTGCGCGATGTGTCCGCCGGCATTGCCGGTGTCAAAACTCAGCAGGTCGATGCCCACGGTGATGATGGCCACCCACTTGAGCGAGATTTCACCAATAAAGAGCAGCCCAATCTTGTAGTCGGGAGCATAGACAGCCGCTGCCACCACAATGGCGATGACCGACGCGCTGGCGCCCAGCAGCATGCCTGGCTGACCGGCAAAATGCGGCAGCAGATTGTAGGCCAGCACGAAAAACGCCGCTCCGCCCAATCCACCCAGCACATACAAACCTCCCAATTGCCGTGGCATGAAAAACTCCAAAAAGATGCGTCCCAGCCAATAGAACCACAGCATGTTGAACAAGATGTGCAACATTTCATAGTGTGCGAACATATAAGTCACCAGCGTCCAGGGCCGTCGCAGCAGTTGCTGCCAGTCGGTGGGTACTTCCACCAACCGCAGCGGCCAGCCTGTGTCGATGCCCAGCAGCAGGGAAATGAGCGTGAGCACATGCAGCACAACAAACACCGCAATGTTGATGTAGATGAACCTCATCAGCATCGAGCCTTGGCTGTAGCGCGTCTTCAGGTCGTCAATAATAGCCATTGCCGAAACCTCCCTGAATGGTGCCGGTGCGCTTCCAGTACCAAATGATGAAGAATCCGAAAATCATACCGCCCAAGTGAGCGAAATGTGCCACGCTGTCCATGATGCTGGCCACGCCGAAGAGCAACTCCACGGCTCCGTATCCTAAAACCATCCATTTAGCCTTGATGGGGAAGGGAAACGGAATGATATACATGGGCATATTGGGGAAAATCATGCCGAAAGCCAGCAGGATGCCGAACACCGCGCCGCTTGCGCCAACGGTCACCAGTGAGTTTTGGAAAGCGTCCACATAGGCGTGGAGTTGACCGCTGTTCACCATTTGAGTCACTTGGTCGGGGGTGAGGCTGTTGAGCGAGGCAAAAGCCGGAACGAAAGTTCCCTGCCACGTCAGTGTCCATGTGAGTTCCTGTACGAAAGCCGCTCCCACGCCGCAGGCCATGTAGTAGAAGAAATAACGCTTCTGCCCCAGTACCCGTTCCAATGTCACACCGAACATCCACAGCGAGAACATGTTGAAGAACAAATGGGCAATGCCCGACGTGTCGTGCATAAACATATAGGTGAGTAACTGCGCGGGATTGAAATCGCTGGCTTGCCAATAATGAAGCCCCAGCCATTCCACCAGCTCAATGCCTGAAGATTGTTTCAACACAATGCTGCTCAGCCACATGATGAAATTGATGATGAGCAGATGTTTTGTTACGGGGGGGATGCTTGCCCAAAAATTGCCTCGGTAGTTCATAAAAAATAATTTCTGACAGAGTTGTTGATAATCTTAGCAACAATCGTGCAAAAATACAGAAAAAGTCAATAATAGAGGGAGAAATGGTGTTAAAAGGTGGTTTTTTTTGAAAAAAACGATTTTTTTTTGATTTTTTTTTTGTTTGAATGTTTGTTTTGCCTATATTTGTGGCAACGTTAATTCAAAACCTTATTTAATAACATTAAAAAACAAACCATTATGAACAAGAAAGAATTAGTGAATGCAATTGCTGCTGAGGCAAAATTAACGAAAGTTCAGGCTGCTGCTGCTCTCGACGCTGCTCTGAAGGCTATCGGTGGTGCTCTTGCTAAGGGCGACAAGGTGGCTCTTATCGGTTTCGGAACCTTCGCTGTTGCCGAGAAGGCTGCACGCACTGGTGTGAACCCCGCTACCAAGGCTAAGATTGAGATTCCCGCCAAGAAGGTGGTGAAATTCAAAGCTGGTGCTGAGCTCGCTGCAAAAGTGAAATAATCACAGCAAATAAGAAACGCATCAAAATTCCTGTTGCAATATGTATTGCGGCAGGAATTTTGTGTATTTAAAAATATTTTTGATTTGGAAATAAAAATTCAGAAATAATTTTGCTATATTTGTACCGGTATTATGGGGTGTGGTGTGCCACTCCCGCAAAGCCATGAACAAACCAAAGGAAAACCAACTATTTAATTATTAACCAAAATATTTTACTATGAACATCAGTATTACACAATCATTGTTGAAGCGATGTGCAGCTCTGACGATGTTGGGATTGTTGCTGGTGCCTGCATCAATGGCCAAAGTGGCCAAAGTGGATGGCATCAATTACAATTACAGCACCAAGACGCGTGTCGCCACAGTGGAGCAGTACGACATCCAGAACTTGCGCGATGAGAATGGAAACCTGGTAAAGGACGAAAATGGCAAGAATGTCAAGGACTCGACTTTTTACGTGGGTGACATTGTGATTCCCCCGACGGTTTCAATCGACGGAGTTGATTATCCTGTTGTAGGTACCGAGGCCGCCGCTTTCCAAAATTGCCGCGATTTGACTTCGGTGATTCTGCCCGAATCATGCGTGACCATTGACAACAATACGTTTAACGGATGCGAGAAGCTGGCTAACTGGCCGGTTCCGTCCACGGCCACCAAAATTGGCCAAGGCTCATTCGTGCGTTGCAAATCTCTTACCGAGGCTGTGATTCCCGCCGGTGTCAGCGGCAAGCTCATCACTGGCATGTTTGCCGAATGTACAAGTCTGAAAAAGATTACTTTTGAGGCGACTACTGAATCAACGCAACTGCAGCTCAACTATTTTGTGCTCAGCGCTCCGGCAACGGCAGGATATCCTCCCATCGAGGAGCTTTATCTCTATCGTCAGCTGTCGGATCCCACGGCCAACAACCTGAGCCCGTTCCACAACGTGACTACACTCAAGAAGGTGGTGCTGGGCGGTGAGATGACCAGTGTCAGCAGCACCATGTTCCAGGGATGCTCGGCTCTTGAGACCGTGGAATTTGAGGACGGAAACAAGATTACGGCCATTGGCTCGTCGGCTTTCGCCAGCTGCAAGGCTCTCCAGTCGATTGATTTGCCCCAGGCTGTCACCACCATTGAGGCCAGCACCTTTAACGGTGCCACTTCATTGGCGGCCATCACGATGGGCGATGTGACATCGATAGGTGTGACGGCTTTCTATAATACGGGCCTCACCTCGCTCGATGGCATTGCCGCAACCGTGCAAACTATCGGCCAGCAGGCATTCCAGAACAGCAAGATTGCCGGCGATGTGACACTGCCTGCAGC
Source organism: Muribaculaceae bacterium (assembly GCA_017483645.1). Classification (GTDB taxonomy): domain Bacteria; phylum Bacteroidota; class Bacteroidia; order Bacteroidales; family Muribaculaceae; genus Sodaliphilus. The sequence goes on along the minus strand of JAFUWD010000010.1, from coordinate 2,163 downwards.
GCTTACCGCCATCGGCAGCCAGGCTTTTGCCGGCACACAAGCCACATCGTTTGCCATTCCGGCAGGCGTGAATTCGATTGGCAATGCCGCTTTCGCACCCATTGAAACTCTTGCCGCCATCAATCTGGACGAGGGCAACGAAGCCTTCAAAGTGGAGAACGGTGTGCTTTACAACGCCGCTGGCACTCGCCTGCTCGTGAGCGCTCACGAGGGCGAGATTGGCATCGAACTGAACAACGAAACCGTGGAGAGTGTCGACAATTACGGATTGGCATTCTCGCCGTTTGAAACTGTGGAATTGCCCAATGTGACTTCGCTGGGCAACTATGCTTTCTATAAAGCTGCTGTCAAGTCGTTTACTATCAAGGCCGCCACATCGCTTGGACAAAACCTGTTCAACAGTTCGGCTCTTGAAAGCCTGGTGATTGAAGATGGTCGCAACGAAATTCCGCAAGGATTGGCAGCCAACTGCCCCAAGCTGGCCAGTGTCACACTTCCCGAGACGACCACCAGCATGATGCGCGATTGCTTCGCCAACTGCCCTGCACTGGTCGAGATGGAACTTCCCTCCAATGTGAGCTACATGGAGCCGGGTTCGGTGCCCGCCACCATCCAAACACTGCGTGTGCTCAATCCTTCGGTGCCCGCATTGGCCGATGGCGTGTTCAATGCCGAGCAAGGCAACGTGGTGTGTAAGGTGGCTCCGGGCTCAGTCAAGGCTTTCAAGGCTGCAGCACAATGGCAATACCTCAACATCCAGGCCGACCCCACCATCGTGGTCGAGAACGTGGAGAAAGGCTGCCCCACCGGTCTTTACTTCACCACCACCGATGGCAAGCTCTATTTTAAGAGCGAAGATGGTGATATTATCGACACCAACTTTGAGGCAGGCGCCCACGCCTTCACGCTGGGCAGCTACAAGAACCGTATCTATGTGGCCGACGCAGGTGTGAACTTCACTTACCAAGATCCCAACCAGCCTCTTGGTGACGGACAACTCTTCTATGTGAACCGCACCGGCGACATCTATTATCGCGTGACCGTGCTCAACAACGTGGGTGGCGCTCCCTCGGAGGACCCCTTCACCATGTTTATCGACGAGAGCGAGAACAAGATTTACATTTCCGACCGTAATGTGGGTGTGCATGAGATGAGCGCCGATGCAGCCGGTCTGTATGGCCAGCAGCCGTTCCTCTTCCAGAACCAGTGGCTCCCCTTCTACAATGACTATATCGCTTGGGGTTCCATCACCGGTGGCTTCACCCGCGACAGTCATGGCATCTTCTGGATGACCAAGAAGTATAACGGAGTGGGTGTGCTGCGTTTCACTCGCAACGACATCTACAGCGATGGCGTCATCGCCGGTAAGCCTGTGCCTTATAAGAAGCTCTTCTCCGATGTCATCATCAAGACCGCTTATCTCGATGAGGCCAATGGATACTACTACATGCATGTGCTCAAAGATCCTTATGGCTGTGTTCCCGGAATCTACCGTATCGCTCTCAATCGCTTGTGCGACCCCGAGACTGGTGCCGATGTGGAAGGCAACACCGAACTGAAGATTGCTGATTGCCAACTTATCGACGATTCACCCATTCTGAGTAATCGTGGCCAGGAAGCCAGCGGTGAAATTGCCAATGTGGCTCAAATCACCGGTGACGGTGAGAACATCTACTGGGGCTATATCGCTGCCACCAGCGATGAGAACTCCATTACAGGCTCGGTGCCTCTGGATGCTGAGAACCCGCTGCACAAGAGCGGTATCAAGACCATCAAGAGTGCCGACGAGAACCCCGTGGTGACCTTCGCTGTGGAGAATGTGGAGGCTTACGGTATCACCGGCGCCACCTATGTGGCACCTCCGGTGGTCGCTCCCGAGTCGATTACCCTCAACCAGACTGAGGCTCAGTTCACCGAGGTGGGTGAGCAGCTGCAACTTGAGGCTACTATCCTGCCCGAGGATGCTACCGACCAGACTGTGGCTTGGGCTTCGGATAACGAGACTTTCGTAACCGTCGACGCTGCCGGTATGGTTACTGTTGTGGCTCTGCCCGAGGCTGACGCCGAGGATGCCGTGGTGAATATCACCGCTACTTCGAACGCCAACCCCGAACTCGTTGCAACCTGCGTGGTTACCTTCAAGAAGCAAGAGCCCGTGGTGAT
>JAFUWD010000077.1 GCA_017483645.1 Muribaculaceae bacterium | reverse complement strand
GTTTTGCCATATTGCTGATAAATTGTTGTTTCGTTTTACATTCAATCTGCAAAGTTACGAAAAAACGAGTGCCGAACAAAAGAATTTATTCTTTTTTATGCCGAGTGTTAGTAACTTCGGCGAAGCAACAAGCGAAGCCAACGTTACGAAAAAACGAGTGCCGAACAAATTCCATTTTCCGATTTTTCCATTGCACGCGCGTGCGCCGAGTGGTGTGGGGGGCACGTCCACACACGCGCATGGTCTCCACGCCCTCGCCCTGCTGGCACCCCCGCCAACTCAGAGAGGGGGCAACATCGCCTGGCTGCTGCCAGGAATGTTGCCCCCTGTTTGCGATGATGTTGGCGACGGGTCACTTCACGCTGTCGGCAGGCGCGGCTTCCTCGGTGGTCGGTATGGCCTGAGGCTTGAGCCAGCGGTCGAGCCATCCGAAGAACTCACGCTGCCACAAGATGGAGTTCTGAGGCTTGAGAATCCAGTGGTTTTCCTCGGGGAACAGCACCATGCGGGCATCCAGCCCCATGAGCTTGGCGGCATTGAACGCCTGCGTGGCCTGGGTGAAGACGATGCGGTAATCTTTCTCGCCGGCCGTCACCATGATGGGACGGTTCCAGTTCTGCACATAGTTCTTGGGGTTGGCCACGGTATAGGACTTCATCGTGGTGGCATTCTTCTCCCAGAACGGGCCGCCCAAATCCCAGTTGACAAACCACATCTCCTCGGTCTCAAGATACTGGGCTTCGAGGTTGAAGATGCCGGCATGGGCCAGGAAACAGGCAAATCGGTTCTGGTGATTGCCGGCAAGCCAATAGACTGAATAACCGCCGTAGCTGGCACCCACAGCGCCGATGTGGTCGCCGTCGATGTAGGGCTCGCGCTTCATGTCGTCCACGGCACTCATGTAGTCTTTCATGTTCTGGCCGCCGTAGTCACCGCTGATTTGTGCGTTCCACTCGGTGCCGAAGCCCGGCAGGCCGCGGCGGTTGGGAGCAATCACCACATAGCCGTTGGCGGCCATGATGCGGAAGTTCCAGCGATAGCTCCAGAACTGGCTCACGGGTGATTGCGGGCCGCCTTCACAGAACAGGATGGCAGGATACTTTTTCTGCGGGTCGAATTTGGGAGGCAGCACCACCCAGGTGACCATATCTTTTCCATCGGTGGTGCGTACGATCCGGCGCTCAATGGTGATGCTGTCGAGCTGGGCCAGCAAGTCATCGTTGACGTGGCTCAGCTGCTTGGGCTCTTCTCCCACTTTCACGCTGAACACTTCGTTGGGCGTGGCGTAGTTGTGGCGCATGGTCACCAGCGTGTCGTTGCCGGCAAAAGCCAGGCCATCGTAGTCGAAAGTTCCCGAGGCAATGGTGTCGACCTTTTGGGTGGCCACCTCCATGCGGAAGATGGGCTGCGTACCCTGGAAGGGGCATATGAAATAGATAAATTGCTCGTCGGGGCTCCAGGCAATGGCATCCACACTGTAATCCCAATTGGCGGTCAAGTCCTTCTTCTCGCCATTGGTGTCCATCAAAAAGATGCGGTTCTTGTCGGCCTCGTAGCCATCATGTTCCATCGACAGCCAGGCCAGCCGTCCGCTTTTCGACACAATGGGGTAGGTGTCATAACCCATCATGCCTTCGGTCAGGTTCTCGGTCTTGCCTGTGGCCAGCTCATAGCGGAACAGGTCGCTGTTGGTAGAAATGGCGTACTCCTTGCCCACCTTCTTGCGGCACACATAGATGAGCGATTTTGAATCGGGAGTCCATGCCAGCGACTCCACATCGCCCCAGGGCTTCATGGGCGACTCGAAGGGCTCGCCATCGAGCACGTCCTTCACATTGGTCACCTGCGAGCCGTCGAAATCGGCCACAAAGGGATGGGGAATGGTTTCCACCCACTCGTCCCAGTGCTTGTACATCAAGTCGTCGATGATGCGGGCGTTGGCTTTTTTGAGGTCGGGATGGTGATCCTGGGCATTCTTGCCGTACTTCACCTGCGAGATGAGCACCACATGTTTCTCGTCGGGCGAGAGCACAAAGCCGTCCACGCCGTTCTCCAGATCCGACACACACTTGCGGTCGCTCCCGTCGGCGTTCATCACCCAAAGCTGGGTGGCATCGCCCTCCTTGTAGACAAACGCGATGCGCCGGCCGCCGTCAATCCACACGGCATTGTTCTCGCTCGAAGGGGTTTTAGTGATTTGCGTGGCGTTCTGGCCGTCAACGTCCATCACCCACAACTCGCGGTTACCTTTGTTCTGCTCAATGTCCTGATAGGTGACACCATAAAGGATTTTTTTGCCGTCGGGGCTCACTGTGGGGCCACTCACACGACCCAGCGAATTGAGCAACTCGGGAGTGAATTGCCCGTTCTCAACTTTCACATCGGGTTTGCCGATGATGGGGGCTTGCTGCTCCACGATGTCACTGCACGTCGACGATGTGAGCAACGCCACTGTCGATAACATAATAGCAATTGTTTTAATCGGTTTCATATATTTTGTTTTGGATTATTGTTCACAGCCATGCAAAGTTATCAAAACAATTCCACTCCGCAAAACTTTACGCCACATATTCGATAAATACACGCGCACGCATGCGACGCGACGACATGCCAGCCACACAGCGGAACACGAATTAAAAAAAAGCAAAAAAACACCTTTTACCGTAATCCAGAAGCAACTTTATCGAAATTTAATTGTATATTTGCATTTAAAAAGCAAAAAATCAATACCTTGTAGAGGCCCGAACACAATCCGGAGCTCGTGCCATCAAGCAAATTGTCGAACGATGAAAAAATTCTTATTGATAACACTCATAATTGTGCTCACCAATGTAATGGGCCATGCCGCCAACGACAGAACGGTCGTTGACGGTGTGGTCTACGAGTGGTCATCATCCCATCAGGGTTATGTGGTCACCGGCTGGGACGAGGAGACACCCATTTCATCGCTACACATCCGCGGTGTTGTAGGCGATGACCTTGATGTGGCAGGGATTGCCGATGATGCGTTCAACCCCGACAGTTACACCGACGAAGATTTTCCATTGCCTCTGTTTGAGAGCGTGGAGATTGACGAGGGGGTCACCTTTTTGGGGCGCAATGCATTTTAACTGCTCGGCTATTAAATGGGTAAAGACCCCCTCCACGCTTCTCAACATCGGCAGTGGTGCATTCTTGCAGTGCCTATCGCTCGAACACGCCATTCTCAGCGAAGGCTTGAAGACCATCGAGGAGGAGGCATTCGCCTTTTGCAGCCGCCTCACGATGATGGTAATCCCCTCAACAGTGACCGAGATTCAAGCGCATGCATTCACGGGCTGCACGGGTGTCAACGATGTCTATTTCCTGATGACCGATGCGGGGCAGCTTGAGGATTTCAACTGGTGGGATGGTGTCTATCCCTCACCAGGTGAGGAAGAACATGGCGGCATGGAGTTCAACACCAACCGCTCTACCACTGTCCACGTTCCTGCTGGAACCTACGACACCTATAATGAATCAAGGAAACTGGAAGCATGGCTCTTCCAGGAAGACACCGGTTGCTACCCGCTGTGGTGGATTGTGAACTTTGGCGTGGTAGGTCAGGATTACACCGTGAGCGATGACCTCACTGGAATTTATGTCGATATTGAAAGCGGACTCTATGCCAAAGACGACAACCTCTGGATCACCCCCGACCTGATATTTCCGGGCGAGATTGACTACATGCGCACAACCAACCTGATGGACCACAAAGGGAAAAACTACGATCAAAGCAACTGGGTCGTCCTGCACGGAGTTGACAACCCTGGCAACTTTGTTGGTCATACGATTAAGGGAGGTACAATCACTGGAAAGTTAATTGACAAAAGGAATCCAGAAATTGAAGTCTCATCCGCCCCTGTCAAGAACGACGAGAATGTCGTTTACCGTCCCAACGTCTACATCCCGTGCGCATTCATGGGAAGGACGCAACAGGCAACGGAGAGCCGACTCACCTTTGCCTTCGTGCAGCCCAAACCACAAGAATACATTAAAGTCGACAGAGCCATCTTCAGCAGCGAAAACGGCGGAGAAGAATTCTACATCCCGGCACCCGACGATGTCCAGGGAATCAACTCACAACATTTGCGCGGCGGGGTCAAGGCCTTCTTCGACCTCTACGAATCCTCATCCCGCCCCACCCTGCAGGACAGAGGTTATTACTCCTTCGAAGCTATCAACCGCATTGGAAACGCGCCACAACGGCTCATAAGCGGCAGGTCCAAGAAAGAGCAAAGCTACTTCGAACCTTACGTCGAGGGGGGCGCCAGCGACAAATTCATAGTCTATCCTTTGGAGTTGCCGCCCACCCCCATCCGCACTGGCATTGACGACCTTTGCATTGGACAAAATGACACACCAAACCTTAATAACTGGTACAGCATTGATGGACGTTTCCTTGGCACGCAAAGGCCTATAGAACCGGGATTCTACATCAACAATAAACGCAAAGTAATAACACGGTAATCCTGATAGCCAGCAGACGTAACAATGCCCTCAAAACATATTTGGTCTAATCTTATTTTCGGATTATTCCAAAGTTAATGGGGCGGCACCTCGCCAAAAACAAGTTTTATTTGCTTTTGGTCTCGGTTTGCACTTCGTTGTGGTCTGACGACCTCCAAGATAGGCGGCACCTCGCCTAAAACAAGTTTTATTTGCTTTTAGTCTCGGTTTGCACTATCTTTGTCACACTAAATAGGGAGAAAGATGATGCAGGAACGAAATAAAATCGACTGGACGGCGCTGGTGCTGGTGGCGCTCTATTCGCTGGCGGCGCTGCTGCTGGTTTCATGGGACGGCTATCTGTACGACGCGTGGCCGCACTACGACGTGAACTGGTTCTACACCTGAGGCAAGGCGTGGATGAACGGGATGACACCCTATGTGGACTTCGCCGACTCGAAAGGGCCGCTGCTTTGGCTCATTTACGGCGTGGGCTACCTGCTGAGCCCGCACAACTATTTGGGGCTGTTCTGGCTCTCGGTGGCTCTCTACACCTTCATTTTCTATTATTGCTACAAGTGCGCACGCCTGTTCGGGTTGGGCCGCTGGCCATCGCTGGCGGTGGTGGCTGTGGTGAGTGTGTTCATGCTCAGTGGACTGGCTCACGAGGAGGTCAAGGCCGAGGACTACTGCAACGCCCTGCTGGCACCCGTCATCTACCATTTCCTGCAATTCACGGTGGCCCGCCACCATTCGGAGCGGCTGGTGATGCGCTCGGCGCTGACGTTGGGTTTTGCTTTGGGAGCCTCGTTCCTTATTAAATACAGTTGCACACTGATGATGCTTGCTTGGGTGCCCTGGATGGGATGGGTGATGCCCCGACGGTGCCATTGCAGCGTGGGGCGCACATGGCTCACAGGCATCGCCGGCGCGCTGCTGGCGCTGGCGCCCATGGTGCTGGTGCTACTGGCACAGGGCTGCCTCGACGACTTCCTGCACGAATACATCGGGGTGACGTTTGCCACCTTTGGCAACATGGCTGGCGACTCGCTCACCGTGGGCAAGGCGTGGAGCATCCTCACCGACTGGCACATGCTGCTCTATCTGACGGGACTGGCCGCCTCCATTGCGCTCTATGGCCTGCATGTGCGCCACGGCAAGTGGCAGGTGGCCGCAGCAGCGGTGTGGTATCTCGCCGTGACTCTGCTCAATGCCGCCGGACGCCCCTATTTCAACACTCTGTCAACCTTTGCCTGGTACGGCACGCCCGTGCTGGCACTGATGCTGACCGGGGTGCTGCGCCACAAGTGGACGGTGCTGCCCGTGGCGGCGGCAACGCTGGCAGCGATTTTCTTAACGGTGAACCATGTGTCGAACATCACGGCACTGAGCCTGGAACTGAAAGTGCAGCACTACTACAGCCACCTGATGACACAGTACGACCATCCGCGAGTGCTCTACCTCATGACACACGACCGCGGCTTCGGTGTGCAGAGCCAGGCTCTGCCCGCCTGCAAATATTGGAGCCTGCAGATGGGGTTCACCCAAGAGATGATTGACGACCAAATTCAGGCCGTGAAACAGCACCGGGCCGATGTGGTGTTTGTCAGAGACGACAACGAGCCCATGCTGCAACTGCTGCAGGCCGAGGGCTACCACACCTACGACTTCACCGACGCCGGTCTGGGCGAGAAAAAATGGCACCGCAACCTGCTGTGCAGCCGCAAGCCCCTGCGCGACACCCATCTGGTGCCCCACCTCACCACGGCCGATGTGGCACTGAAACGCACGGCCTCTTCCTTCGACACCTTCACAACTCCTTGACGCAACACATGGAATACAAACTTCATTCACCCTACCAACCCACCGGCGATCAGCCACAAGCCATCGACCAACTCGTGCAAGGAGTGCTCGACGACACGCCCGCACAGACCTTGCTGGGTGTCACCGGCTCGGGCAAGACATTCACCATGGCCAACGTGATTGCCCGCACAGGCCGTCCCACGCTGGTGCTGTCGCACAACAAGACGCTGGCCGCACAGCTCTATGCCGAGTTCAAGAGCTTTTTCCCCGAGAATTCGGTGCACTATTTCGTGAGCTACTACGACTACTACCAGCCCGAGGCCTATATCCCCTCTACCGACAAGTATATCGAGAAAGACCTGGCCATCAACGAGGAGATTGACCGCCTGCGGCTGGCCACGGTGACCGCCCTGCTGAGTGGCCGGCGCGACATCGTGGTGGTGTCGAGCGTGTCGTGCCTATACGGCATGGGCAATCCCGAGGACATCGAGGCCAATGCCATCACCCTGCATGTGGGCGACAACATGGGGCGCGATGCCCTGCTGCGACGGCTGGTCGACGCCTTATATTCACGTAACGAGGTGGAAATGAAAATGGGCAATTTCCGAGTCAAGGGCGACACGGTGGACATCTTCCTGAGCGACGAGGATGTGATGCTGCGTGTCATTTTCTGGGGCAACGAGATTGAGAGCATGCAACTGCTCGACCCTCTCACTCAGATGCCCACCCAAAACGTGGAGGGGTTCCGCATTTTCCCGGCCAACATCTTTGTGACCACCAAGGAACGCATGGCCGGTGCGCTGGGGCGCATCGACGTCGACCTGGGCACTCAGGTCGAGGCGTTCCGCCGCGAGGATCGGCTCGTGGAAGCCAAGCGCCTCTACGAGCGCGTGACCTACGACCTGGAAATGATTCGCGAGGTGGGCTACTGCTCGGGCATCGAGAACTATTCGCGCTACTTCGATGGGCGCAAACCCGGCATGCGCCCATTCTGCCTGCTCGACTATTTCCCCAAGGATTTCCTGACCATTATCGACGAGAGCCATGTCACCGTGCCACAAATCAGAGCCATGTACGGAGGCGACCAGTCGCGAAAAACCAATCTGGTGCATTACGGCTTCAGGCTGGAAGCCGCGCTCGACAACAGGCCCTTACGCTTCGAGGAGTTTGAGGCTGTCACGGGGCAAACCATCTATGTGAGCGCCACGCCGGCCGACTATGAGCTGCAGCGCAGCGAGGGAGTGGTGGTGGAGCAGCTCATCCGCCCCACTGGATTGCTCGATCCGCGCATTATCGTAAGGCCGTCCCGCGGACAGGTAGACGACTTAATCGAAGAAATCCAGGTGCGTGTGGAGCATGGAGAACGCACACTGGTCACAACCTTGACCAAACGCATGGCCGAGGAATTGACCGACTACCTTTCCCGGCTGGACCTACGATGCGCCTACATGCACAGCGACGTGGAAACGATGGACCGCATTCAAATTATTGACGATTTGAGAGCCGGAGCCATCGACGTGCTGGTGGGAGTGAACCTGCTGCGCGAAGGACTCGATTTGCCCGAAGTGTCACTCGTTGCTATCCTCGATGCCGACAAAGAGGGTTTTCTGCGCTCACGCCGATCGCTCACACAGACGGCCGGCCGGGCGGCACGCAACCTGAACGGCCTGGTCATCATGTACGCCGACAACATCACCGAGTCGATGCAGCAAACCATCGACGAAACCGAACGCAGGCGCACCCTGCAGCTCAAATACAACGAGGAACACAACATCACCCCGCAAGCCATCATCAAGGCTCGGAATGCCATCATCGGGGTCGACACCGACATGCAGCGCCACGATGAAACACAAAAACGCAACAAGCGCCACGAGGCCGGTATGGAGGCAACCACCGGCAACGCCTATCCATCGCTCGAAGCTGAGTTCCATCCAGCCGACGCCGGCATGGCCGCCGACCCGGTGCTGAAGTACATGACACGACCCGACCTGGAGCAAGCTATCCAGCGCTTGAAGTCCGACATGGTGGAAGCGGCGCGACGCATGGACTTTTTACAGGCAGCACAGTTCCGCGACGAAATCATCCGTCTGGAGGACCGCTTGCAGCAGATGGACTAAGACCTGCGCCACACGGCCAAATGTCAACAATAGGGAGCAGCCCGCTGTGGGTTGCTCCCTCTGTATTCGGATTAGATTGATAAGATTTGATTTATGATTAAATACAATGCAAAATTACAGATTTCCTTACAATTTGCAAGAAAAACCCGCAAAAAAATGTTACTGCAGGTCATTTGTGACGGAAACGCCTGGCCATGTCCATCAGGGCCAGCGGCAGATGACAATAACCGCCAGGGTTCTTGTCGAGGTAGTCTTGATGATAATCCTCGGCAGCGAAAAAATTCTGCAACGGCCCCACCTCCACAGCCAGAGGGCTGTCGTAGCGCTCGGTCACCTCGTCCAACTTTTGCCGAATCACGGGCAGGTCGGCAGCGTCGCTATAGTAAATTCCTGTACGGTACTGCGTCCCCTCGTCCTCGCCCTGCTTGTTCACACTGGTGGGGTCGATTGCCAGAAAGTACATCGTGAGCAGCGTGTCGAGCCCGATGCGGTGCGGGTCGTATTGCACCCTCACCGTCTCGGCAAACCCCGTCTTGTCGGTGCACACCAGTTCATAAGTGGGATTCTCAGCATGCCCGTTGGCATAACCCACGGTCGTGTCGACCACACCATCAAGTTGCTTCAAGAAATGCTCCATTCCCCAGAAACAACCACCGGCCAGATAAATCTCTTTTCCGTTCATAGCAGTATTTGTGTGATTCAGAATGTTTTCAACAAGGTATAAAGCCGCTGGATGGGCAAACCCATCACGTTGAAATAACTGCCCTTAATGCCCTTCACGCCCACATACCCAATCCATTCCTGGATGCCATAGGCGCCGGCCTTGTCCATGGGCCGGTAGCACGACACATAGTGGTCAATCTCATCGGGAGAAAGGCTGGCAAACTCCACCACCGACGTGCAGGAGAACACCTCGGTGCGCTGCTGCGTTTTCACACACACTCCGGTCACCACATCGTGCGTTCGCCCCGACAGCCGTTGCAACATAGCGCTTGCCTGTTCGCTGTCGACCGGCTTGCCCAGAATGTCGTTGTCCACAATCACCACGGTATCGGCAGTAATGAGCAATTCGCCTGCTGGCACATCGTAGGCATCGGCTTTCACACGCGCTATATGGGGTGCCACGTCTTGAGCTGGCATCGACGGCGGATAGGACTCGTCCACACCATCGAGCACCTCCACCCTGAAGTTGATGCCCAAACCGGCCAGCAACTCCTTGCGACGAGGAGAATTGCTCGCCAGCACCACGTCGTATTTCTTTAAATTCTCAAGCATAACAACATATCAATATAATCTTTGGCAAAATTAGTGCAAGGTGAGCGAAATGCCAAATTTATTTGAGCATTTCCGAACCGCAGCCTAATTTGGAGGGCGACAGCCCTCAACATAGTGCAAGGTGAGCGAAATGGAAAAAGATAAACATAGTTTTTCATTTTTTTGCCTTGGCGCAGCCTAATTTCTTGTAAACTTGGCCAAAATATTGTATTTTTGTACGTTTAAGAGACTATTGATGGACAAGCAAACACTTGTGCAACTGCTTCATGCCACCAGATGCTCGCTGGTGGTGGAAAACTTGGGAGAGACACGCACCTACGACAAAAAAGGTGTGCGCGACCTGGTATGGCTTCTCGACAACGAACCCGAGCGCCTGCAGGGAGCACGTGTGGCCGACAAAGTGGTGGGAAAAGCTGCCGCAGGGCTGATGGCACGCGGCGGAGTGCGTGAGGTCTATGCCGAGGTGATGAGCCGTCTGGCCTTGCCCGTGCTCGAGCAGGCCGGCATCAACCACTGCTGCGGCACTCTCGTCGACAACATCATCATCGAGGCCGGCGACGACCGATGCCCGCTCGAGCAAATTGTGATGCCGGCAACCACCCCCGAGGAAATAGAGGCACTGCTTCGCCAGCATTTTATCCAAATGACCTCACACAAACCATGCTCACTCTAAACTTCAATAAAATGAATACAGCAACAACCAAACTCTATTCAATGGATTACCGCCAGGCACGAACCTATGTACTGGCAACTCTTTTTGTTCTGGGTAATATCGCACTGCCCCAGCTGTGCCACCTCATGCCCAACGGCGGACACATTTGGCTGCCCATCTATTTCTTCACACTTGTGGCGGCCTACAAATATGGATGGCGCGTGGGCCTGCTCACGGCAGTACTCTCGCCTGTGATGAACTCGCTGCTCTTCGGCATGCCGGCAGCGGCCGCTTTACCTGTGATTTTGGTCAAGTCGGTGACGCTCGCCGCAGTGGCGGCGATGGTGGCGCGTCGCACCGGGCGGGTGACCCTGGCGGCGTTGGTGGCCGTGGTGCTGACCCATCAAGTGATAGGCTCCCTGGCCGAATGCCTGATCGACGGCTCGTGGATGGCCGGACTGGCCGACTGGCGCATGGGCATCCCCGGTATGCTGCTACAGATAGTGGGCGGTTACGCCGTGCTCAAGTATGTGCTCAACAAGTAATCGATCGTTTTCAAGCATAGCGACAATGAAGAAATTAGGATTCGGGTTGATGCGCTTGCCGCTCACCGATGCCAACGACCTTTCGAGCATCGACATCGAGGCCACCAAAGCCATGGTGGACACCTTCATGCAGCGTGGCTTCACCTATTTCGACACGGCCTACCCCTATCACAACGGCCATAGCGAGAGCGCTTTCAGGCAGGCTGTGGCCGAGCGTTATCCGCGGAAGGATTTCACCGTCACAAGCAAAATGCCGTGCTGGCTCATCGACAGCGAGGCCGACATGGAACGTATCTTCGCCGAGCAGTTGCAACGCTGCGGGGTCGATTACTTCGATTACTATTGGTTGCATGCACTCAACCACGACTACTACAGCCGTATGCAGCGCGTGGACGGCTTCGGCTTCATCGCCCGCAAGAAGGCCGAGGGCAAGATTCGCCACATCGGCTTCTCGTTTCACAGCGACTCTCAGTTGCTCACCCGCATCCTCGACGAGCACCCCGAGGCCGAGTTCGTGCAACTGCAAATCAATTATGTGGACTGGGACAGCCCCTCGATTGAGGCGGGCACCTGCTACGACATCTGCCAGCGCCGAGGCAAGCCCGTCATCGTCATGGAACCGGTGAAAGGTGGCAGCCTGGCCCGTGTGCCCGAAGCCGCCGAGCGGTTGTTCCGCACCCATGCTCCGCAGGCCAGCGCCGCTTCGTGGGCCATACGATACGCGGCATCGTTGCCGGGCGTGATGATGGTGCTCAGCGGCATGAGCAATCAGCAGCAGATGGACGACAACACGGCCGTGATGCAAAATTTCCAGCCCCTCACCGCCGAGGAGCAAGCCATCGTTGCACAGGCAGGCCACATCATCAACGATTCCATCGCCATTCCTTGCACAGCTTGCCACTACTGCACCGAGGGATGCCCGCAGCAGATTTGCATCCCTGAATATTTTGAACTCTACAACAAGGCGTTCCAGTTTGGCGATGACAAACAAGTGGGCAACTCGCGCATGTATTACAATGTGCTGACCAAGAGCCACAGCCGCGCCAGCGAGTGCATTCAGTGTGGCCAATGCGAGGAGCACTGCCCGCAAGGCATCGACATCATCGACTCACTGCAACTCGTGGCCAAGACATTTGAATAGTTCCCCATCACCGTGCATTTCAAGAAAATGATTTATTTTTTGTTGATGGCCGTGCTGGCTTTGGTCGTGTGGCTGGGAACCTTGCTTTGGGTGGAGGCGGGACAACTGCCTCGCGGACAGCGCTTGGAGCGAGTGAGGCAGTCGCCACAATGGGCCGATGGGGAATTTCACAACCAAGAAACCACCCCGCAGTTCACAGGCGACAAAAGCGCCTTACGGGTGATGTGGGATTTCATGTTCAGCAAAATGGATGGACTGAGCCCTTTAAATCCCGTTCCCACCGTCAAAACCGACCTGAAAGCCATCCAACGCCACGAGGAAGTGGTGGTGTGGCTGGGGCATTCGTCAGTATTTGTTCAAACAGGAGGAAAGCGTTTTCTTTTCGACCCTGTGCTCACCGCCACACTGCCGGTGACTCTGTTCATGAGGCCATTCAAAGGCGCTGATACTTATACACCTGCCGACCTGCCGCCAGTCGACTATCTCATCATCACCCACGACCACTGGGACCACTTGGATTACCACACCGTGAAGGCGCTTCGCAAACGGGTGGGCGCCGTGGTGTGTCCGCTCGGTGTGGGCCAGCACTTCGAGTACTGGGGATATGAAGCCCACTTGGTTCACGAAATGGACTGGGGCGACTCACTGGCCATCGACAGCACAGCCACCCTGCGTTGCTTGCCCGCGCGCCATTTCTCTGGACGATTGCTGGGACGCAACCGCACGTTGTGGGCCAGCTACCTGATAGATGGCGCACGCCGTATCTATGTGAGTGGCGACGGAGGCTACGACCGGCGTTTCGCCGCCATCGGGAAGAAATATCCGGGCATCGACCTGGCCATCATGGAGAATGGACAATACAATGCCGACTGGCGCTATATCCACATGATGCCTCACCTGCTGCCACAGGCTGTCGACGATTTGGGTGCAGGCCGTCTGCTCACCTATCACAATTCCAAGTACGCTCTGGCACGACACCGCTGGAACGAGCCCCTCGACAGCATCGCCTCAGCAGCCCGCGGGCACGGCTGGCAACTGCTCACCCCACGCATCGGACAGCCGGTGAACCTGGAAGCCTCACAAGCGCAACAATTCGACCGTTGGTGGGAATTTTAAGCCATCGGCATCAGTTTGCAGGAGTAACAGGAAATTGTTAACTTTGCATTGCTGAACAATTTTGACAAAAATATTCCATTATGATACGAAATCTTGTCTTTGACTTGGGAGGTGTGGTGATTGACATCGACCGGGAAAACGCTGTGCGATGCTTTGAAGAAGCGGGCGTTGCCGACGCCGAAACCTACCTCGACCCGTTTGAGCAACGCGGCATCTTTGGCGACCTGGAGGCCGGCCGCATCACAGCCGAGGACTTCAGGCGGGAATTGAGCCTGATGTGTGGCAAGGAACTGACCATGGATCAGTGCCTGCATGGCTGGAAAGGCTATTTCGCCGGCCATCCGCAGGGCAATCTCGACACGTTGCTCCGCCTCAGGGCGCAAGGCTACCGCATGATTCTGTTGAGCAACACCAACCCCTTCATGATGTCCTGGGCACGCAGCACCGAGTTCGACGGACAGGGACATGGGCTGGACCACTATTTCGACGCCATGTATTTGAGCTACCTCTGCAAGGTGATGAAGCCGGCCTCGGCCATATTTGAGATGATGCTTCAAGACGAGGGCATCGACCCAAGTGAAACACTCTTTATTGACGACAGCCCGCACAACACCGCCGCAGCCGAACGACTGGGCATACACACCTACTGCCCGACGCATGCCGACGAATGGCAACATTGCATCGACACGTTGATTGCACAATACTGAACCCACATAAAAACCTATCACCATGAAACGAATCATTGCCATCACCCTCACAACATTGTGCCTGGCCATTTCAGGGCACTGCCAGCAAGAACTGCACGGAGGCGCTACCGGCGCACCGCTCATCGGCAAGGACCACCGGGCCACCTTCACCATCGACGCCCCGAAAGCCGGCGAGGTCTTGCTGCGGCTGGACCGTCACCCCGACACCAAGATGACACGCGGCGCCAATGGCATCTGGACGCTGACCACCGAGCCACTGCAAGCCGACATTTACCGCTACTGCTTTGTGGTGGACGGTGTGAAAACGCTCGATGCCAACAATGTGTATTCCATGCGCGACGTGGCCACAGTCATGAGCTTGTTTATCGTGGACGACGCCAAGGCACCGTGCCCCTATGCCGTGCATGATGTGCCCCATGGCACAGTGGCACAGGTGTGGTACGACTCCCCCACCCTGAAAACCAATCGCCGGCTCACGGTCTACACCCCGGCCGGCTACGAAACCAGCCGTCAACGCTACCCCGTTCTTTACTTGCTGCACGGCTCGGGAGGCGACGAAACGGCGTGGCTGGAACAAGGACGCACAGCCCAAGTGATGGACAACCTCATCGCCACAGGGCAGGCAATGCCTATGATTGTGGTGATGCCTAACGGCAACGTCGACGAACAAGCCGCTCCGGGCAGCACGGCAGCCGGCATGACTACACCCACTTTCGACCACAAGCAGTGGATGGAGGGCTCGTTTGAAAGCTCATTCCAAGACATCGTGAAATGGGTCGAGGCCAACTATCGAGTCAAGGCCAACAAGCGCCATCGCGCCATCGCCGGATTGTCGATGGGTGGTTTCCACTCGCTCTACATCAGCGCCAACGCGCCCCTCGACTATGGCTATGTGGGCCTGTTCTCGGCTGCCATCACCCCACGCAAAGACGTGAAGAGCGAGGTTTATGAGAGTTTGGAGCAAAAAATAGTGGCGCAGTTCGACCAACGGCCACGGCTTTACTGGATTGGCATCGGCAAGGATGACTTCCTTTACGAAGACAACAAGAAATTCCGAAAAATGCTCGACCACAACCAACTGGCAAGCCGCTACACTTATTTCGAGAGCGACGGTGGCCATGAGTGGCGCAACTGGCGAACCTATTTGGTGGAATTCTCCCGGCTGCTATTCAAATAACAGCACGGCATTGCCTTCCGATACAATCGGGTAGGTTGGGGAGCGAGAGTTTTGGTTTTCGCTCCCTTTCCTCCCACACCACCGTACGTGCCGTTCGGCATACGGCGGTTTGGCTTGCTTTCAGGGCATTTCAGCCCCCATCTTCCTTTAACTTCTGCTGCCGACTGATTATACCTATCTCTGTGGTGGTAACCTCATATACGTTTCAGCCATTGCACCTCGTCGGTAACTCATGTCGGAACATACGTTCTCAGTTGATGTCGCATGCCATTCAG